>JBHIBD010000126.1:0-1683 GCA_046758865.1 Candidatus Brocadiales bacterium | reverse complement strand
GTACGTCCTTTAAAAATTGGTAGCGGCGACAGGACTCGAACCTGTGACCCGCGGCTTATGAGTCCGCTGCTCTACCAACTGAGCTACGCCGCCACCAAAAATATGTTAACTAAAGACTGTGGCCCTTTCAAGGGATTCTTGCAGGACGAACGGCCTTTGCGCCTATGTCCTTCCGGTAGTAAGCCCCTTTAAAGCCTATCTTTGCCACCGCATCATAGGCCTTTCCCTGTGCATCTCTAATATCCTCGCCGATGGCGGTGACTCCCAACACCCTTCCCCCGTTTGTTACAATGTTGCCCTGTCTCCTTGCCGTGCCTGCGTGGAAGACAACGACGTCATCTAAGCCTGATAGGGAATCCAGCCCATTTATTACCTCCCCCTTCTCATATTTCTCGGGGTAACCACCCGAGGCCATCACCACGCAGATGGCCGACCTGGGGTCCCACTCAAAATCAACCGTCTCCACCCTTCCCTTTGCCACGGCAAGGAGCATCGGCAAAAGGTCGCCTTTAAGACGCATGAACAGGGGTTGCGTCTCGGGGTCACCGAACCTAACGTTATATTCCAATACCTTAGGTCCTACGGCGGTCAGCATCAGCCCAACGTAAAGTAAGCCTTTATATGGCCTACCCTCCTTATTCATGGCGTGGATGGTAGGGACAAGTATGTCCTTCTCTATTGTGTAATGAAGCTCCTCTGTGATTATTGGTACGGGTGAGTACGCTCCCATCCCTCCTGTGTTTGGGCCCTTGTCTCCGTCGTATAGGGCCTTATGGTCCTGGGCAGCCTCCAGGGGCACTATTGTGCTCCCGTCCGTAAAAGCCAGGATGGAGACCTCCTCCCCCTCCAGGAATTCCTCTACTACTATCTTCCCACCAGCCCCGCCAAAGATTTTTCCTTTAATGATACGTTCTGCTGTATCCAGGGCCTCTTCCCGGGTCTTGCAGACTATTGAGCCCTTGCCACCTGCCAGACCATCGGCCTTTATCACAGGTGGGCGACTCAGGGAGCTGATGTATCTCCTGGCATGGTCGAGACTGCTAAAGCTCCGGAACTCGGCAGTGGGGATGCCATACTTCCTCATCACGGTCTTCGAGAAGACCTTACTGCCTTCAAGGGCAGCTGCCTTCCTTGTGGGCCCGAAAATTTTGAGGCCATTAGACTGGAACCTGTCAACAATTCCGACTACCAGTGGTTTTTCAGGCCCTACTACGGTAAGGTCTATCCTCTCCTTCAGTGCTAAATTGCACAGCGACTCTATGTTGTCAGCCTCTATGTCTATGCAATCGGCTAGCTGGGCTATACCCGCATTACCAGGTGCACAGTAGAGCTTGTCCACCCTTGGGGACTGAGCAATCTTCCAGGCGAGGGCGTGCTCCCTACCTCCGCTCCCTATAATTAGAACCTTCATATACCACCAAATTCTTGCAGTGTTATGTTCTTCGTCAATACTGGGGGCAACGGATTTATTCTATCTGTTCGGGCCTTCACGGTAAAGTTTATTTACAAGACCTCTGCAAAATGCCCAAATGTCAACCCCGACGTGCTGTAGTGGCAAAGCTTGCTTTGCCATTACAACTTGGTGGAGATTCTTCGCTTCGCTCAGAATGACACATAGTATTGGGGCAATTTTGCAGGGGTCTCCTACGTTAAATCCCTAATTCTGCTGATATTCACTCGGGG
>JBHIBD010000125.1:0-1800 GCA_046758865.1 Candidatus Brocadiales bacterium | reverse complement strand
TTTGCAGAGGTCTTCTTGTCATAATGCAGTTTGAGCTGATAGTTTTTATCAGCTTCTCTGGCAGTTTCTACTTACCGGAAGGAAGCGGCAATTTCAAGTTTTTCTTTAGGTATCTCGTAGATTTGTTGGTTAGACTAATGACTACTTTTACTTTAATAATGCAGACACTGCCCAAAATCCCCTTTCTGAAAGAAGCGGTCCCTCCGAATCGACACTTTAGGACCCCAAAATTTGACGTGGGTCTTAAAGGCCTCTTTGTGGCAATGTTTCCAGAATCTATTACCTACTCCTAGCCCCTAAGTGTTCCCTTATTACAGCCAGAATCATATCCTTGGGTGGGTAGTCGTAAAATTTGTCCTTCCAGAAATAGGGTCTGCAACTAGCCGGACCAAATTTCTTAACACCTGCTGCCTCTGATTCTATATCCACATCATTAATCCTGATGGTGGGTGAGCCAATAAATCTATATTGATCTGCTACTATCTGGTTGTTCACCAGAATTACCTCAAACCTTACAGGTAATCCTACTTCTTCTAAGGCTACTTCCAGCTCACTCATAGCCATTTGATAGCCGTGACAGTCCCGCGTATGTAAGAGTCGAATATTCAGTGTCATAAACGTGCACCTCTTTTTATCTTTTACCTGAAGAATTTACATCTACAGCCCCTTTATAGCCCTTTTTCTCCAAGACCGCCAAGAGTTCTGAAGGAAACGTCAAACTCGCTCCTTTTTCAAATCCAACCCTTACCTCACCGCTCTTAAGATCAACCCTTACGGCCTTAACGCCTCTGACTTCAGATATGGCAGATTTAACGGTCTTGGCACAGCTTGCGCATGTCATACCTTCCACTTTGAGGGTAACTATCTTCAGGTCGTTCTGTACAATGGCCTTTCCTGTGTCTCCACCTCCAAAGTGGCCCCAGGCATAAGGGAAGGCCGCAAGACCCACAGCTACCGCGGTTATCGCCCATAGAGAAATCTCTTGGGCCCAGCGTCTCCTGGGCCTCTCCTCTAGACAGCAGGCCTTATCCTTTCTCCAGTAGGTGAAATAATAGGCCGCTCCAATCAAGGCAAAGGTAAACCCTATAAAAATCGGTCTGTACTTGGCTACAGGGGCAATGAAACTGGCCCCGCTCATCCCTATCGCTGCAAGTATGAGTGGCCCTATGCAGCAGAATGAAGCAAGTACGGCTGCAAGGATGCCTCCACCTGCTAGAAATTTATCTCTCATAACAACCCCCCTTATCCCCCGGGGGGGATATTTTATCGAAAAAAATTTATGACTGCTTGAGCACTACAGATACAGCCTTAAATAACCTGTCCATAACCTCTCCCTCACCGCCCTCCATGCAGGTAACCACGCAGGACTTCAGGTGGTCCCTGAGGAGCTCCACCGCTACCTGCGTGGTAGCGGCTTTCACGGCAGCTACCTGTATAATAATCTCATCACAGCACTTACCCTGCTCAATCATGCCCTTAACGGCTCTGATGTGGCCCTCTATCCGGCTGAGCCTGTTAAGCAAATCTTTCTCGGCAGTTTCAGTAAGATATGTCTCTTTTAAGGTTTTTCGCATAGTTAAGACCTCTCTTTACAATATCCCCCATGGGGGATATCTAAACGTATATTAACAAAGAAGTGTGAGCCGCGTCAAGGAAATTTCTGTTAGCACCTGTAAATAGCACGAGTGGGGGGGTAAAAAGTCAAGACGAACTTCCCTGCACTACAGCTACGTCCTTGTCTGAACATACTCCTCTATCGAAACCGTTCGCCCATCTCTGAGTCTGGCAAACCTGCCGAAA
>JBHIBD010000124.1:0-2449 GCA_046758865.1 Candidatus Brocadiales bacterium | reverse complement strand
CGACAAAGCACTGGAGATTGACCCAAAGTATGCCAAGGCATGGTACAACAAGGGCACAGCCCTGGTCTGGTTGAGCAGGTACCAGGAGGCCGTCAAATGCTACGACAGAGCACTGGAGATTGACCCAAAGTTTGCCCTGGCATGGCTCAACAAGGGCGTGGCCCTGGGTCAGCTGGGCAGGTACCAGGAGGCCATCAAATGCTACGACAGGGCATTGGAGATTGACCCGGAGTTTGCCATGGCATGGAGTAATATGGGTTGGATACTGGGCAAGATGGGTAGACCACCTGAAGAAGAGTTTACCTGCTACGAAATGGCGCTGGAAATAGACCCAAAGCACATCCCATCGTGGAGCAAAAACGGTATGCTCCTCTCGGAACTGCCTAGATATATAGAGGTGGAAAAGGCCGTATTAGGTCTGCAAAAATAGGGGGCAAAGGGGGTCTTTGGTCTGCAAGATATATATAGAAGACCTTCACAAAAACTGCGGATAAATTGAGTTGTCGAACTTTTGTCCAAGACTCCGGCCTCAGGACGTGTTCACCGTATTAGCTGTACTACATATATGTCCGATAGTCCAGTGGTGAACCCTGGTACCCCACCGCCTTCAGCAGAAGCTTGATACACTCCCAGAACCTGGGCCTCCTTGCTGTTACCCTTCCCTTGCTCCAAATAGTCTGTTATTAGAACGGCACCAAATCTTACAACCTGCACCGGTTGACTTGGATTAGGGGGGGATTCTCTATAAATAGGTATCTTCACTATCGGCCATATCGTTCCACTTGCGGTTAGCACATCTAGACCCTGAACTGTAGGCCCCACCATATTTCCGGGTTCGAGGTCAAGCCAATCCCCCTCTTCAATAGGTTTATCACAATTGATGAAACCATTTATTATATGATTCTTGTAGGCATTAGCCCCTTGTTCGCCGGGTGCCCGAACGGGACTGAACCAACCTGGCACAGGCCAGTCAGGCGGTTTCTTAGAACTGTACTTAAGGATTACCTCTTGGCCAGGTTGTAATGGGTTCCCCTCGTCTTCATACACCGCCCATGGGCGCAAATCACATATCGCCTTAGCAGGAATCAACCTTGCTACAGCAGTGGCAGAGACCTCTGCCTCGGACGTGCCCAGTATCCGTCCAAAAAATAATGCAACAGGTATGGTCTCTTGGGTCCTCTTAACGGTGACTCTTATAGACGGGCCGTCTACCCCAAACTCGCTTCCATCCACACTTATGTCAACGTCTACCTCTCCGGGCTCTATCGGCCTATCCGCCGCAAAATGACGTTGGGCATACGCAATAGCTTCCGCCGTTGCCTCTCCTTCGCTCCCGCTTGTCCCACCGTAAAGATAAATGAGCTTGGGAGCACCTGCCAGGGCACCCGCATCTGCCGCATTTTGCAGCTGATTTCTCACCAGGAACAAATACCCCACATCTACACCTAATGCCACCATCCCGAACAGGACTCCCGCACCTGCGGCCACTATGATAGCTATAACCCCTCTATTACTACCAAAGTATTTCCTGGCGAAACTCATTAGACCCCTGCTTGTATAGGCTGCCGTTGCTGATAACCAAAAGGGCCAACTAACCACTTACTTGCCTCAAACCCTTTTTCGAGAAACTCTTTATAGACAGTTTCCCACCTGAACAGGCCCGATTGAGTCACCGCTCTCTCGTTCGGCGACATAGATTGTCCTGTAGATGCAACCGAATGTAGCTCCGTAGCAGCAAAGGCTCACAGAGCTTTTCAGAAAAGCAATCACAATGCCAAAGCTATGGGATTTTTGCAAGATTGCTGTGACAAGGCATTCCACATTTTTGTAGTAACATCGATCCCTTTATAAACTGGTGGCTTACGCCTAGTCAGAACGCTCATAAAAAAGCGCTGGTATTATGTCGGTATGTACGAAATTGTACTATGCCAGTATGTGTTAGGATTTAACTCCATTTATTGTAGCTTCCAATCCAACAGGATTTGTGGCAGCCTTTCACCACGTCATCGAAGGGCTTCCCTCCAGGGGGGAGGGAGTAACGATTTTGTTGTATTGTCTCTCTTTTTAGACGCTGATGAAATGAAGGGAAGGGAAATCATAAGCTAAGACCTCTGAGAAAGTCTATAAACTTCTTTCGGTTCCCCCTCCCTTGAGGGGAGGGGGCAAGGGGGGAGGGTGATACCCTAGTCCTCTAAGTCAGCCTGATGTAAATGAATATGTTCTGGTTAACGTTCACCCCCACCCTACCCTCCCCCTTGATGGGGGAGGAAGAATTGGTCTGGACTCTATGAAAAAGTACTTTTGCAGGGGTCTCAAGTTATGTGTTTGAGGGCAGTGACCCTCTCCATGACCCCCTGTTTATTTAGGGGTGTTCTGGAGTGTTTACTTGACGAGCCATTTCTGGGCTAGCCTAGACTTTTCTGCTTGTTGTCCTTGACAACCCTCCCAC
>JBHIBD010000123.1:0-2463 GCA_046758865.1 Candidatus Brocadiales bacterium | reverse complement strand
AAACAGACCACAATCCCCAGACTTACTTCAAGCCAGAATGTGGAAGTTAGAACTTCATCCTTTGGTCGGCCAAAAAAGAAACGCCAATCTCGGTCCCTAAAAACCTCTTTACCCCGTAGTCCCTCCTTTAGCATCACGATTCCTATTATGCCAGGAACTAACAGCACAATCCAATCAGGCTTCTAAGGACAATCTCCAACATTTGCTTCAAATCAAGTTCTCAACCGCCCCGCAGCAGAAGATGAACCCGCGGGCGGAAGCGAAGGCGAAGGTAAGAGCTACCGTAAGATTGAAGCCTTAGCCAAGGGAGATAGGTGCAGATTCGATGTTAACTACCATGGTTCCTGAGCAAGAAAGGGGTATTTTGGAGGGTGGTTTGTAAAGGGCAATAATTACTGGTTTGGCATTTAGCTGATAAACCAGGGCGTTTCCGCCCTGGTTTTTTAAATGATCACAATCCCTCTAGACTGAAAAAACCTAGGAAAAAAGACCATTATTTCGTCTTAGAAAAGAAATCTATCGGTTGTGGCATGGCTTATGCTCGTACTGTCTGTGAGATCATGCGCAATATTCCTTTTATTCGGACGCGACGACGACGGGGGGCCTTCCCAAGATCATCTGGCGCTGTGTTGCCTGTCGGCGGGAGTTCAAAGTCGCCCTGGGCCTGGGCCCGCACAGGGTTATCCGCCCAGGGGAACTGGACAGGGGGCTGAGATGAAAGACTCCTCGGCACGAGCGCTTCTGCTGTCCTTCATCTTCGGACTATCGGCCTGCACCTCCCCGTTGTGGTGGCACGATCCACAGAACGAGTTCACCTACAGAGGGTACAAGGTCAGGGTCGTGTCTCAAGCTGAGGTGGTTAGGGCGTGTAGCCAGTGGAATAAGGAGGACGAGAGCGGAGGTTCTTTCCTTACTCTTGGTTGCGTATCACCGGCTACAGCGGAAGCCTGGTCTGTAAACAACCCATATATTTTGGCCCACGAATGCAGTCACATAGACGCATTTACCGATGGGAGTGTTGTTAGCAAAGATGCGGCGGCTGAAGCCCTGTCTAGGGAAGGAATCAAGGACGCACTTATGACCCTTACAGGCGTTAATGAATTGTTAACGCTGGTAACGTGGCCTTTTCCCGCAGGAGATTGTTTCTGAAGGCCAGGTGGGGCTCATACTCATGGTGCTCCGGCGCCCCACAATACTCCGTGCCCCGGTCCGTGAGAATCCTCAACATCCGCAACGACCCCTGATACCCCGCCCTCTCTGCCGACAACTTCTCCATAAACTCAGCCTCGGTGATAAGGCCCTTGCTCGCCTATCGACTATTGCCATTCTGGCGCCTCGTAACTGGGTTATATAAGATTCTACCTTCCGCCAGCGAAAACTGTATAAAGCACCCAGATTGCAAGTACCGCCCAAATCACCATCGCCGGCCACGCCTTATTTATACCTTCTTTTACCATCTCTTCTCCCAAGGTTAATATGACTCTGGAATAGGGCGCCAGCGCTGCTCCTGCCAGCAATGAGGTCAGCAACATCACAGCAGCGATCTGTATTATGGTAAGGCCGCTAAAGACAAAATGACCAACAATGCCAGCCAACACCAGGTAGATTACTGTTGTAACCACCTGACCCTTCAGCATCGCACCGGCCACATTCATCCAAAGGTTGGGGGATACTGTAACAATGATAAGCTTTACAAGGACAAATACTGCGAAAATGGTTGCTAGAATTTCTAGTGGCGTCATATTTACTCCTTAAGAATTCATGTCTCGATTTAAAAGGATATCCCCGAGATCTCCTTTGTGCCGTTGGAAAACCAAGACAACGCTGCGGAGAGCTTCATGGGTCGCCTCCAGGGTGGGATGGTGCATGCTATACCTCTATCACTAGGAAAGAGTCAAGGTTGCTTCCCGGTGAAAACGGATCTTTTCAGCTTTACCCAAAGGCAGGGAGGTGATAAAGCAAACCACAGCACTTCACGATGATCATAATTCAATTCCGCGAAGGGAGGGTAGATCCATGAGGTTATCTGTCAAGGCACTGACCTATGCTGCGGCTATTCTCTGGGGGTTGTGTTTTTTGTTCGTTGGCGTTGGGAACCTACTCTGGACTCCCTATGGAGGGGCATTCCTTGAGATGATGAGTTCTGTTTATCCGGGTTACCACCCAGCCGCAACCCTCGGAAATGTCATCGTAGGGACTCTTTATGCGATCGTAGACGGGGCGATCGGGGGCGCCTTGTTCGCATGGCTCTATAATTGTTTCTCAAAGTAATCCTCTGCGCTACTAGAACATTGAGACGGCAAGGGGCTAAGCTGTAGAGATCTTTCTTCGAGTTGCTTGCTTGACTGAAGTTTCGACTTCACCTTGTAACCGCAGCGGCAGAGGTATTTGGCCATACTGTCAAAAGCAGGCTGGATGAAAATGCGCCGGTTCTCAATCCCCTTCCTTACCAAAAAAATATAT
>JBHIBD010000122.1:0-2536 GCA_046758865.1 Candidatus Brocadiales bacterium | reverse complement strand
ACCACCTTGGCCTCACCCGCCATCACCCCATTAGCGGCCATAACGCCAAAGACCACAAAAGCGGCTGCTATCAAGACTACAAACAGTCTACCCATTTTCCCAATTACCTCCTTATAGCTTAAAGAACCACGAACCTGCACTGTGGGATATAAATACTACAAACCTCGTAAATTCAACCAATTATGTTGCCTCAGTGACACCTCCTTTCACTACTGATTATGGCTAAATAAAACCAAAAAAAGTATACCACATAATTCCAAAAGGGCAACATAATAATCACAAATAATTTGAAAAATAACATATAATGCACAGAACAACATAAAGTGTTACCACCGTTTACACAAATACTTGACATTTCTAACCTTGTACATATAATTCATCATGTGACTCTGGAAGGGCGGCTTAGCCAAGTGGTAAGGCGACGGTCTGCAAAACCGTAATTCCCGGGTTCGAATCCCGGAGCCGCCTCCATTTTTTACGGGGCGAGTGGTGGAATGGCAGACACGAGGGACTTAAAATCCCTTGGGCGATGAGCCCATGTGGGTTCGACTCCCACCTCGCCCATGTCTTAGTCGGCAGAAGGGTTTTGGCCTTACATGTTTGAGTGTAATCTGGACGGCAAACAACGCCTATTGCGGGTGGTGTTTGGGGTGGTGCTACTGGTACTGGCCTATATGTCAAGGGGCTATTCCTATCCGGCCTTTGTCCAGTTGGGGCTAAGTCTTGGCGGTTTATTTACCATATTTGAGGGCGTAAAGGGTTGGTGTGCCCTTAAGTCATTGGGCCTAAAGATACCTTTTTAGTCGCCTGTTTTGTAGTACTCTTTCGTGACACTGGGCCAACCACTGTAAAATGAATTATCATAGGTCTGGGTTTTTAGAGTCTAATGCACATTTTGGAGAAGAATCGTTATGAACGGCGATATGATGGGTGCAAACAATCCTTGCAACTTTGATTCCACAACCGATACGCTCGGCTTCGTCTCAATGACCAAGACCGGCCCCCTGGCCCGTGTAAGGATTGATGGCCTTACGGAGGCCGATTTCACCGCCCTCCTTAGCCTGGCTCAAGACCGAGAGGACCTGGGAAACAACTTGATACTTGCCGAGGTGGATAAGGAGGTAAGGCTATTCTGGAACAATGACATCGGTGACAGTGCCTGCTGGAGATTTCCTGAGAAAAAGAGGGTTGTGGTAAAAGATGCCATCATGGAGGACTTGCGGGCCTACAACCAGGCAAGTGCAAAGCGAGGGCTGTTCTAGCAAACAGGTGTAATTACCGTCTCCGTTCTGGGTATAGAGAATAATTTTGAGGACATCAAACAGAATAAATCTCGCCAAACAGGGTGAGGGCGGTAGTGTTGCAAATCTTCACCCGCACAATTTCGCCCCTTAGGTCAAGCGGGCCATTAAAGACCACGATGTGATTTTGTGGGGTGCGGCCAATTAGTTTCTGTTTATTGCTCTTGCTGGGCCCCTCTACCAATATCTCTACTACCTTCCCCAGCATCTTTCGGTTTTCCCTTAAACTTATCTCTGACTGCAACCTCAGCAGCCTATGGTTTCTCTCCTTTTTTATCTCCATCGGGACGTCGTCGGGGAGCGAGGCGGCGGGTGTACCAGGCCTGGGGGAATACTTGAAAATAAATGAGTTCTGAAAGCAGACAGACCCCATTAATCTAATCGTGTTCTCGAAGTCTTTGGCCGTCTCCCCTGGGAAGCCTACAATAAAGTCGCTAGCGATAGTAATACCTGGCACGAGCCGTCTGGCCTCTTCTGTTAGCTTGATATAATATTCGGCTGTGTACCCTCGTTGCATTTGCTCCAAAATCTTATCTGAGCCCGACTGGGCGGGCATGTGGAGGTGCCGACAAACCTTTGGCAGGGCTGCCATGGTCTCCAGTGTTTTTGTTGTCATATCCTTGGGGTGTGAGGTGATAAAGCGTATACGTACAATCCCCTCCACATCATGTATTGCCCTCAGAAGCGCCCCAAGATTGGCACCGCCAGCTATGTCGTTACCATAGGTATTAATGTTCTGCCCCAGCAGCGTGACCTCTTTAACCCCATCCTTTGCCAGTGTCTCTACCTCTTTAACTATTTCTTCTATGGGCCTGCTTATTTCATGACCTCGCACAGATGGCACAATACAATAAGAGCATTTGTTGTTACACCCTCTAATGACAGTAACGAACGTCTGGTAACGGTGCTGGTGAGGCGGGCGGCGCTTGGGGTACTCTGTGACATTGTCCTCTTTGTCAACGGCCAGGAGATGCCTTCCATTGTCTTTTAGTCTATCCAATAAATCAGGCAGCTTGTCGAACATCCTGGTGCCGCAGACCATATCGACGTACGGGAACCTTTTGAAAAACTCCCGGGCCTCCTTTTGTGCCATACAGCCGAGGACGCCGATGATGAGTCTCGGGTCTTTAATCTTGCGTTGCCTCAGTTGTGCGAGTCGGGCAAAAACCTTGTCTTCGGCATGCTGTCTGACTGAACAGGTGTTAAAGAGTATAACGTCTGCAGAAACCTCGTCG
>JBHIBD010000121.1:0-2893 GCA_046758865.1 Candidatus Brocadiales bacterium | reverse complement strand
GATTTTTAATTATAGGTCAGTAAATGGGCCTTTCAATGCAAAATACCTTGCTCCACTGGCCTTTGAGATTGTTCGCTTTCGTGGGCTTAATCCCGCAGGGCTGAAGCCCTGCGGCACCCCCATGGTGTTCTAAGTACTTGACGGCCTCGAAATAAAGTGATAAGATATTGATTCTTTATACTCATAAATTCTTCACCATTACGATGATACAGGCAACTGAACAAGAAGTCGCAAAGAAGCTAAAGCTCACCATAGACGGTAGAGAGGTCGAGGCAACTCCAGACCAGACCGTACTCCAGGTGGCAAGCTCACTTGGAATAAGGATACCCACCCTATGCCACGACCCACGTCTTGAGCCATTTAGCGCCTGCAGGGTCTGCATGGTAGAAGCAGAGAAGGCCAAGAGGCCCCTGGTGCCCGCATGCTCTGCGCTGGTCGTGGACGGCATGGTGGTAAAGACCGATACCCAGCGCGTCCATGAGGCCCGAAGGTTTGCGCTGGAGCTTATCATATCAGACCACCCCCTGGACTGTATGACCTGTGATAAATGCGGTGAGTGCGCCCTCCAGGACCTTGCCTACGAGTACGGCCTCAAGGGCAGTCGCTTCTTTAAAGAACCCCCTCGCGGCATCGTCCCCGACCCAAACACCATGATACTGAGGGACGACTCCAAGTGCATACTCTGCGGACGCTGTGTCAGGATATGCGATGAGGTGGAGCAGGCCCATGCCCTCGATTTTACAAACCGTGGGTTCGACACGGTAGTAGGCCCCGCCTACGGCCACACCCTGCTCGGCACAACCTGCGAGTTCTGTGGGCAGTGCGTCTCAACGTGCCCAGTGGGCGCCCTGAGGGAGAAACAGGCCGAGGGGAAGGGCCGTGCCTGGCAGCTCAAGAAGGTAAAGACCGTATGCGGCTACTGCGGCGTCGGCTGTAACCTGTTCCTTAACGTCCATAAGGAAACCGGCCGCCTGGCAAAGGTCACCTCGGAGGTGGGTACCGTACCCAATAACGGCAACCTCTGCATAAAGGGGCGCTTCGGCTACGACTTCGTACACCACCCCGACCGCCTGACAGACCCGCTTATAAAGAGAAACGGCAGATTTGAGAAGGCCACCTGGAACGAGGCCCTCGACCTCGTGGCGAGCAAATTCAGCGAGATAAAGGCAAAGCACGGTAGCCACTCCATAGCCGTCCTGGGCTCTTCAAGATGTACAAATGAGGAGAACTATATCCTCATGAAATTCGCCCGGGCGGTCGTCGGTACAAACAACCTCGACCAGTGTGCCCGTACCTGACACGCCCCCAGTGTGGCCGGTCTGGCCATGAGCTTCGGAAGCGGGGCAATGTCCAACTCCATTGGGGAGATTCCTGACGCCGATGTCTTGTTCATAATAGGCGCAAATCCCACTGAGGCCCACCCCATCATCGGACTCCACATGAGGGAGGCGCTCCGTAAGGGTGCAAAATTCATCGTGGCCGACCCACGCAAGATATGGTTCGCCGAGCGTGCGGAGTACTTCCTCCAACTCAGGCCTGGCTCGGACTGCATGTTACTCAACGCAATGATGAACGTCATCGTCTCAGAGGGACTTGAGGATAAGGAATTCATAGAGACCCGCACCGAAAACTATAAGGCCTTGAAAGAATACTGTAAGGACATTACACCCGAGAGGGTCGAAAAGATAACTGGTGTGCCAGCCGAGGATATTAGAGGGGCGGCCAGGCTGTATGCCACTGCCGAAAAGGCGGGGATATACTACACGCTTGGCATAACTGAGCACATCTGCGGCACCGAGAACGTCCGCACCATTGCAAATCTCGCCATGCTCTGCGGCCAGATAGGGCGTCCAAGCACAGGAGTAAATCCACTCCGCGGACAAAACAACGTCCAGGGCGCAAGCGATATGGGCACCGACCCCGACCGCTTCCACGGCTACCAGATGGTATCTGACCCGGCAGTTATAGAGAAATTTGAAAAGGCATGGGGGGTTAAGCTGCCCACAGAGAGGGGACTCAAGATGCCTGAGTGCTTCATGGCCGCAAATGACGGCAGGTTAAAGGCGATGTATCTCGTGGGCGAGGACAACGTGATGAGTGAACCGGACCAGGCCCACGTGATAAGCGGACTTGAGAAACTGGAGTTCGTGGTGGCACAGGATATTTTCCTCTCAGAAACCGCAAAATATGCCGACGTTGTCCTGCCTGCCGCATCGTGCGCCGAGAAAGACGGCACCTTCACCAATTCGGAACGCAGGGTGCAGAGGGTAAGGAAGGCCGTCAAGCCAATAGGCAACTCGAAACCCGACTGGCAGATTGTCTGCGAGCTGGCGACCCGCATGGGCTACCCGATGGAATACAACCACCCAGGTGAGATGTGGGATGAGCTGGCCGCGCTCGCCTCCAAATTTTTTGGCGGCATAAACTATGAGAGAATAGATGAGGTAGGTCTCCAGTGGCCATGTCCGGATAAAGACCACCCCGGTACCCAATACCTGCATAAGGATGGCAAATTCACTCGCGGCAAGGGCGAGTTCTTCGCCCCCGCCTGCCGCCCGCCCGCCGAGGAGCCGGATAAGGACTACCCGCTCATCCTCTCCACAGGCCGTACGCTCCAGCACTACGGCGGCGGCACCATGTCTCGCCGCTCCAAGGGGAGTGTACAGGTCCAGCCGGAGTGCTTTGTGGAGATAAGCCCATTTGATGCAGACATGCACGGAATAAAGGGCGGTGATTGGGTAAGGGTAACCACGCGAAGGGGCAAGGTAAAGACCAGGGCACTGATCACCGACATAAAGGAGGGTGTAATCTGGATGCCAATGCACTTTGCCGAGGCCGCCGCCAACAGGCTCACCATCACTGCCTACGACAATATCACCATGACCGCCGAGTA
>JBHIBD010000120.1:0-3041 GCA_046758865.1 Candidatus Brocadiales bacterium | reverse complement strand
TAAAGGAAATAATCGCATTCTTCAGGGACAGGCTCTACCAGACATTCCTGGAAAGGGGTCACAGGTACGATATCATTAACGCCGTGTTGGGTGCGGGCTTTGATAATGTAAGCGATTTTTCTGACAGAGTCGACGTAATCTCCAAAATCTCAGAGACCACCGCCTGGCAGGAATTGGTCACCTTGGTAGAAAGGACCTTCAACATAGGAAAGGGTGCCCCCTCCACTGGAGAGGTAGACGAAAACCTCCTGCAGCAAGAGGAGGAGCGGTCCCTCTGGGAGATATACGTAAGGAACAAGGATAGGATAACATCACTCATAGATGACAAAAAATACGAAGAGGCCTCCAGAGCGTTCTCCGACACCTTTGCCAGACCCGTGCACACGTTTTTTGACAAGGTGTTTGTGAACGTGGAGGATAAAAGACTGAGGAACAACCGATTAGTACTCATAAAGAATATAAACCAACTCTACGCCCCCAGGGTTGCCGACCTGTCTCAAATAGTGCCACCGGTGGAGGGCGCAAAGTGACCACCACTAAAAACTCCACTGGCATGAAGGAACTGGTAATGTCCTTTCTCGATTATCTAAGCCTGGAGTGCGGCCTCTCCAAAAACACCGTCCTCGCCTACAGGAACGACCTCAGGAAATTTATGGGATTCTTAGATAAGTGGGGCATAGAGAGACCAGAGGACCTGAAGACCGAGCACCTCAACCTCTATATGTCTGCTGAGAAGGAGCGGGGTTTGAATGTCAACAGCGTCTCTCGAAACCTTTCGGCCATAAAGCATTTCTACAAATTCTTGGTCATGGATGGGCACCTGAGGAAGGACGTACTTGCAGGCGTGGATGCACCAAAGCTCTGGAAGCGCCTCCCAGAGGTCTTACACTGCCGAGAGGTTGAGAAGTTGCTAGAGAGCCCTCCTCTGGAGCGGCCTTACGGCTGGAGGGACAGGGCCATACTGGAGGTGATGTACGCCACGGGGGCCAGGGCCTCAGAGACGGCCACCCTCAACATGGTGGACGTGAACATGGAAGGAGGGTATATCAGGTGCCACGGTAAGGGCAATAAGGAGCGCATCGTGCCCCTGGGCACAAAGGCCCGTGAGGCGTTGACCAGATATCTCAATGGATCAAGACCTAAATTGGACAGAGGTCGCTGCGAGGCCGTCTTTTTGACCAGGGCCGGGCGACCATTGAGGAGGGAAGATGTCTGGCGGATAGTAAAGAACCATGCGAGAAAGGCCGGTGTAAAGGAAATCTCGCCCCACAGCCTGAGGCACTCCTTTGCCACGCATCTATTAGAGCGCGGGGCAGACCTCCGAAGCGTGCAGGAGATGCTGGGCCACGCCAACATCGCCACCACCCAGACCTATACCCACATAGAACGCCAGCACCTGAAGCACATCCACAAAAAGTTCCACCCCAGGGGATAGGGCGACGTCATTGCTTCGGGGCTTCGCCCCGAAGCAATCCCGCTCTTTTGCAAGAGATTGCTTCGCTACGCCCATCCGTCGCCCCGGAGGGGCTAAGGAGGGCTACGCTCGCAATGACAGGGAAAGGGGCTTGTGATGGGGTTTATGGTGGTGATGTTCGAACTTTCGTCCGAGGTGTGGCCTTTTGCCTTGACAACGCTTTGTACGTGTTCTAGTGTAAGCCGTTTGTCTACAAGAGCGGCGCCTTTTGTGTGGTGAACCTACGGCTTTACATAACCATGCGCTACCCGTTGATTGCCTGTCTGATATTGGTGCCCTTATTTCTACCCGTCCAGGCCCTCCTTAGTCCGCCTGGGCGGACGGCGGAAGGGCAGGCCCTGGCCGACACTGACAGAAACGGGGCAAAAAATATTATCCTCTTTATGGGCGATGGTATGGGGTGGGCACATCTGGCAGCGGCAAGGAGCTTTGCCCACGGCCCACCGGGTGAGCTCCATATGGAGAGACTCGAACACTCAGGTTATGTCTCTACCTTTTCCCTGCACAGCCTGATAACCGACTCCGCGGCAGCCACCACCGCCATGGCCACGGGACATAAGACAAAAAGGGGCATCATAGGGCAGTCTGAGCGAGGAGAAGAATACAAGACCATCCTGGAAATAGCCAAAGACGTGGGTAAGTCAACTGGGCTGGTAACCACCACAGAGGTCACTCATGCTACCCCTGCCGCATTCGCCGCACATGAAGCCTCGCGCAAGAATTCAAGGGCCATTGCGGAGGACTATATGCACCGCTCCCAGCCAGATGTAATCATGGGCGGAGGTGCTTGGGTCTGGACCACCGTACCCCTTAAAGAGGCGAGAGACATCGGCTATGACGTGGTCTACACAAAAAGGGAGCTGGAACAACTAGATGCCGCACAGACCACTAAACTCCTTGGTCTCTTCGCCCCGAGCCACATGTCTTTTGCCATGAAGAGGAGGTTGGACGAACCGTCTTTGATAGAGATGTCCCTGAAGGCACTTGAAGTATTGTCAAAAGACCCTGACGGGTTTTTTCTTATGGTAGAGGGTGGCCGCATAGACCACGCAGGGCACAATAACGACAAGATAGCAGTGATATACGAGACCGTCGCATTTGACGAGACGGTTGGCGCGGTGGTGGAATGGTTGGAGACGAATGGGTTAGCGGATAAGACACTGGTAATAGTTACGGCAGACCACGAGACGGGCGGTCTGGCAGTAACGGGTCCCAAAAACCGCCTACCCAAGAGGGGCGAAAAGGTGGAGGTGAGGTGGGCGCATGATTATCATACGGCAGAGGATGTCCCCATCTGGGCCCAGGGCCCTGGGGCAGAGGCCGTCAGCGGCCACATGGACAACACCGAGGTATTCGAGTTGATGAGAGACGCCCTTGAAGTTGCCCCCACCATCGAAAGACCTTGACTCGTGGGATGCTTTTTGCTAGGTATGAGTTGCGGTTAAGTAACCGGTTGGGGAATAGTGTAACGGTAGCACGACAGACTCTGAATCTGTTTGTCTAGGTTCGAATCCTAGTTCCCCAGCCATCCTTCACTTTTCACACCTTGGGTTATCAAAAGACTTTC
>JBHIBD010000119.1:0-3091 GCA_046758865.1 Candidatus Brocadiales bacterium | reverse complement strand
CGCTCGAGAGAACCCTCGTTAAGGAACTCGGCAAAATTACTCCGTAACTTCGGGAAAAGGAGTGCCTTTTTGAGTGCTATAATCCTCGGGTTGTAGTGTTTGAAGGGGCCGCAGAGAAGAGGCCTTGGCGACTGTTTACTAAAAACACAAGTCTGTGCTAAGACCAAAAGTCAACGTATACAGACTGACGCGTGCTCGATGCCAGAAAGTTAAGGGAATCGGTCATCCCGTCTTCGGACGGGAGAAGCTGAGAACCGAAGCTCTGGTGAATGGCGGCTCTAACTATGAGAGTCCTAAGGTAGCGAAGTTCCTTGTCGGGTAAATTCCGACGCGCATGAAACGCGTAACGACTTGGGCACTGTCTCAACGAGGGACTCGGCGAAACTGTAGTCGTGGTGAAGATGCCACGTACCCGCGGCAAGACGGAAAGACCCCGTGAACCTTTACTGTAACCTACTATTGGATTTTGGCATAGTATGTGTAGGATAGGTGGGAGACTGTGAAATCCGCCCGCTAGGGCGGATGGAGTCGCCGTTGAAATACCACCCTTACTGTGTTAGGGTCCTAACCGGGTCCCGTGAATCCGGGTCTGGGACAGTGGTAGGCGGGCAGTTTGACTGGGGCGGTCTCCTCCTAAAAGGTAACGGAGGAGTCCAAAGGCCTCCTCAGTGCGCTTGGCAACCGCATGTAGAGTGTAAGGGCAGAAGGAGGCTTAACTGCGAGACAAATATGTCGAGCAGGTGTGAAAGCAGGGCCTAGTGATCCGGTGGATTGCGTGTGGAAGCGCCATCGCTCATCAGATAAAAGGTACTCCGGGGATAACAGGCTGATCTCCCCCGAGCGTCCATAGCGGCGGGGAGGTTTGGCACCTCGATGTCGGCTCATCGCATCCTGGGGCTGGAGAAGGTCCCAAGGGTTCTGGAGTTCACAGATTAAAGCGGTACGTGAGCTGGGTTTAGACCGTCGTGAGACAGGTCGGTCCCTATCTGCCGTGGGCGTCCGATACTTGAGGAGAGCTGTCCCTAGTACGAGAGGACCGGGATGGACGAACCTCTGGTGTACCAGCTGTCGCGCTAGCGGCATAGCTGGGTAGCTAAGTTCGGAAGGGATAAACGCTGAAAGCATCTAAGCGTGAAGCCCCCTCCAAGATTAGGTATCGCATCCCCTTGAGGGAGAAAGACACCTTGTAGACTACGAGGTTGATAGGCCAGATGTGTAAGTGCAGTAATGTACTTAGCTAACTGGTACTAATCTGTCGAGGAGCTTGGCTGCCCTATTTAGCTTGGTGATGTGTACCTTTTCCACTATTTCGTTGTCTATAAGGCTTATTTCCGGTGGCCATAGCAAGGGGGAAACACCCGTTCCCATCCCGAACACGGTAGTTAAGCCCCTTGCGCCGATGGTACTGGCGAACGGCCGGGAGAGTAGGTCACTGCCGGAGTTATTTATAGGAACCCGTCCGTTAAGGCGGACGGGTTTTTTTTATTACCGTCAACGAAGAACTGTGGTGTCCGATAAAGAGATACAAGTAGAAGAACAGAGGTTTAAAGAATATCTGGAGTCTAAGGGCCTGAAGTACACTCCTGAGAGACAGACCATCTTCAGGAGAGTGTTTGCGACTCACAAACACTTTGAGGCAGAGGACATTCTGTTAAGCCTTAGACAGGACCACCAGCGCGTGTCCAAGGCCACTATTTACCGCACACTTGCGCTGCTTGTAAGGAGCGGACACCTCCGAGAGGTAATCTTTGGAGAGAAACATTCCCACTACGAACACGTCCACGGGGACGAGCACCACGACCATCTGGTGTGCTCTAGCTGTGGTAAGATAATTGAGTTCACAGATGAGGCAATAGAGCGCTTGCAAGATGAGGTATGCATGAGGTATAAGTTCAGGTCAGAATCCCACCGCATGCAGATCCACGGTCTATGTGGCGACTGCCAGACGATAGGTGCAAAGCCTTAGCCCGGCGCCGGTCCACACATTCAGCGGATAGGGGCGAAAATCCAGCGTAGAGAGGGGTGGTGGCAACAATCATATTCTCTTACTGGGTCTTGTTGGGCTAGAGCTGTACGGGGGTGGCTCTCCCACCAGTTTGCTTCGACTGTCGATTGAAAATATGGGGTAAACGTTGCTTGCTCTAGACTTTGTCTTAGAAGGGGTTATTCTGGTTCTGTCGTCTCTCGCCCTGCTCTTTGTGGCCCGTTCGAGGAACGCCTTAACGCTCAAGGCAGTCGGCCGTGCACGCCTTTTCCTTTTCTTTGTTATTCTTGTGGCACTAATAGAGAATGGTGTGGGGATTTTTTTGGGTTTTAGACGTGAGACAGACACCATTACCCTGGAGGCAGTGACCCTGGCCCTGACATGTACGGCCTTCTATTATTCGGGTAGGGCCAAGACCGAACGACCGAGGGAGAACCTGGGGGTGGCGGTCGTATGCATGGTTTGGACGGTTATGGCCTCCGTGTTTGAGCTAGGTCTGGGATTCATCTTGAGGTGATTGGGGGGGACCCAGGTCTTCGCAGGTGTTTCCTTTGCCTAGAGGTTTTTAACACCTTTTACTTCTCCAACAAGTGAGCCTGCGCAGTTATCTTTTATTAGGCGAATCGTGGTGGGTGTCGCAGGCCTCTCCTGTCCTTTTTTAATCCCTTTCTAACTACGCTGATGGGGTTTAATCCGAGGTACGTACTACTGAGGTAATGACTGCGTTACAGCTTACGGTATGGCTCAATGGGCTAGTAAAGACACCTGCAGGCGTTTTATTTTTTCTTTTTCTTCTTGAACACATCATGGCAGGTGTCGCAGGCCTCCCTTACCTTATAGGATTCGTCTAGCACTACGTTGGTGAGGCCTTCGTCTGCCGCCAGGGCCATACTATCTACCCGGAAGTGTAGGCTTTTTCTAAGCCTCTCGAACTCCCTCTGCTCATCCTTTGATAGTGCGGAACGGGTGAGGTCTATATCGCAGATAAAGTGAGCGGCCTCATCTATTTCATGGGCCAGTTTTACTGCCAGGTTGACGTTCTCCTGGAGTACGGCGTCTTCGAGGTCGTCAAGTCCATCCTGCAGGGTTTGCATGGCGGTCTTGACC
>JBHIBD010000118.1:0-3397 GCA_046758865.1 Candidatus Brocadiales bacterium | reverse complement strand
CCATCCCGCAGGGCTGAAGCCCTGCGGCACCCTCACCAGACTTTCTATGCCCCATGAATGGGGCAACTACAGGTAAAAATTGTAGCACAACTACAGATAAAATGTAGTTGCTCGATTTATCGAGCCTGAAGTAGGGGCACGACATGTCGTGCCCCTACGAGATTCTTCTCAGAATGACACAAGACATTGAAACAACTTTTGTAAGGTTCGTAGGGACAGACCTTCAGGTCTGTCCGCAAGCGGACAGGCCCGCCAGAGGCGGGTCTGCCTATGGCATGATTTAAAAACCTGTCCCTACATTCTTTTGTGAAGGTCTTACCCAGCTAAGAGCTGCTTATTTATATTGCCTCTATTACCGCAACACACCTTGAGCACAGGGTGGGGTGGTTGGAGTTTTTGCCTACGCTTGCAAAGTAGTTCCAGCACCTCCCGCACTTAGGATTTTCTGATTTGTCCACTCCTACGGTATATCTTATATTTCCACCAGCCCCCAACATTTCACTGTGGAGAACGTTTTTGTGAGACTGGTTTTTGTACGGTTCATTCATTAGCGCAACTTCAGATACAATGAATAGGGAGGGTAAGCCGTCTTGGCGTTCATTTAATAGATTATACAACCTTTTATCTTCTATGTATAAAGTGACTTTAGCCTCTAAGGATTGACCTATTATTTTACCTTTTCTAATGGTTTCCAGTGCGCAGTAAGCAAAATCCCTAACCCCAATTAATTCATGCCATCGCTGTTCCAGTTCCCTGTCCACCCACTCCTCCCTAGCCTCCGGCCATGTGGTCAGGTGTACGCTGGACAGGGGCTCGTCTTTGTGTTCTTCTTCTATAAATGACCATACCTCCTCAGCGGTGTGGACCAGCAGCGGTGCCGAGATTTTTACCAGGGTGTGTAGTATATTATGCAGGACGGTCTGTGCAGCACGCCGCTCCTTCGACTTTTTGCCCGCAGTGTAGAGTCTGTCCTTTAGTATGTCGAGGTAGAAGGCGCTCATATCAACGGCGCAGAAGTTGTGTATTGAGTGGTGTACCTTATGGAACTCCAGGTCTTCAAAGGCGCGTGTTACGGACTGTATAAGCCCTTGCGTCCTGCTGAGTGCCCAGCGGTCTATTTCAGGGAGCTCACCGTAGTCCACGTTGTCTGCGCAGGGGTCAAAGTCGTAGAGGTTGCCCAGCAGATAGCGGAAGGTGTTTCTGATTCGTCTGTACACATCCGACATGCGGCCCATCAGTGCCACGGACGTATTTATGTCCTGTCTGTAGTCCTGCGAGGAGGTCCAGAGTCTGATTATATCGGCCCCAAAACGCCCAAGGGCATCCTCAACGGAAATAAAGTTGCCCAGGGATTTTGACATCTTTTCCCCCTTTTCGTCCACCACGAAGCCGTGGGTCAGCACCATTCGGAATGGCGCAGAGCCCCAGGCACCTACAGAGGGGAGCAATGATAGTTGGAACCAGCCGCGGTGCTGGTCGGTGCCTTCCAGATAGACATCTGCCGGGAAGGAGAGGTCTTTGTTGCCGTGCAGTACAGCGTGGTGGCTGGAGCCTGACTCGAACCATACGTCAAAGATGTCCATCTCCTTCCAAAGTCTTTTACCGCCGCATTTCTTGCAGCTTGCATCGGGAGGTAGGAAATCCTTTGCATCGAGTATAAACCAGCTATCCGAGCCTTTTTCCCTGAAGACATCCCTGACATGGTAGATTGTCTCTGATGTCAGCAAGATTTCTTCACAGTCCTCGCAGTGAAAGGCGGGTATGGGGACTCCCCACGACCTCTGGCGTGAGATGCACCAGTCTGGCCTCTGATGTATCATGCCGCCAATTCTGTCCATGCCCCAGGCAGGTACCCACTGTGTGTTTTTTATTGCCTCGAGTGCACGACCTCTCAGATCGTTGTGGTCTAGGCTTATAAACCACTGCTTGGTTGCGCGGAATATTACAGGTTGTTTGCACCTCCAGCAGTGTGGGTATGAGTGTTTGAGTGAGGTCTTATGGACAAGGGCACCCACGGTTTCCAGTCTCTCAACTATCTTGGGGTTTGCCTCATATACACCATGACCCGCTATGAAATCCCCTGCCTCGTGGGTGAATCTTCCCTGAGAATCTACAGGGCTGAAGATGGGCAGTTTGTATTTTAGTCCCGTCTGGTAGTCCTCTTGCCCGTGGCCTGGTGCGGTGTGGACACAACCCGTGCCCTCCTTGAGGCTGACATAATCTGCAGTGACTATGCGTCCGTGCATCCACAGGTTGAGTGCATCAAGCTGTATAACCATGGAGCTAGCCGTTGCCCCCAATCCCGGAGGATATCTCAAGGGGTGACGGTATTTTCGTTCTTTTAGGTCTCTTCCCAGGGCTGAACCCAGTATCTCAAAGGAATTATTTATGCCCAGCTTCTCCATGACCGATTCCACGAGGCTTTGGGCCATGATACTGACCTCTTTCTTTTGGGTGATGGGGTTGGTGTATCTTACGGCGGCGTAGTGCGACTCAGGGTGGACGGCGATGGCTAGGTTTGCAGGTATGGTCCAGGGGGTTGTGGTCCATATCAGGATATGCACGTCCCTTTCCGGGCCTATACCCTTAAAGAGGTCGGTAACGTCATCTGCCAGCTTAAAATTAACGAAGATGGAGGGACTTGTCTTTTCATCATATTCCAGCTCCGCCTCGGCCAGTGCGGTCTCGCAGTGTGTGCACCAGTGGATGGGTTTCAGGCTACGGTAGACGTATCCGCCCTCTACCAGCTTCCCAAAGGTGTCTATGACGGCAGCCTCGTACTGATGGTTTAGTGTCAGGTACGGGTTATCCCAGTCTCCCGATACGCCAAGGGCCTTGAACTGCGCCTTCTGGAGGTTGACGTAGAGTTCGGCATAATGCCTGCAGAGCTTACGTATCGTGGGCTTATTGGCCCTGCCTTCAGGTGCCTCGGCCTTCTCCTCTGGAATAAGTAAAGAGGAGAGCATCTTCCTCGTCTTGGCACGGAGCTGGCCTGTATTCTTCGACTCGTCTCTTGCCTCTTCGAGCAGCTCATCCAATTTCTGTGGGTCTTTGCCCTTTGTGAGCGACTGCATTACCCTGTGTTCTATGGGGAGTCCGTGGCAGTCCCATCCGGGGATAAATGGTGCGTCGTAACCCCGCATCGTCTTATATCTGACGATTAAGTCCTTTAAGATTTTGTTCAGTCCCGTGCCTATATGGAGGTCGCCGGTGGGGTAGGGGGGGCCGTCATGGACTATATATTTCTCCTTTCCCTTTCTGGCCCTTCGTATCTGTGCGTAGAGGTCCTCAGCGTCCCATCTCTTTCGTATCTCAGGCTCCCTCCGGGTGAGGTCTGCCTTCATGGGGAATTTTGTAACAGGTAGGTTTAGAGTGGCCTTGTAGTCAGTGGTCATAT
>JBHIBD010000117.1:0-3465 GCA_046758865.1 Candidatus Brocadiales bacterium | reverse complement strand
GGTGGGGAAAAATTTTAAAATATTTACTGGACGGAGGGGAGAAAAAAATATAAAAAGGTAGACTTAATGAGGGAGGCGGGCTGCTGCGCCTGATACAAATGGCCAGAGCACGGGTACTTATAGTCGAAGATGAGCGCCAGACAGTGGATGAACTCCGTGACCACCTGGAGCTCCACGGTTATGAGACGGAGGTCGCCCTAACCGTCCCTGTGAGCGTTAGTATCGTAGAAGAGAGAATGATGGACCTGGCCATAATCGGCGAGGACGTGCATGAGGTCAGCGGCCTTGACATCCTTAATAAACTTAAGGAACTCGCCCCGGGGCTGAAGATACTGATGATGACGGCTCAGAAGTCCAAACGCTACCAGGCATCTCTGGTGAGGTCTGGTGCCCAGGGGGTATTAACTCAGCCGCTGGACAAACTGGAGTCGCTTAAGCTTATTAAAGGTGTATTAAAAAGACCAGAGGTACGGGTTAAAAAGAGGAAAAGGGTAAAGGTCAAGGTTAAAAAGAAGGTCAGGGTAAGGGCTAAGGCGAAGAAAAGGTCTAAGGTGAAAAAGAGGTAGGGGTGGAGAGGGTTGTGATTTACGCTTGCATCTGTTCCCGTTCTGGCCACCATTAGGATGGTTGGGGTATCAAGTCGGTGTAAAGAGATAAAAACAAAGGGAGCAGTTTCAGCACTAAAACTGGCTCTCGCCGCATGTCTGGTTCTTATTGCCCTCCAGGCCCATCTCTGGGCAGAACCCGTCAAGGGAACTTCAGAGAAGGATATTAGGCACATCCTGTCGAACCCCCTGTTGGAGGGTGCCTCTACTGGAATCCACATCGTCTCCCTCCCAGATGAGAAGGTGCTCTTTAGCCTCAACGGCGATGGGCTTTTCATAGTGGCGTCCAATATGAAACTCCTTACTACTGCCGCCGCGCTTCAGTTCTTGGGGGCCGAGTATCAATTTAAGACCACTGTTTACCGCCGCGGCGATATCTCCAGAGAGGGAATTTTAGATGGTGATATAGTTATCAGGGGCGGTGGCGACCCGAACATATCAGGCCGTTTTTATGAAGGCCGAAGCACGGCTGTATTGGAACGCTGGGCAGCAGCGCTAAGTGATGCCGGCATAAGGGAGGTCGGTGGGGATATCATTGCTGACGATACATGGTTTGACAGGGAGTACGTCCACCCCGATTGGCCAAGGAACCAACTCTCCAGTTGGTACAGTGCCCCGGTCAGTGGACTGTCCTTTAACGATAACTGCATAGAACTCCGTGTGCTATCTCGGGGGAACGGCAGGGTAAAGATTATCACGGAACCCAATACAAGGTACGTAACGGTGCACAATTCTTGTCGTGTGACCAAGGCAAAGAAGGGTGCAAAGGTCACCGTCCATAAGAAGCCTGGCGCCAACGAGATATTTATCAGGGGAGAGATTAATCGCAGGCACATTCCAGTAACATACTTTGTGACGGTAGACAACCCGCCACTATTCCTCGCCAGTGTATTTAAAGAGGTCTTGGAGCGAGAGGGTATTAAAGTACGGGGCCGGGTGCGATTGATTGCCGAGAGAGACAGAAAATCTTCCTTGGCATTGCACGAATTGACCTCGACGGCCTCAACAATGGCGCAGTCGGTCAAGGTTGCCAATACAAGGAGCCAAAATTTTTACGCAGAGCAGATACTGAAGACCCTTGGGATGGAGATAAAGGGAGAGGGCAGTTTTGCTGCCGGCCTGGAGGTGCTGAGAGAGTTCTTATTAGAGTTGGGGCACACCCCTGACAGGTACAGAGTCGCCGATGGTTCTGGACTTTCGAGAAACAACAGGCTCTCTCCTCGCATGATGGTTGATATCCTTGCCTTCATGTATAGACACAAAGACGGTGATGTCTTTTACTCATCACTGCCCGTATCTGGTACGACTGGTACCCTCCGCCGCAGACTCAGGGAGGAACCCTATAGGGGAAGGGTGAGGGCAAAGACGGGTCATATATACAAGGCGAGCTCCCTTTCGGGTTATGTCGAGACCCTCAGCGGCCAGACACTGGCCTTCTCCATCCTCATCAACGACTTTAATGTCTCTAACTCAAAGATTAAACACATCCAGGACTCTATATGCAGGGTTCTGGTAAATAATTAGTTAGTTGCAGGGTGTGTCTCTACGCACCGTGTGACTACTTTTGTCATTACGAGGGGCGTAGCCCCGAAGTAATCTCCTGTCACTCATGAGATTGCTTCGCTTCGCTCGCAATGACAGCTTGGGCGCAAGGTAGCTTCGCCTTCGGCTCGCAATGACAAATGGAGCGGGTAGCGCAGGGTCATGCCAGAGGCAGATTTGCTTTCAGCGAACTTGTTCTCCTGCGCTATGGCAGGTCGAGAAGACTTGCCCTACCCACCCTTTAGTTTTGTAGGGGCTTGATTTATCCCGCCCGAGGCGGGTCTTGAGGCAGCCTACAGGGTCGCCCCTGGCGACAAGCCCTTCAGAGCTACTCGCCACGTTTTTGGGCGAGTAGAAGGCGAAAATCCAAAGTTTTGCAGAGGTTTCTATTAGTTGGGTCAGATGGAAACAGAGAGAGTAAAGAGTATATACGCCGTTTATTCCCACTTTTATGATAGCGTCTTCGGGAGGCTTTACGCCCCCGGGAGGCTGGCGGCGGTAAGGCTCATGGACATCAAGCCTGGCGAGGAGATACTGGAGGTGGGTGTGGGCACAGGGGTGTCTCTACCTCATTACCCCAAACACGCCAGACTGGTGGGTATAGACATTTCCGGGGAGATGCTGGCGAAGGCAAAAGAAAGGAAAGCCGCCCTGGGTCTTTCTAATGTAGATATATACGAAATGGATGCCAGCAGGATGGACTTCCCAGATGGGCGGTTTGACAAGGTGATAGCTGCCCATGTGATAACCGTAGTGCCGGAGCCCTTAAAGGTTATAAAGGAGATGAAGAGGGTCTGTAAGGACGGGGGCGAGATTTATGTCCTTAACTATATCGGCGCATCCAGTGGGGTGGTTTCCCGGTTAGAGCGGCTTTTCTCTCCTATCCGCAGGGCAATGGGTTTAGGAAAGAATATAGACTTCGAGGCCACCATAGGGGCAGCCGGCCTCACTATAGAACGCTGGGAAAGGGTAAATATCTTAGGCCTGTGCGGCCTGATAAGGTGTAGGAAGGGGAAACAATAAAGGCTGGTTTACATATAAACCTTTCGGACAGGTCTAAAGACCTGTCCCTACACAAGATTCAAAAATTTAAGACGTAGGGACAGACCTTTAGGTCTGTCCGATGCGGACAGGGTTCAAAAACTCCTCTCTACTCTGCCGGGATAGCATATAGGTCTAAAGATCGTGCCATAGGCAGACCCGCCATTAGTTGGGCGGGCCTGTCCCTACATAAAAAGAGCAATGCGGTTTGAAGTTGCAGGCAGACTATCTCCTGCCGATACCCTGGTAATTAAAGCCCTTCTGTCTCATCTCATCC
>JBHIBD010000116.1:0-3497 GCA_046758865.1 Candidatus Brocadiales bacterium | reverse complement strand
GGCATGACAGACCCGCCCTCCAAACTAACTGGTGGGCTTTCAGCCTCCGGCGTGGCTCGCACGCTACATTCTGATCCGCCTGAGGCCGGCGCAGGGTTCTTCAAGGGTCTCCGTTAAAAGAAATAAAAGTTAAACCGTACGTCTATAAACTCCTCCTCAACATAGGAGGGAAATTTGTTGAGACGTGTCTCGGCAATAGTCTCCTTTATATAGGAGGCGAGCAAGTGATTCCCCGCCTCATCTATAACCTTCACTGCCCCTATCACCCCACTGGGGTACACCTTGAATTCTATTATGACGGGTACATTCTTTTTTGTCTCTAGATTTATCTCTGCCCTTGTACCATATTTGAGTACCCAATACCATGTAATCCTGTCGCGGATGTGGCGATAGTAGGGTGCATACTCGTCCTTTGCCACGGTAAATGCCTCTTGTCCCTCCCTGGGGGCATTGGCGTCTTCGTTCTCATAGGTGGGTTCTATCGTTCCACCGAAAAGTGTCTTGGCGTTGAAGCTGATGGCCACCTTTGGTTTTCTTGCCTTTCTGGAGGTGCTCTTTCTTTGCCTTTTTTCCGGGGCCTTCTTGGCCTCCTGCCTTCGTTCTCGAGGCTCCATAGGCGGTACATACGCAAGTTCCTTGGGTCTTTCCCGAGTAGTAAGCAGGCCCTCTATATCCTTATCAAGTTTTTCTTCCAGTAGGCCCAGCCTTTTCTCCAGATAGGAACCTTCCTCCAGCGCTTCTGTACCCTGGACCCCCTCTGACTGCGTCTCTGTGGTCTGGGTCTCCTGCGCAGTCACCTCCGCGGTCAGGGTGTCTTCATCTGATGGCAGGTTTTCAGAGACGGTTTCCTCTGACTCCGCTTCAACTAACTCCTCACCCTCCATAGTGCTGTCAGCCTCATCTGCCTCTTCGAACTCATTGGTCTCAGCCTCCTCTACCTCCAAAACATCGGTTAGCATCTCTGCGAATCCCTCGGCGTAGCCAGGGCCTGTACCCGGGGATCCGCCAATGGCTGGTATCTCGGAATCACCGTCTAGCCTGGGTTCTTCTGTTGGAGGGCCTTCATCAGGGACAGTATCTCGGGCAAGTGTACCTTTCTCGCCTATCATGTCTGTCTCTGCCTCTACCTCCTCGTCAATAGCACTATCAGCCGTGTCAACAAACTGCTGGCGTTTTACTTCCTCTTCAACTTCCTCCTCTTTTTCCTCCTGCTCTTCTCTCCAAAGTTCTTCCCTTTTAGCAAGCTCCTCCACCTCATCACCGGCCTTGACAAACTCAAAGACCAGCGGTATGGATATGGGTGTTGGCTCATAGGCACCCCTAAACAGCTCCGCTCTTAAGAGGTGACCCATAGGGACAAAGAATATAAAGAGGAAGTGCGCTAGGGCGGAGGCAAAGATAAGGAGTCCAAAGAACCCCCAGTCACCAACTCGTATACCTTTATTAACCATACCGTAAGTTTAATAAAAAAACATCTTAATGCCCACCCCCGCCGGTAGATGGGTGATACAACACCAGGCACTCACGAAGGTAATCCCAGTCAGAGATAAATGGCCACATGCTAACCTATGGCAAAAGAGAAAAATCTCTCCCCGTTCTTGAAGAATGACCCTCTCAAGGTCTCAAAGTCCGCACTTGTGTAAACTAAAATTCTAGGATATATCCCTATCTTTGTCAACGTGTTTGTGGCCTTTATGTGGGTGGTATACGAGGGATTAGTACTTTTGATAGCTAAGGTGTGAAGGATTTTCTATTGACAGTTTCTCTGTAATAATATAGCTATAGTACAACCACTCTTTTGGTGACGAGACCTCTGCAAAGCACCCCAAATGTCATTCTGAGCCGTCAGAGACGGCGAAGAATCTAGGATAAAATAGGAGATTCTTCGCTTCGCTCAGAATGACAACATGGTGTTAGGAGACTTTTTCAGAGCTCTTATAACGTCAAAATACTATAATCCGCTTATGGGCAAGCTTTTACTGGAGATAGGTACTGAAGAAATTCCTGCTAGTTATATAGTACCCGCCCTGAGACAAATGGAAGCCCTTCTTAAAGAAGGGCTTAAGAAAAACCGCCTGAGCTGTGGAGCAGTAAAGACCTTTGAGACACCACGCCGCCTGGGTCTGTACGCAGAGGACATACCAGAGAAACAGCCTACGCTAACAGAGGAGTTGCAAGGACCCTCAACCAAAGTGGCCCTTGACCCCAATGGCCAACCTACAGAGGCTGGACTTGGCTTCGCCAGGGCGCAAGGGGTGGAGTTCAGCGAACTACAGGCAAAAGATACTCCCAAGGGGTCCTATCTGTTCGCCGTTAAGACCCATGAGGGCGAAGCATCTCTTAAACTACTTCCCAAGATCCTGTCCGACGTCATCCGTTCCATAGCCTTTCCGAAAAGGATGAGGTGGAGAGGGCCAGGGCTCTCGTTTGCAAGACCAATACGCTGGATAGTGGCCCTGTTTGACACTAAGGTCATAGAGCTTGAGCTAAACGGTGTAAGAAGTGGGAGGGTTACCTTTGGACATCCATTCCTGTCATCTGGCAAAGGGGTCACCCTTAAGAGGGCAGATTTTGCGCTCCACAAAGACCTCCTGCGAAGGGAAAAGGTGATAGTGGACGCTGATGAACGAAAGTCCATGCTCAGGGAAGGCATCAATAGAATAATGCACACACACGGTTCAGGGCTAAAGGAGGAGGAACTCCTGGAGGAGGTGAATAACCTGGTAGAGTACCCGTTTCCTGTGGAGTGCGCGTTCCCGGAGGAGTTTCTACAGGTGCCCCAGGAGGTAGTTGAAACGGTGATAATAAATCACCAGCGATACTTTCCTATCGAAGATAGCAATGGAAAACTCCTGCCCAGGTTCATAGCAGTAACCAATCGGGGTGAGCGAGGTGCACGTCTGGCCGTTGAAGGAAATGAACGGGTGCTGAGGGCGCGGCTCGCCGACGCACAGTTCTTCTGGGAGGAGGATAGAAAACACTCGCTAAAGGACAGGCTCGATGGGCTGAAGGATGTGGTCTTCCACGAGAAGTTGGGGAGCTACTGGGAAAGGACGGAGCGCATTGATAGACTTTCAGCATATCTCGCCCTGAAGCTCAATCTGACGGACAAGGAGAGGGAGGCCCTCCACCAGGCGGCACACCTGTGCAAGGCAGACCTGCTGACGCAGATGGTGGTAGAGTTTCCCAAGCTCCAGGGCGTGATGGGTTATCACTACGCAAGGGAGGAGGGGATGCCGGAAGAGGTGGCGCTCGCAATTATGGAACATTATATGCCAAGATATGCGGGAGATAAATTACCACAGACACAACTGGGCATAATACTTAGCCTGGCCGACAAGTTTGATGCCCTCTGCGCCTGCTTCTCCGTTGGACTGGTGCCCACCGGCTCACAAGACCCGTACGGGCTGAGACGCCAGGCTCAAGGGATAGTACGCATTCTCGAATCACAGAGACTCCCTCTGTCCCTACAAGACACCCTGGCAGCGGCACTGGAA
>JBHIBD010000115.1:0-3957 GCA_046758865.1 Candidatus Brocadiales bacterium | reverse complement strand
AGACCAAGCCTCTTAAGCCTCTCTCTAAGGTCGCTGTCTTCTTGCCCCCAACCTTCGTAGTTTTCATCGAATCCATTAATCTCGTATAGTGCCCTTTTCGGCATGGAGAAATTCATCCCCGTGAACTTTGGCCTTCGCTTCTTTCTCACCAACATGTAGAAAATGTTCTTCCGATGCTTCCATCGAAGCTCGGCCATGATGCGAGGGGTAAGGTATTCCTCGAATAGCCCCTTAGAGACGGCCTCGGGCGTCAGGGCGTCGCTATAATCCTTTGGGAGTCGGATGTGACTGCCTCCAAGGATGTAGCTATCACCGGAGTTTGATACATGGGTCCGAATAAAATCAGCCTTGGGTATGCAGTCACCGTGAGAGAAGATGATGTAGTCGTACCGACTGGCCTTTATCCCTTCATTACGTATTTTGGCCAATCTGAAGCCCTTGTCCTCCTGCCATACATACCTTATGGGAAAGGGCGCAATGTCCTTGCATCTTGCAATAACCGATGAAGTGTCATCTGCGGAACCGTCATCTGCCACTACTACTTCAAAGTCCCTGTAGGTCTGCCTCATGTACCCTAGAAGGCACATTTCCAAAGACCTTGCTTGATTATACGTGCTAATTATTACGCTTACAGACATTTCCGCTATTCTCGAAGAAGATAAAGCAAGTCACATTAATATATAGTACTAACAACCAGGCGTCAATAGGGTAGACTAAAGCCACGGCGTCTGGATGGAAACTAGATGTGCAGAGGCTTCTACCTCTATTCTTCCTCCCTACTCAGCGCATCAACTCCACCTGGAGCATAGAGGGATGAAAGAGAGATGGGAATTTTTCCTTAAAAGAATCGGACGTCCAGCGAAACGGCCTTAAGAGTGCTTTAAACCATTTTGGGAAATGTCTTTTTCTCTTATAAGAAGAGTAGTTTATCTTTGTCAGGCGAAGTTGGGGAAAAAATTTTGTGAGGTCTTCTACGCTTTTGAAGTTGCGGAGGTGCAAGGTAGGTGGTCTGCGTCTCTTTTTATCTCTGCGAGTATGCTTCTCTACTATTGGTTCTCCTGATGCGTCTTCTTCTAATTTAAAGAGCCTTTCGGGGTCTTCGTTAAATGGTACTTCCAGCATTACTCTCCCCAAGGGTTTAAGCACTCTGGTTATCTCTCTAGCTACCCTCTCTGGCTTGAGGACGTGTTCAAAAACGGCGATAGATATTACCATGTCAAATACTGCACTCTTAAAAGGAAGTTTCTCGGCAAAGCCTGATGTACGAAGGATATTTTTTGTACTTATATGCTTTAGGTGGAATGGGGAAATATCAAATGCGACCCTCTTGCCGTCTAAAGCAGACAACAGCATTCCCCCGCCGGCCCCAAGGTCGAGTACTGTGAGACCGTAGGTCGGCCCGACAAATTTTGCACTGGTTGATATGTGTTTGGTAAGCTTCCTCGCAGAGTTCCATGTATGCATAGCAGCGCGATAGTTTGAAATGTGATAACTTAATTTCTCTAATAAGCCTATCTCCATGTATCTGGTATCCCTGGAGTAACACTCATGTAGTCCTCCTGAGACTCCATTGTATTGGCGCCTGTATGCCTGGTATAAAGGGTCTTGGAGTATTTCTTGTGAGAAGAGCAAAGGAATGCCATCTTCTAATGAGAATGCGGTTCCGCAGCCTTGACACTGGAGGGTGCCCTTCTTTTCTGATAGTTCTGAGTTACAATCAGGGCAGCAGATTAACTGGTAGAGGAACTTGTCCATTTGTATGAGACCGCAAAAACAGAAAACAAGCAACATACCAAAAATATACCAACTTTGCAATATTGGTGTTACAAGGGACTATACTTTTGGCGAACATGTTTATATAATTAGCCCCCTAAAAGATCATTTAAGTGTAATGCAACAGGCACACACGTCTTCTGGGCGGCAATCTTTGGGTTTGCTTAAGCTCATTTGGTGCTGCTCTTACGAAACCTTTGTAAGGGATTGATTTACTTTCAGGGCCTAATATAATTCCTTTAATCATCAGTGGATAATATACGGACATGAAGGTAATATACGTTCTGAGCCATGCCTATGAGGGTGAAGACTATAATAAAGACATTTCCAAACACGATAGACACGAACACCGGTATGCATACAAACTTAAGGAATACACGGACCGCTACCAAGTAGAATACTGGTGGACAGAAAAGAGGATATCCAGGCCAATCTCCGAACAGGAGAGCGGCGTCACCTTCAGGGCCTTCCCAGCATCCTCGTTCAAGTTCCCTTATAGATACATTTCTTTTTCACTGCTTAAGGAATTACAGTTGGAGTCAAGGAGGGGGCCGGTGCTAATCTTCATCCACGGACTTAGGGGAAAGTGGACATCGCTCATACCCCTCTTTGTGAAAAATGTCCCAATAATGATCCAACAGCACAGTGAGGGAACATACTATAGTAGGGCCCGTTTGATGAAGAGACCCTGGTTGGCTCCCTTGTCCATTCTGGAAAATATGGCATATGGGAACGTAGACCACTTCTTTCTCCTGTTTCGGCGCGCCAAAGAGGAAATGAAACGATACGTAGACCCCGAAAGACTGAGCGTCATCACCTGCGGCGTTGATTTCAACCTCTTCAGGCCAATAGATAAGACTAAGGCGCGGGAGGCACTGGGCCTTGACCTGAAGAAGCATTATATCCTCTTTGTGGGCAGGATAAACGAGAGAAAGGGGGGGCGCTATCTGATAGAGGCACTGCCAGCGATATTGAATGAGTACCCTTCCACTGAGCTGCTGCTGGTGGGCCATATCCGCAGGAAGAAAATTTTTGGCGATTTAAAGGGGTTGATAAAGCTCAAGGGTATAGAGGGCCGTGTCCACTTCCTGGGCCCAATCCCCAACGAAAGGCTCCCGCTATTCTACAACGCTGCCGATGTCTTTGTACTGCCCAGCCTGACTGAGGGATTGGGGTTGGTACTGGTGGAGGCGGCAGCGTGCAACTGTCCCATTGTCGGCACGGAGATAGGTGGGGTGGTTGACATTATGCAAACCGTGAAAAATGGCATAATGGTACCTCCTCGGTCACCTGCAGACCTTACGCACGCCATAAAAAGGGTCTTTAAACAGCCTGACTTGTACAGTAGCGGCTTGAGGGAGGCCGCCCTCCCATATAGCTGGGATAGTGTGTTGGCTAGGACGGTGGATGTCTTCGAGAATCTGCGAGAAACCTACTTCCCTAACGAAGGACTACCAGAAGGCGGCCAGGGATGAACCAGAAAAAGGCTGACGTAAGAGGAGACCTCAGGAGAAATTACCAGGATGAAGAGGTCGCAAGGACGTATGAAGAAAAGAGGGATTTCCGAGAGGGAGATATCTCACTACACTACGAGACCGAGGTACTGGCACTCTCGGAGGCGCTCAGGGATGTAAGGACTCCTATATTGGAAGTAGCAATAGGCACAGGAAGACTGTGCCGAAGGCTTAAGGGATTTGGCACCACCTATGTGGGCGTAGATGTGTCTATGCAGATGCTTGGAGAGGCCAAAAAGGCCCTGGGGTATGGCGCCCACCATCCCCTGCTTACAAGGGGCGATGCCTTCCAGTTACCCTTCAGGGATGGCCACTTCGGGGCCGTCGTAGGCTTCCGTTTTATAAAACACCTCGATACCGAGGGCCGAAGGGCCATATATAAAGAGATTAAACGAGTGCTCTTCGATGGAGGACTTCTTATATTTGATTTCTATGGCTGGAGGAGAAGGGCGTCTAAGAGGGAAGAAAGCAAAAGGCTCACCTTGGGCGCCTTAAGGTCGGAACTGGAGGAAAATGGCCTCAAGCTGATAAAGGTGTATGGAACCCGACACGTAATCTGCGATATACTGTCCGTCCCCTTCAGGTGGCTTAAGATACGCCCTGCAGTGCAGGCAGCAGGTTGGGTTGGTGTAAAGATACTGAGTCCGCTGGATGAGCTACTTGACAGGTC
>JBHIBD010000114.1:0-4005 GCA_046758865.1 Candidatus Brocadiales bacterium | reverse complement strand
CCTTAGATGTCAGCGCCCACCCTGTGGCACTCGTTGAAGCCCCTTTCTCAGTCACTCCCTAGAGACAGGAAGGTAAATTGCACATGACATCTAAAACTAGAAAGTGTGCCCAAAAGCGACCTACTTTGTTTCTGCTCCGGCCCCGCTGGGATGTTTATGGTACTCTGACCTACACCTGTAATACGCACTGAGAATCTTGGCAACCTCTGGCCTAGTAAACGACGACGGCGGGGCATGCCCTTCCCGAAGCATCCTCCTCACCTCTGTGCCGCTTAGTGCAACATGGTGCCCTGAGTCATGAGGACAGGTCTTAAAAGAGGTCATTCCGTAGCAACGCCTGCAGTAAAAGGTATAATCAAAGAATAACGGCACAATACCTATCTCATCCTTCTCAAACTCGTCAAAAATGTAGTGGGCATCGAAGCTGTTGTAATAATTTCCTACCCCAGCGTGGTCCCTCCCTACTATGAAGTGCGTGCACCCATAGTTCTTTCTCACCAGGGCATGGAATATAGCCTCCCTGGGCCCGGCATAGCGCATGGCCGCAGGAAAGACCGCCAAGGCCACCCTATCTTTTGGATAGTAGTTCTCCAGCAAGACCTCATAACAGGCCATCCTTATTTCAGCCGGGATGTCATCCCCTTTTGTCTCACCCACTAGTGGATGTAGTAACATCGCATCTACTGTCTCAAGTGCGCACTTCTGGATATATTCGTGCGCCCTGTGCACGGGATTGCGGGTCTGGAAGCCCACTATCAGCCTCCAGCCCTTCTTGCGGAAGAGGCTCCTAGTGTCAGCCGGGTCCAGTCTGTATTTGATAAAATTATTGTGCTTAGGCCGATTGACCACACTTACCTTCCCACCCAGAAGCACGTCACCATTATTATACAGGCGATTTACACCAGGGTGCTTACTATCCTTTGTACCATATACCTCTAGGGCTTCTTTCTCCTTATCGTAGTGAAACTTCTCTTGAAGGTGCAGGATGGCCAGCACCGTGCCTGACTCATCCTCCAGTGCAATGTCGCCTCCCTCCCTGAATCCCTTAGCCTCTTCGTTACTGGCAGTAAGGACTACCGGGAGACTCCATACGAGCCCGCTTGCTAGCCGCATCGTGTCCACAACGCTATCATAGTCTGCCTTGCACATAAACCCCTCAAGCGGACTAAAGGCCCCAGTGGTAATCAGCTCAAGGTCAGATATCTCCTGAGGGGTAAGTCTCAGCCGCTTCATTTCTCTTGTCGCCCTATCCAGCATCTCAACCCTGGCCGCACCCTGAACAACTCTATTCACCAACCCTCCACCATGAGGTTCTATAGTCATAGCCACTTAGCCCCCTTTTTAAGAAACAGACTTCCTTACAGCCTCCAGTGCAAACTCTTCCTTTTTCCCTTGATGGTCTGTTATAGTCCAAAAGGTCTTAGCACCCTTTACGCTTGCCGTTAACGATGCGCCCGCATCCTGCCCGATCTGAAACGGGAGCCGTAGGCTTATCGCCGCCACCGGGCAGTCCTTTACACAGGCAGTACAGGCCCAGCAGTCCTCACGCGGTCTCACCACAGGCCACCCACCCTCCTCTTGCGTAATGAGGTCACCGGGACATATGCGCTCGCAACGCTTCTCTTTAGCACCGCTACAGCGGTTGCAGACATTATAGTCTATTGTTACCATTCAACCCTCGCTCGACTATCCTTATATCCTCGGTGTCTGTGTCCATCACAGAGTTCACGAACTTAAGCCAACGACTGTCGTCCCTCTCCGGGTAATCAAGACGACTCTGGGAGCACGGCCAACGGGTCTCCCTTCTGTGCAATAGGTGTTCCACCACCGTGCGGGCTACATCCATACGGTCCACCACCTCCATGGCCGAGACAAGCTCATGATGGCTCCTCGCCATGAGTGAGTCGGTCTGGCTGCGTAGCCTTGACAATAGACCCCTCGCAATAAGGAGCCTTTCCTCGTTTAATTCATATCGGGTAGAAAGCCCACCGGCGTACTCGTCCATAAGCTTCTGAAGCCTTTCTTCCATGTCTTGGGGGCTTACACCTCTGTCTCTCCTCAAAGGTGCTGTCACCCGCTCTTTCTCCTTATCCACAACATCGCTGCCAATCTCCGAAGTCCCAACCGACTCCATCTCCTCAAGTGCAGTCTCGGCAGCAATACGGCCCTCTACCCACGAGCCACTCACGTATTTCTTCGGCGCACCACCAGCAACGTCACCCGCTGCGTAGAGCCCAGGTAGAGACGTCCGACGCCTTACGTCTATCCAGTAGCCAGCCTCACCGTGGCCACCCACTATGCAGGGCTCACTGGCAGATATCTCAAGTCGGCCATTCCTGCTATCGTGCCCCGCCCATAGGAGCGCCATCGTAGGACTCATATTAAGCAGGTCTTCCTTGAGCCGTCTCTCCTCCTCGGTGCCTTTACCAAGATGACCTAGGTCAAGGTAGCAAGGTCCTCTCCCCGCACCATTCTCCAGCATGGTGGCAAGCAGCCTGAAATATGTTCCACTCTTCCGGATAGGATGGTCCTTATAATATTCATCTAAATAAAACTCGCCTCGTGCATTTATCTGTCTTGCACCTGCACCAAGCGCCAGTGCGCCTGTAGGGGCCTGTACATCCTTCACCCTCAGGGGAATAAAGCGGTTCTCAAAACTAGTCATCTCCGCGCCGGCGCGGATGCCCAAGGCGTAACCCGTGCCCACGTTCCAGGGACAATACCACATGAGGTGTCTGGCCTTTCCGGGGCTAGCTGGCTTATAGATACCTGAAGACCCACCAGCAGCTACTATCACCCCCTTTGCCCTCACCACATATAGCCGCCCATCCCTTACACCCAGACCAAAGGCACCCACCACTCTGCCTCCAGAGACTATCAGGTTGGTGGCCGCTACACGGTTGAGCACCACCACCTCGCTCCTTCTGACGGCCTCCGCAAGGATAGGCTTTAGTCGTTCACCCTGTATCCTGATACCGCGCCGACCCCTTGGTATGTACTTTCCGTCGCGGTCCTTCTCTATAGGTAACCCCCACCCCTCTACCTTCCTCACCACCTCGTTCAGTCCCTCCGCAATACTCAGCACCAGGTCCTCCCTCAGCACATCCATAAACTCCCCCTTCACATAGCTAAGATAGGACTCCGGGCTTTGTCCAGGATTTAGGTAGGCGTTTATTGAATTTAGGCCCATGGCCAGACAGCCACTCCTGTAGATATGAGCCTTTTCCATAATGAGGCAGCGGGCCCCAGGCCCCAGGGCCTTGGCTTCCACAGCAGCGTAACAGCCTGCGGCTCCGCCGCCAATAATCAGCAGGTCAGTCTCTAGATGAACCGTATCCATTACCAATATGGGTCCTCTACCCCTTTTAGAGGTCCTACCTTCTCTCCTTTGTCAACTTTGTCGCAAACTAAGTCAAGAATGTCAGAAATAAAAATCATATGTAATACATGGCCGCCTCTTGACCCTGCTTCTCCTGTAAGAGAAGGTCGTTAAGTGTAACATTTTCAACACTTTCCAGCATAGAATCGTACATCTTCTGCCACAGGTCCTTTATCACACAGCAGGCCTCAACCGGGCACATAGGCATTTGTGAACGTTCGTTCACACAATCGGCTGGTGCTAGAGAGCCCTCAAAGGTCTCTATCACCTCCCTAATACTAATATCCTTGGGGTCTCGCGCCAGGCAGTGTCCGCCGTTTGCACCCCTATAGCTCATCACAATCCCTGCATTCCTTAGGCCAAGGAGTATCCTCTCCAAGAAAGAGCCTGGGATGTCCCTAGAGTGGGCTATCTCACGCGAAAGAACGTAACCCTTTCCGTACCTTTGCCCTAGCTCCATGAGCGCTAGGATGGCATATTCTGTCTTATTAGATAACTTCACTATTCTTGACCAAGTCTGAAAGAAAGTAGACAAATTCTACGATTTTATACAAAAATTGTCAAATAAATTCTAGGTCTTTGGTAGGAGGAAATGGTACATCACGTCGCAAGATAACCCCAAACAG
>JBHIBD010000113.1:0-4101 GCA_046758865.1 Candidatus Brocadiales bacterium | reverse complement strand
GGTCAAGGGGATTGTGGGGTGGGTGGCCCAAGACGTATATCACGCAGGGCTGAAGCCCTGCGCTACCCCTAATGTTTTTATGTAGCGTGGCAGCTTGCTGCCACGTTCAAACGTTGGAGCAAGCTCCAACGCTACATTGTATAAGGCCCCACAAATGGGGCAGCTACAAGAAATTACACAGGGCAACAAGTTCGCCGCAGGTGAATCTGCTTCTGTCACGGCCCTGCGCTACCCAGCTTCACGTGTCATTGCGAGCGGAGCAAAGCAATCCCTTGAATGAGTGGGAGATTGCTTCGGGGCTATACCCCTCGCAATGACAAAGGTAGTTATACCGTGCGCCGAGGCACACCCTGCGGGCTACAAGGACGCTGTAGCGTCCGATCTCCGCATCGGACGAACAAAAAGAAAAACGTCTGGTACGGAGGCTAGATGCTACAAAAACCAGATTCTTCGCTAACGCTCAGAATGACAACTTTACATGATAGGCGCACCCTACTTCTTTGGCTCTGGGTCGGTGGGGAAGACCATGAGGTCCAGGTCTTTTACCAGTTGATACATCCTGCGGGCGTCCTGGAGGGCCTTTTCCTGGGCTACCAGGGGTGTGATTTCTATCTTGGTAAATAAGGGGAATAGGGGGAGTTTGGTCACAATCTCTTCTATCTCTGCATGGTCCTCTGCGTCAAAGATGGCGGCTGCACCGCGCCTGCCGGCGAGCTTTCCGCCCGCCAGGACCTTCCCCTTTTTCTTCATCCTCTCGTAATACTCCCACTCTTTTATCAGGAGTCCGAAGAAATGTTTGACCGGTATCTGGTGAAGCTTTTCTATCTCTACCTTTACAAGAAAGAGCATGGGAGTCTCACCTCACGTTTAATGTAATGTGTATGCGTAGGGGAACAGGGATTATCCGAGCGGATAGCCGCTACATTCACCCTCCCCTAACCCCTCCCCTCAAGGGAGGGGAAAAAATCTCGCCGAGCAAGTTCGCCGAAGACGCCACGCCCAAATGATGGCGGGTCCACCTTTGGCGGAAATCTGCCTAAGGCACGACCCTGCCCCTACGTTTGTTCCGGGGACGGCCACATGCGTTACATGGCCATGCCGCCGTCTACGTTGATTACGTGACCTGTGATGTAACTGGCCTCGTCTGAGGCCAGGAACGCCACCACGCGGGCCACCTCTTCGGCCTTGCCCACGCGGCCAAGCGGCACGAACTTTACCATCTCATCCAGGTATTTTTGGTCGAGTGCCTGTATCATCTCCGTTTCGATGAATCCAGGTGCCACGGCGTTTACCCTTACCCCGCGCCTTGCCACCTCCTTGGCCAGGGCCTTGGTGAACCCCACTATTCCCGCCTTTGAGGAGGAGTAATTGGTCTGGCCTGCCATACCGACAAGGCCGCTGACGGAGGTTATGTTTATTATGGAGCCGCTCTTCTGCTTCATCATGGGCACCACGGCTGCCTTTGTGCAGTTGAAGACGCCGTTCAGGTTGGTGTCTATTACAGACCTCCAGTCCTCCTCCGACATCATCATCAGGATTTTGTCCCTGGTTATACCGGCGTTGTTGACCAGGATGTCTATCTTTCCTAAATTTTTGATGGCATTGTTTACCATCTCTTTCGACTGGGCGAAATCAGCGACATTGCTCTGCATTGACAGTGCCTTTACGCCCAGCTTGTTTATTTCACCCTCAACCTCTTTTGCCTTCTCGACGTTCTTGGCAAAGCTGAAGGCGACGTCTGCACCGTTTTTGGCTAGTTCCAGGGCAATAGCCCTACCGATGCCCCTGGTGCCGCCTGTGACAATAGCTACCTTTCCTTTTAAAGACATGTTAGGTTCTCCAAGTTTCAAGCAAGGTGAGTGGTAGGGGCACGCTCACGCCTATGGCGTGACTTGCTTTGCTGCATACTAGATTCTTCGCTTCGCTCAGAATGATATAGGGTATTGGGCAACTTTTGCCGAGCCCTCTATATAGTGAACCCGACCTTAAAGCCTTCATGGATTGCCTCCATTGCAGTCCTTACCTTTACACAATCGCCGATGGCGTATATCTCAGGTACAAGACCGTTTAGATGTTTGTGGAGCGAGTCATTAGGGTTGTAGCCAGTTGCAATTATCACCGTTTCAGCAGGTATAAAAGTTTCCCGCCCCTCCTTCTCATACAATACGCCGCTCTTCGGTTCTTTCCTGATTTCCTTTACCCTTACACCTGTAACAGATTTTATGCCTGCGTCCTCCAGCTCCTGTGACATCACCCAGCGTGTGGATATCCCGAAACCACCACCCACCCGCCTCTTCATCTCGAGGATGGTGACGTTTCTACTACCCCTGGAAGTCTTCTCTAAGGCCGTTGGTAGGTCTATTATGTCATTCTTGAGCAGGAACAAGGCTATATCGGGTGTCATGCTGCCAAGTTTAGCCACGTATACGGCTGTCTCACAGCCTACTGTCCCGCCACCTATAATGACGACCTCATGGCCTACCAGCACCTTCCCTTCCAAGACATCCATGGCGAGGGTCACGTTCTTTCCATTTATTCCTGGTATTGGCGGGACGGATGGGGTTGCACCGGTAGAGAGTATGACCACATTTGGTTTTTCCTTCTTGATTGTCTCTGTATTTGCTTCTACCCCCAGGACGACCTTCACTTTTTCCTTCTCTATCTGACGCTCTAGATAGGTTATTACGTTTTCAAATTCCTCCCGTCCCGGGGGTTTGTAGGCATAGTGGAGTTGGCCTCCGAGGCAGGGCCCTTTTTCGTAAAGGACGACTTCGTGCCCTCTTAGTGCTGCCACACGCGCCGCTTCCATCCCCCCAGGGCCGCCTCCTATTATCACGACCTTTTTCTTTTTTGTTGTCGGCTTTATGGCATATTCCCTTTCCCTTCCTACCCTGGGGTTGTACAGGCAGGTGACGGGTCTCATGTTGAGGAGTTCGTCGAAGCAGCCCTGGTTGCATGCGATGCATGTCCTTATGTCCTCAAACCTGCCTTCCTTGTATTTTTTGGGCAGCTCTGGGTCTGCTATGAGGGGTCTTCCTATTGATACCAGGTCTGCCTGTCCGTCCCTGAGCAGTTCTTCGGCCGACGCCAGGTCATTTATCCTGATACCCGCTATTACGGGTGTATCCACGTTCTCCTTTATGGAGGCTGCCAGGAACACGTAGGCCGTCCTGGGGATTACCATTATCATTATAGGTATCTTGCTCTCGTGCCAGCCTGGTGATATATGGAAGGCATCTACCCCAACCTTGGCCAGTTTCTGGGCGATTTGTATATTCTCTCGAATCTTAAGACCCCCTTTCATCAACTCATCTCCGGAGAGCCTGAAGATGATGGGGAAATTTTCGCCGACGGTTTCCTTGACGGTCTCCAGTGTTTCTATGGCGAAGCGCAGTCTGTTGTCCAGCTTGCCTCCGTACTTGTCATGTCTTTTGTTGGTTATCGGTGATAGGAACTGGTTGATGAGGTAGCCCATGCCGCCGTGAATTTCCACGGTATCGAAGCCAGCATCCTTTGCCCTCTTTGTGGCTATTGCGTAGCTTTTTATCACCTGTTTTATCTCTGAGGTGCTTAAGGCCCTGGGCGTGTCTCTGGCCAGGCGAGTCGGTACGCTTGATGCCGATACGGGCTGCATCTTTGAGAACAGGCTTGATGCGTAGCGTCCTCCATGCAGTATCTGTGCGGCGGTCATTGCACCGTGGCGGTGCATGGCCTCGGTGAACTTGGTGAGTGCAGGGATGTAGCGGTCGTCATCTAATCCGAGGATACTCTTCCAGGCCTTACCGCTCTGTTCTGGGTAGCACCCGCCTATAACAATAAGGCCCACACCCCCCTCGGCCCTCTCGGTATAAAAATCAATAAGACGGTCGTTGACAAGGCCATCGGCAGTGAAACCGAGGTCCATCGCCGTCATTACGAGGCGGTTTTTTAGTGACAGTGTGCCTATATTTATCGTGTCAAATATGCTGACCATGTCTCAAAAGTGTGGCCATAAAAACTAAAGAAGCAGGGCAAGAGGCCCCGCCGTGCGTTATTATAACCCGTAGGAATAAATTACATATCCCTTTTTTCTAGCACAAGGCAGGTGCAATTCCCTCTCTC
>JBHIBD010000112.1:0-4116 GCA_046758865.1 Candidatus Brocadiales bacterium | reverse complement strand
CTTATTACCTACCACTAACATGCAAAATATTTGTTCTCTTTCGGCAAACTCGCAAAACGGCAAAAGTAGTAAGACCAAAAGCAAATATACCTACCCATAGCCAATCCAGGATGAGTGTCTCTTGTACGACAAAATCTTGTATAATTTCCATAAAAGTAAATATTGAAGTTATCGCAAAAAGAGTCAGATACTCTCTCTTAAGCACCGTTCTAAATGAAAGCTGGAATGACGGTTTTTTCCATAGTCTCAAGTCCGGTATAATGGCAGGAGTTTGTCTTGTCCAAGCTAAATATTCACTCCCAAATTTTTTTAGTAAAAACCCTTCTTCAGCAAACATTATTCTTTCGTAACAAACTACATAAACTAAAATGCAAATGAAACTGTACCACCAAACCCTTGGAAACAGGGATATACCTAAAAATATGAAGAAATTCCCCAAATATAATGGATGCCTCACAATGGAGTACATCCCAGTCGTGTTCAACGTATCTGCAACTTGCCCTTTCCGAGTGTTACGCCCCGAAGTGCGTTTTGGTACATAACCCACTGTCAACACCCTTATGGCTAGTCCACAAAGGGAAATAAATAAACAGAAAATCTCCCAAACCTCATCCAAGGCGTGGCTTCCCCACGGATATGAGATATTTTTGGCAGCTAAAGCAAACAAGGGAATAAAAAATAACGGGAGATAGCTTCTTCTTTGAAACAGCCAGTTCCCTGTTGATTCGAATGCCTTTCCGAGTAAGGTATTTTTCCCCACAATGTGCACATAATAATTCCTGCAAAAGGGCTTGTCAAGAATTTGTCACAGGAGTAGGCCCTCTGCTGTCTTAAAATCGGTCGGATGACGCCTATAGGACAATAGACAGTTTCCATAACTCCTCCCATGCAAAGCTCCCGTCAGTTATTAAAAGGTTAGACTTGAAAATCATTGATGAATTGACGTATTATAAAATTTAGCGCATGGTTCTGACCGTTAAAAAGCCTCGCCGCGCGGTTTGACTCTTACTGAAATGTGGTATTATAATGGTCCTGATTGGCGGATAGAGGGGGGTATGTCAGCACATACAAGAAGCTTGTTTCTCGCCTTTATTTCTCTCTTCCTACTCGCATTTCCCCAAGCCTTAATAGCGGAGGAGTATTCACTTCCTCTTGGGATTCCCGAACTCATTATCCCCGACGACAATCCCGTCACACCTGAGAAGGTGGCCCTGGGGAGGAAGCTCTACTTTGACAAACGTCTTTCCCTTGACAATACCGTAAGCTGCGCAACCTGTCATGACCCTGAGAAGGGTTTTGCCGATGCTGCCCCCGTATCCACAGGGATAAAGGGACAAAAGGGTAGAAGGAGTGCGCCCACTGTGCTTAATTCCGCCCTCTATGACTTCCAGTTCTGGGACGGACGCGCCCTCACTCTGGAGGAGCAGGCAAAACAACCCATTATAAACCCAATTGAGATGGGTATGCCCTCACACGATGCCCTGGTAGAAAAACTCAAGGGCATAGAAGAGTACCGCCAGGACTTCCAGAAGACCTTTGGGGAAGAAATCACCATAGATAACATTGTCCGGGCCATAGCCTCATTCGAGAGGACGCTCCTTGCCGGCAACTCGCCCTTTGACCAGTTTATGTACGGTGGGGACGAGAAGGCCATAAGCAACTTGGCAAAGAAGGGGCTTGGGGTCTTCCGTGGAAAAGGCCGTTGCGTCACCTGCCATGAGATTGTTGGGAGCTTTGCCCTCCTCACTGACAGCAAATTTCACAACATTGGCGTTGGTATGGATAAGACAGAACCAGACCTGGGCCGCTACGAGGTAACAAAAGAGGATAAAGACAAAGGGGCCTTCAAGACCCCAACCCTGCGCAACATAGCCCTCACCGCCCCATACATGCACGACGGCAGCGAACCGACCCTGGAGGAAGTGGTCGATTTATACGACAGGGGAGGGATTCCTAACGCCCACCTCTCGGGAGAAATCAGGCCCCTAAAGCTAACGGAAAAAGAGAAAAAGGCGCTGGTAGAATTCCTTAATACCTTAACCAGCAGCGACCTTGAGCAACTGGTAGAGTCAATAAAGTAAGCCTTGCTCGTTCTAAAATTTCTATCAAGGAGGACAAGGTTTTATGAGTGCTAGAGGAGAACCAAAACCGTCCCTAATAACCCGTCGTGATTTCCTAAAGGTGGCGGCGTCCACAACGGCCCTTGGCTCACTGGGTGCGTTTAGGCTAGAGGCCGCAGCACAAGAAAGCGGCCCGTCGTTCACCTTTGCATATGTCTCAGACACACACCTTTATGAAAAAAAGCTCAACGAACGCTTCGTCAGGGCAATTGAAAGGGCTATAAACGATATGAACACCCTTGACCCACAACCTGACTTTATCCTGTTCGGGGGTGATTTGGCCCAGCTAGGCCAGCCAAAAGAACTAGAGCTGGGAAAGGAGTTCTTGGACCAACTGAAGGCACCCGTCAAAATGATGGTGGGAGAGCACGACTGGTACCTGGACATGGGCGATAAGTGGAGGGACCTGTTTGGAAAAGATATATACTCATTTGACCACAAGGGGGTCCACTTCGTGGTACTAAACAGCGTCATAGTTGATGACTACTGGACCGAGCCAGGGATGACGCCTATGGAGAGGATGAAGTTCATGGCCCAACTTGATAATCCCAACGGGAGGCCATTTACAGTAGGTGAAGAGCAGAGGGAGTGGCTCAAGGATGACCTCTCAAGGGTCAACAAGTCGATCCCACTTATAGTCTTCTCCCATTCACCCCTTTACAAATACTATAAGCCGTGGAACTTCTGGACGGATGATGCAGAGCAGGTACAGGCCATACTCAACGAGTTTAACACGGTTACAGTTGTTCACGGACATACACACCAGCTCTTGACTAATCAGACAGGTAACATCACGTTCCACGGCATGCTCTCAACGGCCTGGCCCTGGCCCTATGCGCCAGAGGGTATCCCAAACCTTACTATACAGATGGACAGGGCAGACCCATTCGACCAGTTTGACGGCTGTGGGGACGGAACAGCAGACGTACTCCCCAGCGGACAGATAAACAAGAGGTACAATCTATGGGCTCGCAAGCCAAGACTTGTAACCTACGAGGGAGTAAGGCGGCTGTGGTCAACCCGAGGCATTGGCCTGTTCGAGCCAGGGCCGTCTTATTGAAGGCCCATCGAATCTCTTACCCTGTGAATAGATTAAAATCACACTGATAATTAGAATAACCGTAATGGGTTATTCAGAGGAGGCTTTATGATGAAATCGAGTCGTTTATTTCTCTTAGTAGCAGTAACTACACTGCTTTTCTGGGGGTTGCAGGGTGCGAAGGCCGGTGCAGGAAAGACCCGGCCAGAGGTAAGATACCTTGGCACTATGCCCTGCACAGAGTCCCTCCCGCCTAGTGAGAAAGGGGCCAGACTCTTCAAGCTCTGTGACGGTGAGACCAAGGTGATAATCGCCGCCGATGGAATAGAACCTGGCAAACCCATGCCCAGGTCAACTGCTCAAAAAGTAGCGAACACCATGCTGGTAGCGTACGAGGAGCTGAAGACCTCAAAGCTTCTTGCCCATAAGGGTGTCCCTCATACACGCAGAGATTTAATGACATTTAGGTCAGAGTTGAAGAGGGTGATACAGAAGGGTTATGACCTATTCCATTCCCCTGAGCTTGGTACAAACGGCATTTCTTGCGATATGTGCCATCCTGATGCCTCCAACAACCATCCCGAGACATATCCCAAATTTCAGACACAACTCAAGAAGGTAGCCCTCCTCAGGGACATGATAAACTGGTGCATCGAGAACCCCCTAGAAGGTGAAAAACTAGACGACAGCGACGAGAGGATGAAGGTACTAGAAGCATATCTACTGTCAGCCAGGAAGGGAACGCCGCTGGAGTTTGGGAAGCACTAAGAAAGAAAAATCCGCCTCGCCATAGGTGAGGGGTGGCTATTTTCTCTTACTTGCCCGCATTTCAGCAGACAATCCATCTGCCCACGAGACAAATGGAGACGAGGCGGATAAATACCATTAATCTCTGTATCGTATCCCGTTGTGTCTCCAACACTCGAGAAAAACAACCAAAGTAGAACAAAATCCGCC
>JBHIBD010000111.1:0-4543 GCA_046758865.1 Candidatus Brocadiales bacterium | reverse complement strand
AATATGCCAATTAAGAAAATAGGGTAAGACCTCCCCATGTGTGATACCTCCGTTAGTAACGTAGACCTTGAATGAGCAACAGGCCTATGAGGTACGGCCACTGAGATAATAGCTGCGCTACAGCCTGCATCATGGCTCAATTGGGTCGTTAGAACACGGGCAGGGGTTATTTCTTCTTTTTTCTAAACACCTGATGACAGGTGTCGCAGGCCTCCCTTACCTTATAGGATTCGCCTAGCACGACGCTAGTGAGGCCTTCGTCTGCTGCCAGAGTCATGCCGTCTATCCGGTAGTGCATGTTTTTTCTGAGCCTTTCAAACTCCTTCTGCTCACCCTTCGATAGTGTGGAACGGGTGACGTCTATGTTGCAGACAAAATGGCAGGCCCCAGCTATTTCATGGGCCAGCTTCACTGCCAGGTCGACGTTGTCTTGCAGTAAGGCGTCTTCGAGGTCGTCAAGTCCATCCTGCAGGGTTTGCATGGCGGTCTTGACCTTTTTTTCGCTCTTAGGAGATTCATATATCTCCTTTCCGAAGACAGGAATTCTGGTGCAGACCACAAAAAATAAAATCAATATGCCAATTAAGAAAATAGGGTAAGACCTCCCCATGTGTGATACCTCCGTTAATCATTAATAACGTGGGCCTTAGGTGAGTAACGGTATATATAAAAATATACCTGTATCCTTACATCCTGTCAATATATTTTGTGGCGTCGCAACCTTATCTATACGGTGCACTGGTAGTCATGTTTGGTATTTTTCTTGCTAAATTGCGTGATTTGTAGTACACGTATAAAAAATGCGTGTTTAAACTCCCGTTCTTTCCTCTCCCTTGATGGGAGAAGGCGAGAGGAGGTAAAACCACTTGGAGGTTTGAGATGTCTAGGGTTTGTGATGTATGTGGGAAGGGTACTATTACAGGTAATACCATCGAACGCCGGGGCTTGGCCAAGAAGAAAGGTGGCGTTGGCCGTAAGATAACAGGTAAGACCAAGAGGAAGTATTTAGCCAATCTCCAGATGGTCAGGGCCAGGCTGAATGGTGGAGTTATAAAGAGGGTAAAGGTTTGTACCAGGTGTCTCAAGGCAGGAAAGGTGGTAAAGGTGATTTAGGGTAATGAGCCCTTGTCACACAATAAGGACGGTTTCCCTGCGCACTGCCTGCAGCCGATTGACCATACGCAGACAGGAGGCCATCCAGGGGGCGCTCGGGCGGCTAGAGATAATAGGGTTCAAGTATGGCCTGGAGCTCTCTGATTTTGATGTATTGGTGTTCCCCAGAGATTTTGATATCTCTGGGAAGCCCAGACCCTTTTACAATCTTACTCTTCTATCTGATGACGCCTTTGAGCTCGACGAGACACTCCTCGACTGTCTGCTTTTGCACGAATACTTCCACTGCCTCATATCATGGCAGGCCTTTCACAACCCTTACAAGGACAACCCAGAGATGTACCGCCGGGTGAGGGAATTTATAACCGACTGGAAGGCGGAGGGTAGGGAACTCAGCTTTTCACTGGAGCATAGAGACGAAATAAAACACAGTGTATATTTCATATTGAAAGACATGCCATGGGTGGCATGGGGTATAAGGGGGAGCCGCTGCACCAGGAGTTTGGTTACTCATTTCGTAAACAAGTATTACAGGCTAGCAGCAGAGAGGCTGAATGAGGCGGAACTCGCCTATTTCCAGCTCTTGGGAAAGTCTGTATTCCATGAAAGAGTCGGCTTTTCTACTATAGATGACGCCGGGCTCTTTATGGCATTTTTGGGCTTTGAGTATGGAGAATTTCTGGTGGAAGAACTTGAGGCCTCAAACCGAAGCAGGATTGGTCGTGACATTGCCGACTATGAGGAGGGTTTGTGTACGTACCTTTCAACCGCTATACTGGATATACCGCTAGAGGAATTCAAGAAGGTATGCCCACAGGATAAATCTGAGGTAAGGGCCGCGCACGCCCTTGAGGAGAGGTATGGATGCGAGCCCCTAGATGTTATCGGTCGGGTTAAAGGAGGTATTCCGGTAGAGAGGATCTTCTAGGAGCGGATTCATGTCCATTATTGATAGAAAGACTATAGACCACGTTGCCCTCTTGGCCAGACTGGAGCTCAGTGAGGAGGAGAGGGAGGTATTTACCACCCAGCTTGAAGACATACTAAAATATATAGAAAAACTCAAGGAACTTGACACATCCCGGGTAGAACCTATGGCCTATGCCGCTACCACGAAGAACGTCTTTCGTGAGGATAAGCCCAGGCCGTCTATAGACCTGGAGGAGGCCTTGAAGAATGCCCCATCTAAGGCCATGGACTTCTTTAAGGTGCCAAAGGTGATAGACTGAAGTCCACGGGGCCTGTCACCACCCGTTTTTGCACCCCTGCATAAAAATAATAACATGGCCGCATCTACTATTTACGAGCTTACCGCCTTTGAGTTGCGACAGAAAATTCTCTCTGGAGAGCTTACGGCTCAAAAGGTGACGGAGGAGCTTTTTTGCCAGATAGAAGAAAAGGACCCCCTCATGGGTGCATACCTGACGCTGGACAAGGAAAGCGCCCTCAGGTCGGCCCAGGAGGTGGATGCAAGACTGAAGCAGGGTGAAAGGCTGGGGCCTCTTGCAGGCGTGCCTATTGCTGTAAAGGATAATATCTGCACAAAGGGCCTGAAGACCACCTGTGCGTCCAAGATTTTAGGCAACTTTGTTCCTCCGTACGATGCCCATGTGGTGGAGAGGCTACAGGCAGAGGGAGCCGTTATTGTCGGTAAGACAAACCTTGACGAGTTTGCCATGGGCTCTTCGACCGAGAATTCTAGTTTCAAGCCCACGAAGAATCCGTGGGATGTGGGGCGCATTCCGGGTGGCTCCAGCGGCGGCTCAGCCGCAGCGGTTGCCGCAGGAATGGCGTATATGGCACTTGGTAGTGACACGGGTGGTTCTGTAAGGCAGCCTGCCGGCCTCTGTGGTGTGGTGGGACTGAAGCCGACCTATGGTAGGGTGTCGCGGTATGGTTTGGTTGCCTTCGGGTCGTCGCTTGATCAGATAGGGCCTATCACGAGAGACGTCAGGGACGCAGCCCTGTTGCTTCAAGTGATTGCAGGGCATGACGAGAGGGACTCTACCTGTGCTCAAGTGCCTGTGCCCGATTATTTGTCAACCCTGGGTGACCCCATAGACGGTGTGCGTATAGGTGTCCCCAGGGAATATTTTGCAGAGGGTTTGAGTGATGAGGTACGGCGAGCGGTAGAAGAAGCCATTAAGACCTATGGGGGTCTGGGTGCGAGTGTGGTTGAAATCTCTTTGCCGCATACACCATATGCAGTAGCCGTCTATTATATAATTGCCACCGCCGAGGCCAGCTCCAACCTTGCCCGATACGACGGTGTTCGCTATGGGTACAGGACGTCCTCATCGGATGGAATCATTGGTATGTACAGCCGCTCCAGGGCCGAGGGTTTTGGTAGTGAGGTAAAGCGCAGAATAATGCTTGGGACATACGCACTTAGCTCTGGCTATTATGAGGCCTATTACCTGAAGGCCTCCAAGGTGAGAAACCTTATAAGACAGGATTTCCTGTCGGCTTTCGAGAAGGTGGATTGTATTATATGCCCCACCTCACCCACGCCTGCATTCAGGCTGGGGGAACGTGTTGAGAATCCCCTGGAGATGTATCTTTCTGATGTTTATACAATCCCGGCCAATCTGGCGGGGATACCCGGGATTTCTATACCGTGTGGTTTCACGCAGGGTAATCTTCCTGTAGGGATGCAACTAATGGGAAAACACTTTGATGAGGTGACACTCCTGAAAGTAGCCCGCGCCTTCGAGAGGGAGACCGATTACCACCTGAGGAGGCCAGGCACCACCTATGCGGGTACTGACAAATAATATCTGATACGCATCCGGACGTTCATGCACTATCCACCGTTCGGGAGAAAGAAAAGTAAGAGACTTAGTTTTTTACAGGTGTAACGTGGGAGCTTGCTCCCACGTTTTGTGAAATGAAAGCAAATAGGTATAAAACTTATGGTAAAAGGAGGTCATTGAGACTAAAGGATTTTAATTATTCCCAAACGCGCCCATATTTCGTGACCCTATGCACCAAAGATGGGAGGCATATACTACATGGTAGATTAGCTAAAAATATAGTTTCATGCCTGAAAGAATTAAGGGTGAGCCACGATTTTAAACTATACGCATACTGCGTTATGCCAGACCATGCCCATTTGTTATTGTCGCCTGGAGACAGTGGGTTAAGTCTTTCGAAAATTGTCCAGATGTTTAAGAGTATAACCACTCGCAGGTGTAAAGCTGATGGCGCCAAGAACCTACTCTGGCAGACATACTTCTATGACCATGTTGTGCGAAAAGAGGAAAACCTCGACAGTGTTGCAAAGTATATCCTAGAAAATCCTATCAGAAAGGGTATGGTTAAGGACTGGCAGAAATATCCCTTTTGTGGACTGGTAGATGGTTTTGACTAAAAACTTAACGTGGGAGCAAGCTCCCACGCTACATTGCTTACTAAGATTTTGGTAAATCCT
>JBHIBD010000110.1:0-4810 GCA_046758865.1 Candidatus Brocadiales bacterium | reverse complement strand
GGGGCATTTTTGGCTGGCATATAGTCAACCCTAATTACCCTTGACAATTCTTCCTGCCAGTAGTAGATTTCCACGACAGAGGAGCCTGCCCGAGAAGTACACCCGCAATTAACAAGCCCAGCTTAAAACCAGACATGCCATATACGTCTAGCGTACCGTGAAGTCCATCGAAGGCCAGGGCCGGGATAGTGCCATCAATGGATAAGAGCGAAAAAAAGAGACTAAAAGAAGCCAAACGTGAGGCACAAAGGCTTAAGAAAGAAAAGTATGAAAGGGAGCGGTGCTATTATAAAGGTACGTTTTTTAGGTGCACCGAGCGAGTTGTACCGGGGCAGCCGCTGTGTGAGTACCATGCCAACATTGAGGCTAAGTACGCCAACATAGCGGCTAAGCTTGCCAAAGAAAAAGTGGAATACAAACAGAGAATCGAGAAGGCATTGTACCTCAAAGTTCCAACTGTGGAGGGTCTGACAATAGGTAGTCCTTACGGTGCTCCCATTGACGTTAGAAATAAGTATTTGCGTGAGGGGCGTTGTCTCGCCTGTGTATTTGGGTATATTAGAGATGTGGAAGTGTTATTCAGCGGTTCCTACTACGTTTGCGGTAAACCAGTTGCTACAGGAAGCCCACTATGCGAAGAACACACTAAAGCAAATGACGCCATTGTAGAAAGGGCGAAGCAAGCTAGGAAGCAGTAGCAGGGAAATTGTTTGACAATTCGCTAAAGATAAAAAGAATGAAAAATACACAATAATCCTTATTCCTTGAGAGGGGTTCAAGGGGTCGTAGTGGCGGCCACCAACGTCATTACGGCCCCTTTCTCTTTGGACAGAAGGAGAGACATGGCTAAGGCTGGATTGTAGGAATTGCTGAGAGACAATATGCCATATGTCATAAAATACTTTTTCTTAGAAATCAAAGAAATCGAATAACCAGTCCGGAAAGCCCCAGTCCACAAGTATGTCAGCAAAATAAGACCAAAGAGCGACAATCAGAATTACTACCCCAACAAGCAAAAATAGGCGCATTGGGGGCCTCCCTCCACTACTAACTCAACTGCCCCACAGGGCGCTCAACATATACTTACTTTGCACAGTATAATTATGCCCAACCATCTTCTGACGTATATAAAAGAAAAGGGGCCAGATAGTGCATGGTCTACCTGGCCCATCTGGGAAAAGCAGTTCCATGGTGAGGAGGGCCATAGAACAGTCAAGAAAAGTGCAATTGCAATGCCAAGCCATGGGACTTTTGCAAGATAGATATGAAAAGGTGTTTTCACCTTTTAGAAAGATTATATATCTCTTTATAAACTATAGCCTTATGCCCAGCCAAAAAGGGGGTTGTACACCCCCGCAGTTGTTGAGAATGGTTGTAGTGGAAGCGCTATCATATTTGGAATGAACAAAATTGTACGGCTGGCATATCGGAATATTCAAAATCGTCCAATACAACAGAGCAGCTAAGAAGACCCTGCCAGCGTGCACCTACGACCTCTGAGGGCTTCCCAGGGCCAGCACCAAAGTACTCAGGGATATAAGCGACAAAGTGGGGAGTTAAACTGCTGTGCAGGAGATCACACCCGCATAAAATATGCGGTGATGACTACGACGGCGATGCCTAATGCAAGGACTATAAGGTTTAGTGTAGCGGATTGGCTGTGGAGCCGCACGAACTGCCCCCACAGGGCCTTCTTCTCCTCCTCCTGCTCTACCCTCTTCATCTCCATCCTGACGGCGTGGGCCCTGGGTGTGACTACCATACCATCGTAAAAGGACAGGATAAGCATAAGCCCCAGGACAAACAGCTTGGGCTTATTCCAATAATCTTCCTTCAGATAGACACCAACAGCAGTGAGGATTGTGAGCAGGCAGTAGATGTAACCCAGGGTGAAATACTTGGGAAAGATGTCGCCCACCACGTCACCCGCCTGTTCCCTGGGCAACACCTTGAAGATGCTGGGGGCGGCGACAAACGTCATGAAGGCCATCCCCCCTACCCACAGGACCAGGGCCAGTACATGTACACACTTTAGTGCGGCTATCACGGTCGTTGCCCCCTAGTCTATAGAATCCCAACTTCGCAGCACTATCAAACCCTTACAAAGTTGTTCTTTCTATGTCTTTGTAAGGAGGTCTTCATTCTTTTATAGGAAGGTGTCGATTAGAGCAGCCGTTCGGAAATCACGTTCCGTGAGACCGCCCTGGGAATGGGTAGTAAGGGTCAGAGTAACACGGTTATAGTTGATGAATATGGTGGGATGATGTTCCAACTCCTCTGCAACCTCAGCCACCATGTTCACGAATTTTATAGCCTTGCGGAAATTGAGGAATTTGTACTGCTTTACTATTGTGCCTTCGTCCTGGTTCCAGTCCCTTAAGGCCTTCAGCCTTTCAGAGACCTCTTTTTCTTCAAGCCTTTTCACCCCTAAAGCTTTCCTCTTAGAGGACGGAAATTCCCCCACACTTTCTTAATAAAGAGGAATTTTTGCGCCATTCAGTTCTTGGCTCTTTCCCTCAGATAGTCAGGTGTAGCAGCAGCTTGCTGCTGCACCTGGCACAGGAGGAGGCTACTGTACACTACATATGGGTGATAAACTCAGGTTCCAGGAAGCTTCTCAATATGTCGCATCTTGATACCACCCCGGTCAGCTTACCATCCTGGGTAACCGGTACACGAATAATGTTCTTATCCATCAGTATGTCCGCTATCTTTTCCACAGGTGTGTCAACATCAACAGTAATGGCTTCACGGGTCATGACATCACCTGCTGTGATTCTGACAAGCTCCTTACCTGCCTTGACGGCCTTTAGTAAGTCGTGCTCTGTGACGACACCTACAACCTCTCCACCCTGGTTTGTGACAGGCATACCACTGTATAAGCCGCACAGTAATTGCATAGCCACGTCTCGGGCAGAAGCGCTCTCTCGTGCGGATACTACTGGCCTGGTCATCAGGTCACGAGCCTTCAAATTTTTCATACAAAGACCTCCTCTCTCACATCAGAAATAATGCAAATCAAAAAATTGGTAAGTATTATACAACAAAGAAAACTACTTTTTTCCTTTAGATTTTGACGTTTTCCTCTTTCTTGTTGAACCCATTTTTTTCCCATGCGGTTTACCACAACTCATGTCCTTTCCTCCTTATAAATAGTGTAACCAAACATAGCTTAAAATAATTCTACTCCGCAGTGCTACGATTGCAACACGTTTTTACCGTGGTTGCATAAATATTTTGCCTTTTCCGCATACGCCGTAGGATATGAACCCAGCACTGCAGGAGCAAACAACGTTCCCGTCCTTACCAACCGCAATCACCCGGCCACGGCCTTCATAATGTAGATAAGAGCGGGCGCGGGTAATACGCCCGAAGAGGATGCCCTGCGAGGCCTGTTATTTCTGGTATTTCATTCTTGTAGTGGTTTTATTACAATGCATCTGAGCCTTTGAGGTTTTTAGAATAGGCGACGAGGTTATATGGGCACAGAAGAGGATATGCCTGCAGAGAGCAGGACCTTCACCATGGCACTGGTGTGGAAATGCACCAGGTGCGGTTGCCTGGGTGAAACTGGCTGCGTGGAAACGTGCGTGCTGCCACAAAAGTGTCCTGACTGTGGTGCAGCAAGGGAAGACCTGGTGGTGGTTACAGAGGACTAAGTAGCTCAGTCCCCCGCTTTATAGCGAAGGGCAATCTGTGTATCGGTGCCGTCGGGTGATATCTGGAGCGGCTGCTGCCAGACGATGGACTCAGCAAGGCACACACCCTGATTGTCGGTGCGGCAGTAGTAGAAGGTAACTGCCATTCTGAGGGATGCCTCCCCCGCCCGTTCTCCTGTAGTAAACGGCAGGGTTATTGGCAGCCCCGGGTTATCGAGTTCAATGATGGTTCCGCCTCGCTCAAAGCTTATGTCCCCAGAGGTCTCTATCTTGTATAAGAGTGGTGCCATTGGAGTAAGGTGGTATCCTCCGGGCAGGGATAGGTCAATGGTCAACTGGCCCCTGCTGCTGGGCTTTAGGGTCTTTGTGGGTGCTTTAACCTCTTTTGCACCCGGCAGCAGGGAAGTCCTAATTTCACCTGGGGGCCTTAGCCCCTTGAGTGTCAGGGTGGTTACATTTCCAGCCAGGTCTGCCACCCTGATGGCATGGTTATTCGTGTCAGCTATAAAAAATTTCCCATCAGCAAAATCAAGCCCTCCAGGCTCATAGAATTCACTCCCGTCGCTGTCCTTGTACCCAGGTCTTCCGCTGCCAAGAAAGGTCTTTGAGGCATTTTCTGCAGGGTTGACGACCTTTATCTTGTGGTTATATGTATCTGCCACATAGAGAAGGCCGTCATGATACAGGACACCAAGGGAGTGCTGGAGCCGAACGTCGTCCCCCTTACCGTCCCTGTCACCGAATATAAATAGACCGCGGCCTACAATAGTGCGAACCCATTTTGCATCTGTGTCTATCTCGCGGATGGAGCTTGTCTCGCTGTCTGCCACGTATAGTTTTTGTCCGTCAGAGGCGATGCCGCTGGGTTGTGCCCACTCACTCCTATCCAATGGGCCGTCCTTTATCCCCTCACGGCCACTCCCTGCATAGGGCTGTATCAGGGTATTTGTGAGGTTCATCACCCATATCTGGTGCACCCCAGCCATGGCGATATAGAGCTTGCCTCCAATTAGCGTAAGGTCCCAGGGTGAGCTAAGCAGGGCCTTCGTGCCCAGCCCACCCATGCTGAGAAAACCACCCTGCTCTCCGGTACCTGCAATGGTGGTCACAGTCCTTGATTTGAGGTCCAGCCTGCGGATTAGATGGTTCTC
>JBHIBD010000109.1:0-4836 GCA_046758865.1 Candidatus Brocadiales bacterium | reverse complement strand
CTACTTCTCCCCCATAATATTTATCAGGTAGCGGCGCCCGCGTTTCCGGTTATCAAAGTCTAGTAGCACTATCTGCTGCCATGTGCCCAGTTGGAGCTCTCCGTCCGTGAAGGGCACGGTAAGGGAGGGGCCAAGGAATGCGGCCCTTACGTGGGAAAAGCCATTCCCGTCGTGCCACCTCTTATCATGCTTGTAGCTTATGTCCTTGGGAATAAGTCTTTCCAGTGCACCTGAAAGGTCACTGACAACGCCCTCCTCAAACTCTATAGTGGTTACTGCCGCCGTTGAGCCAGGTATGAAAACCGTTACTAAACCAGAGGTTATGCCTGAGGCCTTCACCGTCTCCTGTACCTCTGGCGTGATATTTCGGCAGTCTGTATCGCCGTTTGTTGTTATCTCCTTCGAAACACTAATGATAGGCATAGCAGTCCTTACGTAACTTGAGGTTCTTTCAGACACTTTTGTAAAAATAACATTATGCATGATATTTTGCAAGCATATTTAGTATGTATACAGGGTATAGAGTAAGGAAGAAAATACACCCTTGACAATGAGAAATACAGTTTGTTATTATTTCCGTCCGATTAGCTACTGATGGATCCCTGCCGGTTTTTCTCCGTAGTCTCGAGGAAGGTACGCTGTTAGGAGGAGAATCCGTATATGCTCAGCCTTGGGATAGACATTGGCTCCCTGACAACAGATGCCGTATTGATGAACGAAAAGAGGGAGATTATTGCATCTGAGGTCATTGCCACAGGTGCAAGCAGCAAGAAAGCGGCAGATAAGATATGGAAGGGCATCCTTGAGGCCACAAGGCTTTCGGAAAAGGAAATAGATTACGTAGTTGCCACAGGCTATGGAAGGATACGTGTCCCCTTTGCAAAGGAGGTGGTCACGGAGATAACCTGCCATGGAAGGGGTGCACATTTCTTCTTTCCCAAGGCAAGGACTGTTATAGACATAGGCGGGCAGGACTCAAAAGTTATTAAGGCAGGCCCCAACGGCAACGTCCTTGACTTTGCGATGAACGATAAGTGTGCCGCCGGGACAGGCAGGTTCCTTGAGGTAATGGCAAGGACATTGGAGATAGACCTTGACGAGATGGGGCCTTTGTCGCTGGAAGGCAGTGATAAGCTTTCTATAAGCAGCCTATGTACAGTCTTTGCAGAGTCAGAGGTAGTCTCCCTTATCGGTGCCGACCATAAGGTGCCGGACATCTGCCGTGCACTCCATATGGCCATAGCCAAGAGGATTGCTGCACAGGCCAGACGGGTGGGCGTCGAGGAGCAGGTGGTGATGAGTGGCGGTGTGGCAAAGAACGTGGGTATGGTTAAGGAGCTGGAGAGGCTTTTGGGTACAAGACTCCAGATAGCGGCTGAGCCCCAGATAATAGGAGCAGTGGGGGCTGCGCTTATAGGCCTGGACACCATTGAAAAACAAAAGGTAAAGGCACGCTCTCTGGCCGATTCACAATCCACCTCAGGCGGACCACCGCAGCCCCAGGTGGAAAAGGGCCAAAACATCCAGAACGTAGAGCCCTCCCTCGAAGACGAGGACCTTCCCAAGATAGGTTATCTCTGCACATACACTCCAATAGAGATAATACGCGCAGCGGGCTTTCATCCGATGAGAGTAAAGGGCCTAGAGGGCTGTGAGGGGGGGGCGGAAGAACATCTCTGTACCAACCTCTGCCCTTACATTAAGGCCGTTATGGAGGAAAAACTCTCGGGAGCCCTGGAGGGCCTTGAGGGGATGGTCTTTGTAAATTCCTGCGACGGGATGAGAAGGCTATACGACGCCTGGCGGGCTATAGACGGGGACAGGAAGTTTAACTACATCCTTGACCTCCCCAAGACTAACGACGACGCCGCTGTCGAGTACTTCGCCGCCCTGATAGAGGGCTTTAAGGAGAAACTGGAGACCCACTCCAAACGGCGCATTACCCGAGAGAAGATTAAAGAGAGCATAACTCGCTATAATAGGATGCGGAAAAGGGTAAAGCTCTTCCTGCAGAAGCAGTGGAATGGTTACCTCTGTCACTCTGGCTATGAGATATTTTCGCTCCTAAGGAAAGGCGTCAATGCCGTGCCCGAGAAGTTCAGTGACTACCTGAAGCAGATAATGAAACGTAGGACGCAGGCAAGGGATAACAAAAACGTACCCAGACTCCTCATCTGGGGCGGCATCCTGGAAAATGAAGAAATATTGAAGATTATCGAAGACGCAGGAGCCAGAGTGGTGGCCGATGACCTGTGCAGCGGCACTAGATTCTACGACCTCCTGGTCGAGGTTAACGACGACCCATTTATGTCCCTGGCAAAGAGGTATCTGAAGAGGTCGCCATGCTCAAGGATGGTCAACGCCTTCGAGAGAATAAACAATATACTCTCTCTAATAGAGAAGAGGTCTATCCACGGCGCCATTTATCACAGTCTAAAATTCTGTGACCACTCTCTATATGATTTCCCGCTCATTAAAAAGGAATTTGAGAAGCGCAACGTTCCGGTGCTGCACCTGACCTGCGACTATGGCCCCCAAAGCCACGGCCAGATAAAGACGCGCATAGAGGCCTTCCTCGAGCAACTCCAGACCGCCAGGAATTAATTGGCCCCTCGGCAAATATTTTCTGTATTGTAGGGTGCGTCTTGGTCTCAGCCGAAGAAGCTCCGGTGGGGACGCAAAATTGCCATGAAAGATACTCAATTTCCCCTTCTTATAGGAGGTTCTTACAGAACCTGTAGGAGTTGTCTACCTCCTCTGGGGTCTCGCAGGCAAGGTGGCGTTTCCTTATCAGTAGATTTGCCTACATGATGCTATATCAGGCCTGGGAAGGGAGACCGTGGGCTACGCCCGGCCTTTTTCTTTATTGCCAGGTTTATCTTGTCCTTCCTTTACTTCACTCAAGGACGAGTGTTCCGGCCTTTTGCTCAACCTTTCTATATCAAACTTGAGGATGGAGAGTTCCTGGGCCAATTTCCTGCTCCTCTGGCCCTCTTTCGACGCAATTACAGTAAGGCTCAGTGTCACGACGGTTAAGAAAGAGAAGGCCAGTAGGAAAAGGAAGTTGGCCGGGACGATTACCCCGGTCAGCTTTGCCAGGAAGCTTACTATCTCCAGGTTTAGCGAACATACCAGGAAAAATATGCAAGCAAGCAACCAGGATATAGCATATTTCTCCTCTAGCTGCCTCCGTCGGATTAACTCGACGGTTGTACCCACCAGAAAAAGGGAGGCGATAATTGCAAGTATTTGTATTCGAGTAATCATAACTACAACTTTCTAAATGCACTCACGGCAATGGAAATAAGCACCTCCAGTACGTAATACAAGCTCCTGACAAAGTTAATAGAAGACTGCCCTTCACTGCGCTCGAGCATCATTGCAGGGACCTCCTTAACCCTAAACCCGGCCTTGTTTGCCAGGATAAGTGCTTCCACCTCCGGGTAATCCGGTGGATATTCCCAGGCAAAAAATTTCACAACCTTATTGTTCATTGCCTGGAATCCTGAGGTGGGGTCTGTTACACGCCTTCTTATGACCAAGGAAACAAGGGCTGAGAAAAATCTTATTCCCACCCTCCTGGCAAAGGTGGAACTGAAACCGGCATTTGATATGAATCGTGAACCCACCACCATGTCTGCTTCACCGCCTAGTATAGGCTGCACAAGAGCTTCCACCTCTTCCGGTCTGTGTTGTCCATCAGCGTCTAGTCGTACAACGACACTATACCCCCTCTGTGCGGCAAAGAGAAGACCTGTCTGTATGGTGCTACCAATGCCCAGGTTAGAGGGCAGATCCAATACCATAGCGCCAGAGGACTTAGCGATCCCAGATGTATCATCCACGGAACCGTCGTTAATCACCAGGACATCGACTTCTGGGAGAAAAGCCCTGATATTCCCCAACACCATTCCGATGGACCTCTCCTCGTTATATGCCGGGATTATTACCAGTACCTTGTTCATTTTCCTAATGGTTTCAACTCTACCTCAGGCGGACCTTGCCCAAGGCCAATAACCCCCTGAGAAAGCCCAGGGTCCTTGCAAAACACCTTAAGAAGGTAACAAAGGCAAACAAGAGGCACAAGGGTCTCCTGCTCCTAAGAGAGATATTAAGGGCCATTCCAAGTTGAAGGAGAAACAACAAGGCCAGGAAAACCAGCCACAAGCTGGAGGGCCATAAAAGGGGCATGACAGCCAAAAGGCCCAGGCAGAGAGGCACCTCCACTATGTCCTTCAGTCGGGTATAATCATCTCCTGAGCCCATATCTGGGTGCTCCACGTAAAGTTTTGCCCTCCAGAAGCCATGAGTATACTGGTCTTCTAGATACCTCCATAAGCTCTCTCTATGATAATGGGCCACCAGGGCCTCCTTATCAAAGACAACTCTGTAGCCATGTTTTCGTATCTTATAGGAAAGGTCATTGTCTTCACCGCTGGCCTTCTTGTAACCTTCCTGAAATCCTCCAACCTCTTCCAAGACAGACCTCTTAACCGACAAGTTGTAAGAGCCGAGAAACCGTACCTCACGTGGCATGTTCGAGTGCCTTATAGAGATTTCCTCTTGGACGCAATAGGCAAGAAAGTCCTCTGGATTTGCGACATCGTAACTCCCTCCTACAGCCCCGATCTTGTCACCTTGGTAGTTCCTGAGGAGTTTTGAAAGCCAATCCCTGCGGGGTATACAATCGGAATCGGTGAAACATATAATTTCACCACTGCTAGCCTTCCAGCCCTTATTCCTCGCAGCAGCAGGGCCTGTGTTTTTTTGACATATATATTTCACCGGCCATTTCTTTATTTGCTCCGCCGTGCCATCATTGGAGCCATCGTCTAC
>JBHIBD010000108.1:0-4883 GCA_046758865.1 Candidatus Brocadiales bacterium | reverse complement strand
TTTGCGAAACCCGGTTGTAGTTGCCCCATTTACGGGGCTTTGGTAGACAACGACCTTTGATGGTCGTTGAGTCAACGAAATAAATTTCGTTGGCTACCAGATAAATCGAACAGCTACAGAATAGGTGTAGGGGCACGTTGCAACGTGCCCCTTTGTTGTTACCCTGAGTACTGGGTAGCGCAGGGCTTGTTGCCCTGCGCCTAGGACAGGTCGAGAAGACCTGCCCTACCCCAAAATAGGATGAAGGTGCGTCTTGACACACCTTATGTTGTCAAATGTCATTGCGAGGGGCGAAGCCCCGAAGCAATCTCAAGGCTGCTGTATAAGGGAATATGAGATTGCTTCGCTTCGCTCGCAATGACAAATGAAGTGGGGTGTGTAGAGATGCACCTCATCTTACTCCCACTCTATGGTGCTGGGGGGTTTGGAGGTGATGTCGTAGACAACGCGGTTCACGCCCCTTACCTCGTTGACTATCCTTGAAGAGATACGGCCCAACAGCTCGTGCGGCAGGTGCACCCAGTCGGCCGTCATAAAGTCGGGCGTGTCCACTGCCCTTATGGCGATGGTGTTCTCGTACGTCCTCTCATCGCCCATGACACCTACCGTGCCAAGCGGCAGCAGGACGGCAAAGGCCTGGGCAATCTCCTTATAGAGGCCGGCGTTTCTTATCTCTTCCAGAAGTATCTCATCGGCCGCACGCAGTGTCTCAAGGCGCTCTTCGGTCACCTCCCCAAGGATTCTTATGGCAAGGCCGGGGCCGGGAAAGGGATGGCGCCAGATGATTTTATCGGGGAGGCCGAGCTCCTTGCCCATCTTCCTGACCTCGTCCTTAAACAGCTCCCTGAGCGGCTCCACAAGCTCAAGCCCCAAATCCTCCGGTATGCCACCTACGTTGTGGTGGCTCTTTATAGAGGCAGTGGGGCCCCCGTGGGCCGCCACGCTCTCTATGACATCGGGATACAGTGTGCCCTGGGCTAAATACCTGGCGCCCCTAATCCTCTTCGCCTCGTCCTCAAAGACGCGGATAAACTCTGTGCCAATAATCTTACGCTTTTCTTCCGGGTCAGTCACACCCCTGAGCTTTTCCAGAAACCTACTCCGAGCATCTACAATATGCAGGTCTATCGGGGAATGTCCCGTGAACGTCTTCTTTATTGCATCGGCCTCACCCGCACGGTGGAGCCCTGTGTCCACAAATATGCAAGAGAGTTTGTCACCCCCAATAGCACTATACACCAGACTTGCCACCACAGTTGAATCCACCCCACCTGAGAGGCCGCATATCACCCTGTCTTCGCCTACCCGTTTGCGTATATCTTTTACCAACTTCTCGATATAGGAGCTCATCTGCCAGTCGCCCTTACAGCCGCATACCTCAAAGAGGAAATTATGAATGAGCCTTGAGCCGCAGGGCGTGTGGCTGACCTCAGGATGGAACTGGACACCATAGAAGTCTCGTGTGCGGTGTTTGATCACTGCATAGGGACAGGTACCGGTACGGGCGAGTGAGATAAACTCTTCGGGGAGGTCATTGACCTGGTCGCCGTGGCTCATCCACACGGTCTCAGAGTCCCCCAGGGTCTTGAGCAAGGGTGAGGGTTGACTGATAACAAGTTGGGTCCTGCCGTATTCACGGCTCTTTGCACCCTTCACCTCCGCCCCCAGTAGCTGGCAGCCCATGTGCATCCCGTAACATATGCCCAGGATGGGCACGTCCATAGAAAGCATCTCTTTGTGACAAACTGGGGCACCCTTCCCGTAAGAGCTGGCCGGGCCGCCACTCAAGATGATTCCACGCGGCCTCAGACTGCGTATCTCCTCGGGCTCTATGTCATAGGGGGCTATCCTGGAATATACGTTATTCTCCCTCACACGGCGGGCGATAAGTTGGGTGTATTGCGAGCCGAAGTCGAGGATGAGGACCAATTCTTTGTCGGGTATATCTTTCATAATGGATTGCCCGTTATTATAACCTATTTTCCTGGGGGCAACAATAGTTGGTTGGTTTTTCATGGGCAGGTGGGCGGCCCCGGGGTCATGCCATAGGCCAATTCACCCTCGGCAAAAATCTGTAGGGGCAGGTCCCCGTGGCGCTCCGCCTTCGGCGGACTGCCGTGCCTGCCCAACGTGCGAGCAAGCTCGCACGCTACATAAAAATAAATAAAGGGCAACCACAGGGAGTTGCCCCTACATCGTCTTTTTCCCCCTCCCTTGACGGGAGGGGGCTAGGGGGGTGAGATAGACAATCTCCCTTGTTCACCCCCACCCTTACCCTCCCCTAGGCACTCTTGCGGAGCTTCTTGGATGAGAGCAGTGGGACCTGGCCCCTAACCACTTCCGGGGTTGTCACGTAGGTGGATGGTCCCTTTTGCGAGGGCAGGTGATACATGGCATCTATAATAAACTCTTCAAAGATAGACCTTAAGGCCCTTGCCCCGGTGTGCTGGCCAAGTGCCTTGTTGGCTATCTCTTCCAGTGCCTCATGGGTGAACTCGAGTGAGGCGTTCTCTTGTTTAAAAATCCTCTTGTATTGTTTCACCAGGGCGTTGCGGGGCTCTGTCATGACCTGTATCAGCTCCCTCTTTCCCAGGGGCATGAGTGGCGCAATCACGTGGAGTCTGCCCACAAACTCTGGAATAAGCCCATACCCTATCATGTCCTCTGCCTTTACCTGAGCCGTAAGCTCACCGGGAGATTCCTGCTCCTTAGGGCCGACGTCAAACCCAATGGCCTTTTGCCCCATCCTCTTACCAATAATATGCTCTATCCCGTGGAATGTGCCCCCGCAGATGAACAGGATGTTTGTGGTGTCTATGGCTATAAACTGCTGCTCCGGATGCTTCCTTCCGCCCTGGGGCGGCACGTTGGCCACAGTGCCTTCAAGGAGCTTCAGCAGCGCCTGTTGTACACCCTCACCAGAAACGTCCCTGGTGATAGACGGGTGTGGCCCCTTTCTGGAAATCTTATCTATCTCGTCAATATATACAATCCCCTTCTCTGCATACTCCACGTTAAAGTTGGCGTCCTGGAGCAATTTGAGGAGCACATTCTCAACATCCTCGCCCACGTACCCGGCCTCTGTAAGCGTGGTGGCGTCGGCAATTGTGAAGGGTACGTTAAGGAACTTTGCCAGCACACGGGCCATGAGTGTCTTACCGCAACCGGTGGGACCGACCAGGAGGACGTTGCTTTTGTCCATCTCCACGTCCCCACAGTCACCCGTGATTAGCCTCTTATAGTGATTATAGACGGCAACGGCCAGGATCTTCTTGGCCTTATCCTGCCCTATCACATACTCATCCAGGTGGCGCTTGATGGCACTTGGTGTGGGTATATTCTCTATCAGTTTAGGCCGGGTCTTCTTACCGTCCTCGGCCTTTAACAGGTCCTGACAGGTCTGAACACACTCATCGCAGATATAGGTGTTCGGGTTTCCCTGTATGAGGCGGTTGACCACCTGATAGCTCCTGTTGCAGAAGGAGCACTCTTTCTTTTTGACTTCTCCCTTCCCGGTCTTTTTCACCATGTTGAAACCTCTACAAAAGCGACGCGTTTGGGTGTTTCAAATTCTTACTGTTTCTAACCCCTCCCTTGACGGGAGGGGGTTAGGGGGAGGGTGATTGTTCACCCCCACCCTTCCCTCCCCCATCGAGGGGGAGGGAAGATACGAACAGGTCTAAAGATCGTACCATAGGCAGACCCGCCATTATTTTGGCGGGCCTGTCCCTACATTGCCTTTTCAGAGGCTTCCACATTAAGAAAATTCTCCACCCTACTGCCCCCTAACGCACTATAACTGTAAAAAATGTAGCTGGGGTCTCTGCTTGCGGATGCTCCGCCTCTTGAATGGCCTTGGGTAAGAGTCTTATTACGTTCTCTATATCAGTAATATCTACAGGATAAGGGTAGGTGCCTAACCAGAGGTATTCACCTGCAAGGGCAAGAGAATAGTCCGGACGTTCCCTGGAGTGGGTGACGTTTATCACCCTGGTGGGCTTTTTCTCTATGGGGAGTTGGACTCGCATCAGCTTGCCCCGCCTGACCACTGTCATCTGTATCACCCTGCCTATAGGGGAGGTCGCAATGTCCCTCTCCACAAACGAAGGGTCTGTAATCATCGTCCCTTCGTATGATACGATAACGTCTCCCCCTTTAAGGCCAGCCTTTTCAGCGACGCTGCCCTTGGTGACCTCATTAATCATGATGCCGTTCTCCCTAATGGTCTTCTGTACGGCTACGCCCGCAGTCTCATCTTCGGTGGCACAGCCTGCGCACATTGCAACCATTAGGAGCAGAACACGGATGTATCTCATTTAGGCAAATCCCCCGTAGTTTTTATTATATAACAACCGGCGGAAAAACCAACTCTATTTTTACACACCCCCTACCTCCGAAACGTACTTTACCCCAAGATGATAAACATTGTCCCTCAGCCATCTGCTCACCCTACACCCTTCTCATGCCGGAGGTGGACCCGCTCCGCCCCAGGCGGGTTGGGCATGGCGCCCTGCGGCTTGCTTCTCACTTGGCAGTTACGTAGAAAATCTTCGAGATTGCTTCGGGGCTTTGCCCCTCGCAATGACGGAGCGGGCGGTGTTACGCCTCGCGATGACAAAGGTGCGGTGTCCCGCCACGTAATGAGAAAAGGGACGGCATCACACCCCAAAATAACCGCGAGCCACCTGTCATTGCGAGCGAAGTGATCTTGCAATGACAAAATGGGCGGGCAAGGCCCAAGTCTCAGACAGAACGAATCAACCCCAACATGTCATTGCGAGCGAAGCGAAGCAATCTCGCAATGACACTCGTCAACGCAAGGTGCGTCGAGTTGTAAATCCGCATCAGGCAGGACGCACCCTACTAGACTCAAATGCAAGTTA
>JBHIBD010000107.1:0-5192 GCA_046758865.1 Candidatus Brocadiales bacterium | reverse complement strand
TTGAGGAGGGGAAAGAAAGGCACAACTGGGGTAAGCTGGAAACCATGCCCTATGTGAGGAATACGGCAGCTAAGGACGGCATGACCACAGAGGAGAGGACGGAAATGGAAGAGGAGCTCAAGGCCCTTCTGGGAGAGCCTGCAGAGGAGGAGGGACCAAAAGCGGCGGAGCTACCATCCACCAAAGAAAAGGGCTTCGTAGGGGGGCTATTTACGAGGATGGGTGCCAGCAGGGGCATCCTCCAGACCTACAATCCGGATATAAGCGTCATCGGTGACTTTACGGGTACCTTTATCCATCCAGGTGACGGTAGAGGCCCATACAGCTTTGAGAAAAGGAACTTCGAGGGGAGGGAGTTTGCAGATAGGTTAGCCTTAAGGGAGATAGAGCTTGGTTTCATGGCGGCCTTAGACCCCTATACCCGAGGGGACTTTTTTATAGGTATTCATGAAGGGGAGATAGAGGTAGAGGAGGGTTATATGACGCTCCTTACGCTACCCCATGGACTTCAGGCAAAGATTGGCCAGTTTAAGCCAGCAATAGGTAAGGTGAGCCGCACACACAGGCCAGAGATATTTCAGGTGGATTATCCCCTTATAATAAGAAACCTCTTTGGTGAGGAAGCCATCAGGGACCCGGGACTTTCTGTAAGCTGGTTGGTTCCTAACCCCTGGGATAAGTATATCGAGCTTACAGGAGAGGTGATGACAACGCGTGGTCTAAATGAGCCTTATTACGTAATGCATTTAAAGAACTTCTTTGACCTGACACTCAATTCCTCCCTAGAGGTGGGTCTAACTGGTTTTACGGGGGACCTAAAGACTGATTTTGAGGAGGGCACCAGCGACGTCAGGGCAAATATGGTAGGACTCGACCTCACGTACAGGTGGAAGCCCGTCACCTTTAAGGCCAGGCCTTATAAGTCGTTTCTCTGGCAGGCAGAGGCCTTCTTCACACAGGTGGATGATATAGATGATGCGGAGAAGGCCAATGATAAGGAAGATAGCTGGGGTGCATACACCTTTGGGGAATATCAGCTCACCAGGCGCAACTACGCTGGGCTAAGACTAGATTATGCCCAGTCTCTGGTAAATAACAAAGACTTCGAATGGGCCGTCAGCCCATACTGGACCTTCTGGCAAAGTGATTTTGTAAGGTGGCGCCTGCAGTATACCCATACCCAAAGGAGGATAGACAGTATCAGGGGTCCAAGTAGTGACGATGCCATTATGCTGCAAAGTACATGGAGTATGGGTATTCATAGGCCACATCCCTTTTAGGATTTATATGGGAGGTAATACATGAGGGAGATGTACAGGAGGACATTGCTTATAGCAGTGTTGTTATTTACCGTTGTGCCCCAGAAGGAAGTTGCTGCAAAGATTAAGATTGTTGCTACCTCCACAGACCTTGCCTCTATCGCTCAGTTTATAGGCGGCGATAGGGTAGAGGTTGAGAGCATTATCAGGGGTTACCAGAACCCGCATTATGTGGATATAAAGCCGAGTTATATGATAAAATTACACAAGGCGGATATGTTTGTGAAGGTTGGACTGGATTTAGAGCTCTGGGCCCCAGTGCTGGCCGAAGGGGCGCGCAATGCAAAGATACTGCCCCACGGTCCTGGCTATGTAGATGCCTCCATAGGCGCTGAGATTCTTGAGATTCCCCAGATTAAGATTACACGTGAACTGGGCGACATCCATATCTACGGCAACCCCCACTACTGGACTGACCCGCTTAACGGCAAGATTATCGCGAATAACATTCTTGCTGGTCTAAAGCGGGTTTCACCAGAGGATTCTAAATACTTTGAGGATAACAAGAAAGAATTTGCCAAGAAGATTGACGAGATGCTGCCGAAATGGCTGGATAGGATGGAGCCCTACACGGGGACAAAGGTCGTTACCTATCACCAGACGTGGCCAAACTTTATCAAGCGTTTTGGTCTTGTGGTGGTTGACTACGTTGAGCCAAAGCCGGGCGTGCCACCTTCGCCGTCACACATCGCCACCTTAATAGAAAAAATGATTAGTGAAGACGTGAGGATACTGATTCAGGAACCCTATTACGAGACAAAGGTCACAAAGTTTGTTGCCAAGAAGACGGGGGCAAAGCTGGTCATACTTTCACCTTCTGTATTGGGGGAAGAAGGTGCCAATGACTATTTCGGCCTATTTGACTATGCACTGGACAAGCTCATAAATGCCTTTAATGAGGTAGGAATAGAGCCAAGAAGTTGAATAAGATAAACGATAGGTTGGTCGATTTTCGGGACGTAGTCCTGGGCTACGGCAAAAAGGTTGTCCTCAAAGATGTCAACCTGACGGTAAAAGGAGGAGATTTTCTGGGGATAGCTGGGCCAAATGGCTCAGGTAAGACGACCATACTTCGGGCCCTTCTTAAGATGATAAAGCCTAAGAGGGGCAAAATAACCTTCAGGGAGGATATAAGGAGGGGCAGGATGGCCATCGGATATGTTCCGCAGAGGGAATTCCTCGATGAGCTGTTTCCTCTTACCGTAATGGACGTGGTGATGATGGGCAGATATGCAGACATAGGCCTCCTGAAAAAGCCCAAGAAGGAGGACCACTCTATGGTTCATGATGCCCTTGCCCATGTGAACATGGAGGGTCATGTCCGTACAGCCTTCAGAGACCTCTCCGGCGGACAGAAACAGCGGGTGCTTATTGCCAGGGCCTTGGCTGGGGCCCCTGTTATGTTGGTTCTCGATGAGCCTACCGATGGCCTCGACATCAAGGGGGAATGTGAGGTTATGGAGCTGATAAGGGACCTGCACATGAACCATGACCTAACGGTGCTCATGGTGAGCCACCACTTGAACGTCATGGCCAATTACGTAGAAAGACTGGCTATCATTGACCACGAGACACTACATGTCGGCAAACTGCACAGCATACTTACGGAGGATAATCTGGAGAAAATTTATTCAATGAAGGTGAAGATATTCGAGGTAGACGGGCAAAAGGCAATCCTTCACTTAGAACATACGAACAAGAATGGATGATTTCCTCACTATGATAAGCCTTTTCAGGTACGCCATAGTGGGCATAATTCTTGTATCTTTTATATGTTCCTACCTGGGCGTCTATATTGTACTGAAGAGGGTAATATTCGTGGGTGTAGCCATTGCCCAGATATCTTCCGTGGGTGTGGCCTTTGCCCTTCTGATGGGCCTTCCGCCGATGGTCTTCTCACTACTCTTTACCCTCCTGGGGATGTTTGGGATGTCAACAAGCCCCGGTGGGAAGAGGCTCTCACAGGAGGCTGTAATTGGTCTTGGCTTCATAACCGCTGCCGCAGTTACCATTCTCCTAATGGCCAAGAGCGCACTTGGTATCCACGAGATAGAACACATTGTTTACGGTGATATCCTGGCCATTTCTCCCATGCAGGTGTATATCGCCCTGGGTGCCGTAGCGACCATAATCACCATACACCTCCTCTTCTATAAGGAATTCGTCTTCGTGTCTTTTGATTACGACATGGCCAGGGCACTAGGGATAAAGGCCGCCTTTTGGAACCTTATCCTCTACCTGACCATTGGCGCTGCCATAGCCATAGGCATCATGATAGCCGGTAATATGATGATAATTGCGGCCATAATACTCCCCCCAATAAATGGGCTTATATTGAGCAAGCGCCTGAGGACAGCCTTCATCATATCATCCATACAGGGAGTCTCTACCGCCACCCTTGCCTTCTTCATCTCCTACCTCCTAGACCTTCCCTACGGCCCCACGGCAGCGGCCACCTCCTTTGTTGCCCTTGGCTTCTCCTTTATTGCCTTTAAGCTCAGGGGATGAGAACGAAAAGATGGGTTGTTACAATAGACTAGACCTCTGTAAAGTAATATTGGGGAGATGCAGGGAGAGACTCGCTCCACTAATGACGGGCCTTCTCGACCGGCCTTACTTTCGTTAAACGAGCAATTTCCTATCTTCTACAACAACCTTACCCGCCTTTATCACCACATCCACGTGGTTAATACCGAATTGATAAGGGATGTGCTTATAGCTGGGTATACCCAGCACAATTACGTCTGCCCTCTTGCCCAGCTCAAGGCTTCCCACGTGATGCCCCAGGCCAAGGGCGTGGGCGGCGTTTATGGTGGAGGCACAGATTGCCTGTTCGGATGTTAATCCCATCGCAAGGCATGCGAGCGAGAGTATCATCTGCATACTAACGGTAGGACAGGAGCCAGGGTTAAAGTCCGTTCCCAGCGCTATTGGTAGCCCCAGCTCTACCATCCGTCTCGCCTGGACCTGATTCTTTTGTCCTAAGAAAAACGGCACACCCGGTAAGAGCACGCCTATTATATTGCTTTTCGCCAGGGTCTTAATACCATCCTCACCCACATTGTCCAGATGGTCTACCGAAGTAGTACCCAGTTCGGCGGCTAAAAATGCGCCTCCTAAATCTTTGAACTCACATGCGTGGAGTTTGATGCCGAAGCCCAAGTCCCTCGCCCTGGTCAGTATCGCCCTTGAATCCTCAAGGGAGAACGCCCCCTCATCGCAGAAGACGTCACAGAACTTGGCGTGGCTCTTTTCCTTTATGCGGGGGAGCATAGACAGAACCTCTTCAACGTAGCCGTTTTTGTTATCCTTAAACTCCTCTGGTACTGCGTGGGCACCCAGGAAGGTGGGCACAATATCGAGTGGGTGTCTTTCGTCAAGGAGTTCTATGGTGCCAAGAATCTTGAGCTCCTCGTCGAGGCTGAGTCCGTAGCCGCTCTTTATCTCTGCCGTTGTAGTGCCGTGCAGGAGCATTTTGTCGATATACGGCTTACACGCACCTGTAAGGTCTTCCAGAGATAACTCGCGAGTGGCCCTGACCGTGCTGAGAATGCCACCACCCCCTTTTAAGATATTTAGATAGCTCTCTCCCTCTAGTCTGAGTTCAAGCTCTTCCTCCCTTGAGCCACCGAATACGGCATGGGTGTGCGGGTCGACGAATCCCGGCATTACCACCTTGCCACTGACGTCGATTCTCTCAAGGGCGTCAACCACGTACCTCTTCTCTATCTCGTCGCTAGGCCCTATGTCAACTAAACGGCCATCCTTGATGGCCAGCGCACCGTTATGGATAACACCCAGGTCGTCCATCTGTGTGCCCCTCTTGGGTGCATCCGATGCCCCACTAAGGGTGAGCACCTCACTCGCATTCAT
>JBHIBD010000106.1:0-5486 GCA_046758865.1 Candidatus Brocadiales bacterium | reverse complement strand
GGTCGTTGTCTACCAAAGCCCCGTAAATGGGGCAACTACAACCGGGTTTCGCAAAGACTCAACGACCATAAAGGTCGTTGTCTACCAAAGCCCCATAAATGGGGCAACTACAACCTGGTTTCGCAGAAGGTAGTGGTGACCCAACGAGTCGCCCCTACTACTGGAAAACATTTTGATGTAGCGTGGCAGCTCGCTGCCACGTCCAACGTCGGAGCAAGCCATCCGAAGCTACGCATAGGACTGGCAAGCTCCAACGCTACACCTCTGTCCGTGAACTCACCACCCCCACGCAAATACTCCCTTGATTCCCACTTGATTCATATGGTGCGTTGTGGTATAAGTGCCCTCCAAAAGTATTACCGAATTCATATACCGCTCATAGAGGAGGGTGTAAATGAGGAAATTCCTGGTATACGTATGTGTCCTGTCTTTGCTTGCACTCTGCCCTTCCCCTGCATCTGGCGCGCCGGCAAAGAAGCTGGGTATCTTGATACTCGCCAGGGGCGTTGATCCACCAGGTGTACCGGTCTCTGAGTGGGACCAGCACGTAATAGATGCGGTTGAACCCATAAAGAAGATGTACGACGTCGAGCTGGTGCTCGGACTTGAACCCGAGAAGCTCCAGGACGGCATCAATAAGCTCCAGTCGAGGTATAATGACAAGATTCTGGTCATACCCATGTACATATCCACTCACAGTCCCGTTGTGAGGAAGATGGAGTATTATCTGGGCATTGAGCCTGTCCCTCCAGAGAGGAAATCAGAGATAAAGCCTGTAGAGATAAAGGCAGACATCCATATGGCCCATGCCACGGAGCATAACCCGCTTATCGCAGAGGTTGTGTACGAGAGGACGATGGAGATAAGCCGCCACCCGGCCAACGAGACGGTAATCCTGGTGGCCCATGGCCCCATCACCAGGGAGGCCGAGACCATGTGGCTCAAGAGTATGCACGCCCTTGCCAGTCACGTGAGGGAGAAAGGGGGGTTTAAGGACGCCACCGTTGCTACCATAATGTTCGGTGCATCCCCAGAGGTGATGAAGCAGGCGAATGAAGACTTGAGGAAGTTGGTGGAGGAAAAGGGTCGCGACGGCGATGTCCTGGTAGTGCCCTGCCTGATGGCCCCCGGTGGTATCGAGGGGATGCTGGAGGATGTGTTAAAGGGGCTGAAATTTCGCTATGGCCGCCCCTATCTGCCCCATGTTAACCTTACCAAGTGGCTCAAGGCCACGATAGACGCCAAGCTGGCATTGTGGGGAAGGGAGTCCAAGGCCCCTTAGCCTTAACAGGTTTTTAAACCAGGATTGTCTTTTGGCTTGGGCCTCGTCCATATTATGTTTGTGGACGAGGTCTATTTTTTTATGCTCGTCTTCCTGTCCGTTCTCGGACAGCCATCCGCCCTCCAAACTAACTGGCGGACTTTCAGCCCGAGGCGGACTGTCCTTAATAAACGACGGGTGAGATTTATTTTCCCCTCCCCCTTGACGGGGGAGGGTAAGGGTGGGGGTGAACAAGAGAAGATTATTTATTTCACCCTCCCCCTAGCCCCCTCCCGTCAAGGGAGGGGGAAAAGAAGCTGGTAGACAACGACCGTTCGGCTGAGCCGCTCACGGCCGAAGCCTTTATTAGTCGTTGATTCTATGGTAGGGGCACGGCATGCCGTGCCCCTACTTCATTGTCTGCCATCAGTGGCGGAAATGTACCTTCGTTTATGGGACACGGCTGCCCACCTCTCCCTCCTCTTCAGGCGCGACCTTTGTCAGTTTTTTATAGGCCTCCATGAGACGCCGTGTAATCTTTCCTGGGATTTTAGTGCCTATCCGGTGGTTCGCTATGGTGGCCACGGGCATTATTTCCATGAGCGAGCTTGTTATAAATACCTCATCGGCCTCTAGAAGCCTCTCGGCCGGGAAGAGTTCTTCGGAGGTTGCAATGCCCTTGTCTCTGCAGATTTTAAGAACAACCTTCCGTGTTATGCCGGGTAGTATATTTACCGTGGTGGATGGCGTAACCACTCTGGAGCCCTCGACCATAAAGATATTCCACACGGTGCCCTCACACACGTTCCCATCAGTGTCCAGAAACAGGGCATCCTGGTTATCCTTTTTTGATGCCTCCTGCCTGGCCTGTATGCCTGTCAGGAAGTTTGCGGTCTTGTGGCGTGCGATAGGGTCCGAGGTGCTCCTACGATAATCTGAGACGATGAGCCTTATACCCTTTTTGTATAGTTCGTCGGGGTATGGTCTGAGGGGACGGTTCTCGATGACCAGGGTGGGACTCGACGTCGCATCAGGCATGAGTCCCTTGCCCCCCTCGCCCCTGGATAAGGTTATCCTTATATAGGCATCCTTCAGTTTATTTAGGTCAAGCAGGTGCATAACTGCCTGGTGGAGTTCGTCAGTGGTATGCTCTGTATGTATACCGAGTGCATGTGCCGAGGCCATGAGGCGCTCCAGGTGGTCTTTTAACATAAACGGCCTTCCGTCGTAGGAGCGCAAGGTCTCGAATATGGCGTCACCGTAGAGGAAGCCTCTGTCTCTTATCGACACCACCGCCTCGTCCTCCATCACGACGTCCCCGTTCAGGTACACGTAAACGGGTGTGACCCTACTGGATGAACCGCCTAAGGTGGACGGGAATATATTTTCTGTATTGGTGTCCATTATTAGCCGTCTGGTGTGATTTTGTGTAGGGACAGGGTTTATCCCTGTCCGCTCGTTGTAGATAAGCTCCTTGATAGATGACGGTTAAGGCGTATTCTTCCCTCCCCCTTGACGGGGGAGGGTTAGGGTGGGGGTGAACAGGTTTTGTCTCACCCTCCCCCCTGCCCCCTCCCATCGAGGGAGGGGGAAAAGAATAAATGGACAGCCATCCGCCTAAGTCCATTACGAGACCTGCTGCAGGGGCAGGGTCACCCCGCTCCTACGACTTTAAGCAACGGATTTCATAAGGGCCTTTGCCTTGTGGAGGGTCTCTTGATACTCCTCCTCAGGGTCCGAGTCAGCAACTATGCCCCCACCCGCCTGGAAATATGCCCTGGAGTTTTCTACCAGGAATGTCCTTATGGCAATGCTGAGGTCCATGTTGCCGTTGAAGCCTATGTAGCCGATAGCCCCGGTGTAGAGGCTGCGCCGGGTGGGCTCAAGTTCGTCAATTATCTCCATGGCACGTATCTTGGGGGTACCTGTGATGGAGCCGCCGGGGAAGGTGGCCTTGAGCAGGTCAACTGCATCGTATCTTGGGTGGAGGTCTCCCTCAATAGTGGCTACCAGGTGGAAGACTGTGGGGTGCGCCTGCAGCACCTTTTTGTTGGTGACCCTGACGGAGCCATAATTGCACACCCGCCCAATGTCGTTGCGCTCCAAGTCCACGATCATGGTAAGCTCGGCGTTATCTTTTGGACTGTTTATCAACTGGGTCATGAGGCTTCTGTCGGACTTGGCGTCGCTTCCCCTTGGTCGTGTGCCCTTGATGGGCCTGGTCTGGACGCGGCCCAGGCGCAGCCGCAGGAAACGTTCGGGGGAGGAGCTTACTACCGCCTTATTGTCAAACTGGATGTACGAGGAAAAAGGCGCTGGGTTCGTGGCCCTTAACCTCATGTACAATTCATGTGGCGGTATAGTTATCTCCGTCTCAAACCTCTGTGACAGATTTACCTGGTAGATGTCTCCTTGAGCGATATATTCCTTTGCCCTCCTCACTGCGCCGAGGTAGGCTTCCTTTGTAAAGTTACCCTTAATGACTCGTTTCTTGCCACTTCTGGGGGAACGACCGCCTGTTGCCGATGCCGGGCCTTTTTTGTGTGCGGCGGTCGTAATATGGTAGGTATCGTTTTCCACGTTTTTTCCCACCAGGAAACACCTACCTTCATGGTGGTCATAAACGATAATGGTATCGTAAAATCCAAAGTACATGTCTGGAAACCCAATATCGTCTATGGTGGTTGACGGCAGGCGCTCAACGAAATGGCAGAGGTCGTACGATATGTAACCAACAGCACCACCGGTAAATGGTATGTCGGACAACAAAGAATCCTCTACCCTAAAGGTTTTAATAAGCCGGCGGAGTTCCTCAAACGGGTTGCCCTGTTTCTTTATGGTGCCGTTGCGGTCTTTTATGTCTATATTCTTTCCCTTTGACTTTAGTACCATAAAGGGTTTGCACCCCAGGAAGGAGTATCTGGCCAAATCCTCTTCCATTGTAAGGGCACTATCCAGGAAGAACGTCCCGTTACCAACCAGTCCCTTAAAGGCATCGGTTAGGGTGCATGGAGACATTATCTCTACGGCGGTCATCTTTTCAGGCTGCGATTTTACGGCAAACGGCACTTTTTGTCCTGTCCCCAACTGCAATAAGGCCTATAGGGAATTATGGTAAAGTGGCCACGATTCTATAGATGCCATCTCATAATGTCAAGGTTGGGGTTTAGCTTGATATTTGTTTGTGTATTTGCTAAGATTTTGCCTTGAAGCTACATAGGTGAATGGGTGGCCATGGCGTAGAGGTCATGGCCCTTGAAAGAACTTGCCGAAAGATTTCTGCACGGGCTTGAGCACGGTGCAAATTATTCTGCCCACACGCTGAGGGCGTACCGGCAAGATATTCGGCAACACCTGGAATTCCTGGAGTCCCAGGGCTGTGTTAGCCCTCAGGACGTAACCCCAATACTCCTCCGAAAATTCCTTGTAGGACTCAGGTCAAAGGACTACAAGAACACCTCGCTCTCCAGAAAGATTGCCACCTTGCGCTCCTTCTATAAGTTTCTCTGCAAGGAGCAGATTATTGAGCACAACCCGGCCAACGTCCTGCGCTCTCCGAGGAAGGAGGGGAGACTCCCCAGGTTTTTGACCGTTAAGGAGATGGAGTCGCTGCTTGGCGCCGTAACGCCCGACGGTCTCCAGGGCCGCAGACCCTCCATAGCACCTTTGGAGCGGCGGAAGGGCAGGCCCTCCATAGCTAAAGCTCAGGGCCGTAGGGCGTTCCGTCACTTCGCTAAGGACGCCAGGGACAGGGCAATCCTTGAAACCCTTTACAGTACGGGCATACGGGTCAGTGAACTGGTGGGGCTTAATATCGATGACGTTGACACCTTCAGTGAGCTGCTCAGGGTAAGGGGGAAGGGGAAGAAGGAAAGGTTGGTGCCTATAGGCAGCCATGCGCTTGAGGCAGTGAAGGTCTATATCGCATCGAGGGATGGTGACAAAAATCCCGCCCTGTTTTTGAACAAGAATAAAGGACGACTATCCGTCCGCAGCATCTCGCGGATATTAGATAAATACATGAAGCTTGCAGGTATGAACCATAGTCCGTCGCCCCACATCCTGAGACACAGCTTCGCCACCCACCTACTTGACAGGGGCGCCGACCTTCGTGCCGTCCAGGAGATGCTGGGGCACGCCTATCTGTCCTCCACCCAGGTATACACCCACGTCACCACCGAGCGACTCCGCAAGGTCTATAGTAGGAGCCACCCCAGGGCGTAGT
>JBHIBD010000105.1:0-5529 GCA_046758865.1 Candidatus Brocadiales bacterium | reverse complement strand
AAAATGGTGGAGGCGGCGGGAATTGAACCCGCGTCCCAATGCACCTTGGTAAAGGCTTCTACATGCTTAGTCTATCTTTTGTGTCTCACCGTGTCCAGACCCCGGTAGACAGGGTTCCAGGACGGCCAGCCCGATGAGTTTCTCGCCCGGCCTCCTCAGGCAAAAAGGCCGAGCCAGCCTGCTAGCTGTCGCCCCAGGGGCCCCGCAGGCAGGGCCCAGAGGGCGGGCTACTTAGTTATGCAGCCAATGCCAAGTTGTAATCGGCACTTGTTGTTTGCGTCAGGTGTTTAATGAGGCCTCCTGACAACCTCAGCATGCTACCTTTTACCTCCGTTGCACGGTCGAATCCATTCGCCCCCCAATTATCGCTTCAGGGCGAGGGCAACCACGGAGAGTTGCCCCTACAAAGATATATCGAATCCGGTTGTCCCCAAACTATCGCTTTAAGGCCCTTCGGATATCACGCGCCGCCTCACGCTTGCGGACGGCCTCACGCTTGTCGTGAAGCCGCTTGCCCTTGGCCAGGGCAATCTCTATCTTGGCGATACCGCGCTTATTGAAATAGAGTGTAACCGGTACGAGCGTGTAGCCCCTCTCGTTTACCTTGCCGATAATCCTCGACATCTCGGCCTTGTTGAGGAGGAGCTTACGCGGACGCCTCGGCTCATGGGCCTCGAGGCCGGCCTGTTGGTATGGGCCTATGTGGAGGCCATAGAGATACACCTCCTGGCCCCTTACCTGGGCAAAGGCCTCGTTCAGGCTTGCGTTTTTGTTCCTCAGGCTCTTTACTTCGCTACCCTTCAGCACAAGGCCTGCCTCGTATTTCTCCAGCAGCGTGTACTTGAAGCGGGCCTGCCTGTTGGTGGCGATTATATCCATTTATACTGCTCACATACCGAGACCTCTGCGGAAGTCACCCCGACGCCATGCGTCATTCTGAGCGGAGCGTGTATCGTTGCAGCTTGCTGCCACGATTACGTGCGAGCAGGCTCGCACGCTACATTCTTTCCACCTCAGTTGGATTCACTCCCTCAGAATGACAAATGCGCAGGTTTTTCAGGGGTCTCGTACTACAATAAAATAGCATTTTCGGTGACAGAAAGCAACCTCATAAATCCACAGGGTTACACCTCTTGGAGGGCCTTGTAGGGGCACGATCATACCAGTGTAATTTTTCACAATTTTGGTAAACAGTCTAGTAGGCCTCAAGGTCTGTCTGATACGGACTGGAAGGGTTTTCCCTTATTCCCCCCCCTCCCTTGACGGGAGGGGGTAGGGGGAGGGTGACTGTTCACCCCCACCCCTCCCTCCCCCGTCAAGGGGGAGGGAAAATGAAGCCGTGTCCCTACGAGGGTGTACTGTTAGACCTTGATGAGTTTGACCCTGGTGTCGAAGAATGCGGCGCTGCCGCCAATGGGGTCGGTGAGGCAGACGTCTCCCAGGTGAGGGTCTTGGCGCATAACGGCGTTCGGGCAGAGCCCGGCGGCGCGCCATTTCTCACCCTTTATGACCCTTCCGTCAATTGACATGTCTGATGCACCATAGGCCCAGTGGCCGAAGTGCCAGCTCACGCTGACCACACCTGGCTTCAGTCCCTGGGTCAGTTTGACCTTGCCCTCTGTGTATTTCTCCTGGTCTATTGACCATGCCCCGTCCGGGTTTGTGGCAGATACGATGCGGACTATGTTACCGTCCTTTACCCCAATTGCCTCCGCATCCTTGGGGTTAAGCTCTATATGATTCTCCGGCCAAATCTGGCTCAACCAGTAGTTATTGGGCAGTGTCCTGGACTGTCCTCCCAGGATGCCCTTATACGTAATCAGCGTAAAGGGGTACTCATTATCGGTGTCTCTAATCTCCGCATCGGTAATTCCCCTGATAGGCACGAACGTGGGCACTCCCGAGAAGTACTCCCAGCCCATTGAGCTCCTGCTATTGCCCACGGGTTCTATGTAGAGGTTTACGTGACCAGAGAAGGCGTGGGCCAGTTTTTCTCCTTTATATGCCCCCTCAAAGTCCTCAAATCTCCCCCCTCTCAGGAGTACATAGACCACCCTGTTCCAGTGTTTACTTCCGACCACCCCTTCCCAACGCTCTGCCTCAAACACGCTCTCAGGGAGGTGTCGGAGCGTCTTCTCAAATAACTCCATATCGGCAGGGCCAGCCTTTCGGACCCTATCGTTGTGCTTGTCGCCCCATGCGATATTTGCCACCATGCGGAGGTAGTAGTCCTCAAAATGTTCAAACGGATGGCCCTCCTTAAATCCGTTCTTGCCGTAACCAGGAAGGCCCAACTTTTCGGCAATCTTGAGCATCACCGACTCCATACAGATAGGCATATCCCTGTCGAATACGGTAACCATCTCTGGGATAGGGGCTATAATGGGCTGGCGGACCTTGCTGGTCTTGGTCTGGACGTCGGGTGTGACGTGCGGCAGGCCCCACCGCTCCCATACGCTGGTATCTGGAAAGACATAATCGGCAAAGACGGTGGAATCACCTATGACTATATCGGTGCTTATAAGGAGTGGAATTTCTTGCAGGTTCTGTAGGGCCACGAGTTGTGTGTTGGCAGCGGGAGTAGACAGCCCGGGAGTAGCCATGTGCATCCAAACCACCTTCACACCGTATGGGTACTGGCTAACCGCAGAGGGCAAGACCTCCTGGTACACGTTGTTTGTGAATGGGAACCATGGGCGCTTTGCGGGATAGCCGTCAAAGAGCGTGGACTTGGCGTACGTAGATTTTTCACGTGTCAGCTTGTGACCAAAGGCGTGTATCTTCTTCGGGTGCAGCGACTTTTTGAGTGGGAAGGGCTGATGGGGCTTATCCCCGGCCTCATGCCAGTGCCCACCGCCCTTGCCAAGACCACCCTTCCAGTCCAGATTCCCGATTAACACGTTCAGTGCTATAATTGCCTGTGCATTGTAGTATCCGTTCGTATGCTGGATGGCACCTCTGTAGAACTCTGCTACGGCCTTCTTGCCGTGTGACGTGAACTCGCGTGCGACCTCAATAATATCCTCACTTTTTACATGCGTAATAGTGGCGTATTCATCGATAGTCTTACTGAATGCTGATTCCTTCAATAACTGAAGTGCGGTCTTGACGGGTACACCCGCCACCGCATCATCTACAAACAGGTCGCCGAAGACGGCCACCCTGTTTGAATCGATATCTACGGGTGTTGGCACGCCGTTAGAAAGTGCAACAAATTCATCCTCTTTACCGATGCCTATCTCTGAGGCCCGCAGGTAGGTGGTCGGGCGCCCACCCTTAATCTTGACAAGCAGGCTTGCCGTGCTCCATGAGGACTCGCCGCTCTCGACTGCCGCCTTACGCGTGGCGTTGCGGAGGAATTTTCTGTCGTACCGGTCATTGTAAATTATCCAATGAATGATGGCCATTGCCAGTGCCCCGTCGGTGCCGGGCTTTATGGGCAGCCACTTCCAGGCCTTGGCCGCACCATTGTTAAAACGTGGGTCTACCACCACCGTCTTGAGCCGCCCGGAATCTATCCCACCCGTAACCTTCCTTGACGCAGGTGGAGGGCCAAAGCCGGCCTCTATCCCGCCGGAGGTGCCAAAATAGATAATAAACTCGCTATTTAAGGTGTCTGGTTTCATGTGGGTCTTACCTTTTTGCCACTTTCCATCCCGAAATTGATGGGTCATCTGCTGGTAGGCTATGTGGTGGGACTGCTCGCATATGGTGGTGTGTTCATACCAGTTCACAGAGCCAAAACCCTGGTGGAGCCACCGCTGGCTGAACTCCTTCCTGCCGTGCTCGATGCGTCCCGCCATAAACACGAATTGGTTGTTCCTGGGACCAAGGTCCGGGTGTTCGGGGTCTATAAGGACATCCAGGTGCTTTCGGTATCTTGCCTTAAACTTGGAGATCGGCATCTTTCTGGCCGCCACCCTCTCGGCATCCGACGCCATCCACAACGAAGCCTGGCTGTCCCTTAAAGCGAAAAGGTCCTTTAGCCCGGTCACATACCTCTCCTCCTCGCCCCCTACGTGTTTAAAGAGGTATCCGCCGTTTACTATTTCATTTATTGCCTGCTCAAAATCGATGGTGACCCATTTATTCTCTCCTCGTCTTCCCGCACGTTTCAATACCTTGCGTATCCTGTATGGGTCGTAAACGGACTGTATCCCAGCCTGGCCCTTGGGGCAGATATACCCATCCAGTGCGGCTGCATCAACGGGATTATTCCTGTAGTGGATATGTGGTAGTAGTGATTGGGGCGAATAGGGGTTTCCGTCAATCTTGACGAGCACACCATCTACCACCTTTGCCTTTATTGGGCATGCCGTGTGGCACTGCAGACAGGTAGAGTAGATGATGTTCTCAGGCCTTGCCGGTGCGTATCTGGATGCCGCCTTTGACCTTCCAGGGGCGGTCTTCAGCCAGGCTGCCTGAGAGGCTAGGAGGGCGCCTGTGCCCAACAAGACTCCTGCTTTGATAAACTCTCGGCGTGCAAGTCTGTTCGTGCCGCTTTCGGCACTTTTCTCCATCTCAAACCCCTCCATGGCACATCATGCATGACCTGAAACCTTCCATCATTCCGGGTACTTCCCGTGCAATATAGACCACATTGGGGTCCGTATTAAGAGGACGGCCAATCGTTACCACACGATTGGTGCGCATTAGTTCAGACACAAGGCTGTCGGGGTCATTTCCGTCCCCAAAATGCATGGCCCCGCCGACACACGTAGTGACACATGCGGGAAGCATCCCGTTTCTCAGTCGGTGGATGCAGAAGTCACACTTTCTCGGCCGTCCGATGAGCTTTTTGCGCCTATTTACGGACCCGTACTGATAGTTATTTGCCTCTTCATAGGGCTGTGGCGACCCAGTGTCGCTTACACTTTCTGCACTCGATGTAAAGTACGACCCGTCGTCATAGAAGATTGCGTTTTTGTACGGACATGCCTTCATGACCGCACCCACTTTTTCCTTATCCTTGAACCTTGAGGGGTAAATCATGACAATGCCGTCAGGTCGCCTCTCCATTGCGCGCTTCGGTGCAGCATCTACGCAGGGCGGGTTGTTGCATTGCATGCAATTGGATGGCATGAAGACCCTCCTCACATCTGGGAAGGTGCTGTATTCCACACTGAAGACCTTGCGCAGGGTCACCCCGGGTGGGGAGACGTTCTCCGAGATGCAGGCCACCTCGCAGGCGTAACAGCCTATGCACTGGTTGACATTTATCACCATCTTCCACCTCAGCTCTTCGGCGGGCTTCTTGATGGTACGTGCCAGCTCAAGGTGCATCCGCGTTAGCCTGCCCTGGCCCGGCGGGACATCTTTTGGGACAGATATCTTGGGCCCTGGTCTTAAAGGCCCTTCCGCTTCTGCGGCTTCTCTAGGGACCTTGAACGCTTCTTCTGCGACACACCCACCCAGCACTCCCAGGGGAATGCCTGCGGCTCCAGCCCTTAAGAAGTCCCTGCGCCTTATCTTACGAGTCACCCCGAAACCCCCCGTTAGTAGGAAGAAAAATCTAGTAATATATCTACC
>JBHIBD010000104.1:0-5567 GCA_046758865.1 Candidatus Brocadiales bacterium | reverse complement strand
TACGGCTCCTTATCTAATTGAAACTCTTTTATGGCCTGATTCATGGCGGTCTTATTTTTAATTATTCCTATGTAGGTCTTACCATAAGTCTCAAAGATTCCAGGATTAATCTGACTAACAACTCTCTCTTTGGAAATTTTTGACTCTTCTAATAGAAATGTCACCGAAGCCTTATACACCTCGGGCAGCAAAAGACTCACCACCCCTGCAGTCACCATACAGGCCAAGGTTCCTACAATGATTAGTCGCTTTCTCTTCCAGATGACCACGAGGTAATCGATCAATTCCACAGTATTTTCTTCCATAGTCCTTTCCTTAGTCTCCTTTAAGAGAATCTAAAATCTCTTTCCTGCTTACTATAGAGAAAAATATACAAATACTTATCCATAACACAAGTGATTTTGCACGATCTGGTGCACCAGATGCAAGGCCATCGATAAAGAAGGCCATCAATTTCAAGGCCCATCTTTTCTGCAAGAGAAGTTCTTACATGGAAAGGGCCTAACTAGCTTCCCATGAAATCACCTTTTGGTACAAAAGGCGAAACAGCCTTACAAAATATGTAAAATATCAACGTTTGGGTATACGTTGATAAAGTCTTAGATGCCTTTCTTTTTTACCCTTTTTACCTATGTCTATCCATTCCTTTATGAAAGCAAAATCACCTCCCTGTTCTATCCTTGTAAAAAGTTCAGATGGTATTTCCTCTTTGTAAAAGACTAGGTAATTAACCCCCTGCTTTCTTGCCCTAGAGAGGAGAGTGGAATAAGCCCATGTTAGTCCTAGGTGTACATGATCCCCTTGTGCATATAAGGCCACTTTGTGTCCTTCCCTCCATTCTCTGCCCATAATTTTGGGCCTTCCCGGGAAATGGTCTTTTATCCAGTAGCCGGCTAGCTTCTGAGAAATTTCGTGTTTTCTTTTGACCTTTAAATCTTTGGGCAAGCTAACAAAAGCAATAACTACCATAAGAACCAAAAGGGCAGGAGAGAGGTCCATAACGGACTTTGACATACTGGGTATTTTTTTTGCAAATTTCTCTGCTACAATCTCTCCACCCTTTCCTGCCCAAATCAATGACAACACCACCGGTGCAAGGAGATATCTCCCACTTGCAACATAATCCGTAAGACTCCAGCGAAATATAAGTATAAAGTATAAAGCTATCATAGATAGTATAAAATATTCCTTCCTTATCTCTACAGCAGCCAACCGTAACCTCAAAATGCTCAAGAAAGAAAGTATTGCCCTGGTAAAACTGAAAGGACTTCCATACTTAGAATCTGGCACAGAAAACTTGAGAAACCCCACCAGAAACAGCGGTAGGTAAGGTAAAAAAAGGACTTTGGCAAACTCGTTGAGGATGTATAGAAGTATAATGTGGTATCTTTTCTCCTCTTTCCAGGTGTAAATCTTAACAGCTTCGGGTATGTGCCCCTTACGTGCTGCCTTCGGCTCATGCGTTTGTGGAGGCGGCGGCTTCTGCGTAATGCCCACCAGCTTAGAAGTTCGACCAGAGATAAAATCGCTACCACCGAGGAATAAGAAATAGGAACTCGCAAGGATTATAAATGGAGCCAGGAATATGGAAAGAAAGACCGCTTTTTGTAAAAAACGTTTCTTGAGGAGCTCCCCGTTTGTGAAAAGCAGCCATGGAGTTATTACGCAGAGGAGCACCATACCCCCCTCTGCGCGTGTTAAAATATCCAGGGAGACGGAAAAACCGAGAAGCGCATACCAGCGCCAGCTTTTTCGTTCTATGGTCTGCCAGAACAAATAAATAGAGGTGACAAAGAAAAAAACATGGGTTGTATCCCTCATGATGTCTGCAGAGAGGCGAACATGTGCAGGATTCACAGCTAAGATTAAGGAAGCTATTATACCGGCGTTATGACCAAAAAGGGAACGGGTAAGAAAATAGAGTGGGAAGACAGTAAAGACGCCAAACAGTAGTGCTACGGCCTTACCTGCTATCTCGTATTCTCCCGTTATCAATGAAAACGAGGCGATAAAAAGGGGATAGAGAGGTGGACAGGTAACATTATGATACTGGCCTTCAATAAATGCCCTGGCACTTGTAAAATAGTTATAACAATCCGTCCCAATTACAGGGGTAAAGAAGAAAACAAATAGCCTCAGTCCCAGGGCAAGTAGAAAAATGTAAATGAGGTGCCTTTTTTCTACCTGTGATAAGGCCAATTTCCTCTTTCCATTTTGCTTTTGTTATCTAATGTTTCTGAAAATTTTATTCCACCGGCCCTATCGCCGTCAGTTTCGTTAAAGCCGACTTAATATAGCGTTATCCATCCTGCATTTCAATCCGTAATTCGCACGCCACTTTAGCAAGAGCCGAAAGGGAGTCAAATCTCAGACTCTCGAAGAAATGACATTTAAATCTGGGTGGTAACTTCAAGATTTTCCCATACTTACCTATCCCTATTATGACCTAACAGTCTAACTCTGTCCATTTAGCCTTTGCCTGTGTTTGTCTCCTCCCACTGTCAAACGAACTGTCAAATAAAACTCTAAAATGGGGTGTAAAATCCTGAAAGGCAGAATATGTGCTGTGCTATGTAAGCCCTATATGATAATAAACTTGATAAAATACTGGAAAGCTGATAACCTTCCGAAAAGAGACTCATAATCCATTGGTCCCAGGTTCGAGCCCAGGCGGCCCCATTCTTTTCATAGAAAACAGGCCTTCAATCAAAAGTTTAAGCTGAACACTGCTTGTATGAAGAATTTGGAGACATTTTCTATGGCATTGTCAAAGAAGATTACAATAACCACCATCTTGCCCGCATTTTTATTATCCACATTCCTAAACGCAGGCCCGGTCCTAGCAGGGCCGTCTGACAATCCCATCAACCTCCTCACTGAGGACGATAAGGCACGCATTCTAGAAATTATAGCGCAGGTTTCCAAAAAGAAGGGTATGCCGACACGGGAGATGCATCGGGAGTTCTGGATTATCTGGGAGAAGCTGAAGAGCTGGCCAGAGGCGGATATACATGACCTGAGGGACTGGCTGGTGGGGCCTTATCTCTTCTATCCTAAATATGTCTGGGAGGATGCGTTGAGGTCACTCCAGGCCAGTGCGCCTCAAAGGAGTACAGACAGGGCTAAATACGAGAAGCGGCTCCTGGCCCTCGGCATCATAACCAAGGAAGATATCCAGAAGAACGATGACATGATTAGTCGAATCGCATACAAACAACCCCTTAAAACTGCCGATGGACGGGAATACGTGGCCACCGAGGTAGGCATAGAACTGTTCCTCACCGGCCTTATGGACTCCAGCGAGAGGATAGAGCGTCTGTTCAGTAAGGAGTTTGTAGAGTAAGTACTGTATCACCCTTTATTGTGTATGATACTTGTAGGCCATCAGGGCGCCCTTGGTGAAAAGGGCGTCAAAAACCAAACCCTTGGACTCGATGTGCTTCCTGCCGCCTTCTTCCCTATCTATTACGCAGATAACGTTATTGACCACGGCACCCGCCGAGCGCAGGATGTCGACCCCGTGGATGGACTGCCTCCCCGTCGTGACCACGTCTTCTACTAACAAGACCTTATCACCCCTGGATAGATGTCCCTCCATCTGGCGCGTGATGCCGTGACCCTTGACAGTCTTCCTTATGATTACAAACGGGAGTCCCGTTTTTATCGACAGTGCAGTGGCAAGGGGCACCGCACCTATCTCCATCCCCGCAAGTCTTTTGGTCCCCGGCGGGACCATCTCGGCCAGATAATTGGTTATGGCCTCCAGAAGCCCTGGCTGGGTCTCAAAGGCATATTTGTCGAAGATGTAGTCGCTCTTCTTACCAGAGCTGAGGATAAACTCGCCCCTCTTGTAGGCGACCTCCATTATCCTTCTGCCCAGTTCTTCTTTTGCTGATGCTGACATGGTACACCTGGTGATGCAGAGTTATACCAAAGTTTCAATGTGGCAACAAGCTGCCACGCCACACCTCAGAATGACACATCGTATCAGAGCAATCTTTGCAGAGGTTTCAGAACAACAGATGAGGGAATATTTTAACATTTTAATCTACCTATTAGTAGTACATTTATGGGGCTTGTTTTTCTTGGATGGACCACTCTGTTTTCTCAAAAAACTCCTCCAGTCGGCAGCAGGCCTCTTTAATCTCCTCCATATCGGCAGCGCCAAAGGATATCCTCAAGTGGCCCTCGCCGTAGCGGCCAAAGCCCGAGCCAGGGATTAACAATACATGGGCCCCACGGAGGATTTGAGATGCAAACTCAAAGGACGGTCTCCGGGAGTCATATTTGATGAACGCAAACAGCCCTCCCATTGGCTCTCGCCACGCAAGCCCCGGGACACGGTCAATGGCTGCCCTCAAACAATCAACCCTCCTCTCAAGCTCTGCCGTGAACCCCTTGTGAAACTCCTGTGGCGCCCTCATGACGCTTATCGCAAAGGCCTGTGAGATGACCGGGGCGCAGATTATCATGGTATCGTGCACCTTGAGGAGTTCGTCAATAAGGGGCCAGTCCGCAGCCAGGTAGCCCACACGCATCCCAGCCATGGCGTATGACTTGGAAAAACTCCCAAACGTAATTACGCGGTCCTCTAACTCAGGAATAGAGCCTATGCTGAAGTGTTTACTTTTACCAAATACATAAGTCTCGTAGGCCTCGTCGCTCAGGACGTAGAGAGATTTCTCCAGTGCGATTGCCGCCACCTTTCTTATATCTTCTTCCCTATAAACGGCCCCAGTGGGGTTATTTGGCGAGACCAGGACAATTGCCTTGGTCTTTGGCGACAAATTTCTGGCAATCTCGTTTGGATCAAGACGGTAGCCATCTCTATCCTCTTTCATGGGTGCCTCCACCGGCACTGCACCCACCAGCCTGACCGCCATCTCCTGGTTGAAGTAATATGGTGCAGGTAGGATGACCTCGTCTCCGGGGTCGAGTATGGCCAAAAGGGCCTCCATGAAGCCCTGGTTGCTGCCGGCAGTTACCAGCAGCTCCCTATCGGGGTCTATCACTATATGGTTGAATTCTCTTAATTTTTTGGCTATCTCCCTTCGCAGCTCTCCCAGACCCCTATCACCGCTATATGTGCTGATCGACGTTGAGGTCTCCGTGGCCGACGCGATGGCCTCTGTAACCAATTCCTGGGGGAGTTGGAGGTTGCTCACGCCCTGGCCAAGGTCTATTATCTCGATACCTTTCTGCCTGAGCTCTTTGGCCTGCGAAACCATGGCATCTATGATGGGCGGGACCACCTTCTTAACGTTCTCTGAGACCCTTAACATGGGTGGTTTATTTGGGTTAGGAGTCAAGAAGCAATATAGGCCCAAGAATAGGAATTTTTAGGCTATGACCGTTCTAAAATATTTCAAGTAGCCAAAGGCCCTGGAGGAGACGTTTAGAGCCAATTGAGGGCCGTTGAAGACCACCTTACCTCTGTATGTATTTGGTTGGTGGCAAGTTGCTATAGTTGGAGGCTATTAGTGCATGGGCATGCCACCCATGCCGCCCATACCACCCATACCGCCGGGCATTCCACCGGGCATTCCACCAGGCATTCCACCGGGCAT
>JBHIBD010000103.1:0-5779 GCA_046758865.1 Candidatus Brocadiales bacterium | reverse complement strand
TATGCGGAGAGTGTGATGTCTGCTGCAAATACGTTTCTGTTGAGATAGATAAACCGATTACAAAGACCGAAATAGAGGACGTTAAGTTTTACCTATATCACGAGGGTACCAGTGTGTACATTGACCATGACAACGATTGGTACATATTATTTGAATCTAAGTGTGATAAGCTGAATTCTAATGGGCTGTGCACGATATATGAAGACCGACCACCCATCTGCAGGAATTTTGAGAGGGAGTCCTGCCATGAGCAGGACTGGCATGAGTCACATAAAGTATTATTTCAGGACGTGAAGGATTTGATGGGGTATCTGCGTAAGGCCAGACCTACCTTTTACAAGAAGCATTATTCCTCCTACACAGGACACCGACCAAGATTAAGGGCCTAAATCCAAGGCAAGCCGTAGACCATAATTGGCTAGGGTACCGCCAGTCCATTGTTCCTCTCTAGCACGGTGCGTCTTGACGCAACATGCTTTTTAACTACCAAGACATCGCCAGCCCGCCATTCTTCTTTTGCAATACCTTGTAAAAAAGGTTTTTCCCCTTTTCTCAACCTTGTGCCACAAACCCTGTTGTAATATTGTCATCCAACTGCCTTCCTTGCACGGGATATACCTGCCCCAGGAGTACATTTTTAATCATTTGTTTACTCGACCTAAACACGGTATGCTAGAATTAACGTTGTTGGGTCTACTGTGTAACGAGACCTCTGAAAAATCTTATACTATTGTCATTCTGAGGGAGCGAAGCGACCGAAGAATCTAGTATTAAAGATTCTTCGCTTTGCTTAGAATGACAGAGGGTATTTGAACCATTTTGCAGAGCTCCCACAACATATTTGGCGGTACACAGGTTATGGGTAAGAGGCATTTAATGAGGGGTTCTGAGGCCATGGCCGAGGCGGCCATGAGGGCGGGCTGCCGCTTTTATTATGGTTATCCCATCACCCCTCAGAGTGAATTGGGGGAGTATATGGCCAGAGAGCTTCCAAAGAGGGGAGGGGTATTTCTTCAGGCTGAGAGTGAGATTGCAGCAATCAACATGGTCTTTGGGGCGTCCGTTACAGGTGCAAGGGCAATAACCTCCTCCTCAAGCCCAGGCGTCAGCCTAAAACAGGAGGCTATCTCATACATGGCAGGGTGTGAGTTGCCTGGTGTTATAGTGAACGTGTGTCGTGGAGGTCCCGGTCTGGGCAACATCGCACCCTCAGAGGCAGACTATTTTCAGGCAGTAAAGGGGGGTGGTCATGGTGACTATCGCAACATAGTCCTTGCACCGTCTTCTGTTCAAGAGGCGGCGGATTTATGCTACCTGGCCTTTGACATATCAGAGAGATACAGAAACCCCGTGATGATACTCTGTAGTGCCGTGGTGGCCCAGATGATGGAACCTGTGGAGTTCATGCCTCCCAGGGGGCCTGAAGAGGTTGAAAAGCCATGGGCATTAACAGGAGCGAAGGGTAGAGAGCCTCGGGTAATAAAGTCCTTGCGCCTGAGTGAGAGGGAGCTTGAAGAGCATAATAGACACTTACAGGAGAAGTACGCAGAGGTTAAGGCCAAAGAGGTAAGGTATGAGGCAAGATATTTGGAAGAAGATGTGGAGCTGGTCGTAGTGGCCTTTGGCACCAGCGCCCGCATCGTGGGTAGCGCCGTGGAACTCGCCAGAGAAAGAGGGTATAAGGTGGGTCTCTTGAGGCCCATTACATTATTTCCATTTCCTACCAATGTCATCCGGGAGCTGGCCGAGAGGGTCAAGAAATTTATGGTCTTTGAGTTGAGTTCCGGTCAGATGGTGGAGGACGTAGAAATAGCGGTAGCTGGTAAAGCGGAGGTGAATTTCTACGGTAGGATGGGGGGCAGCGTCCCGTCACCGGAAGAGGACTTTGGAGAGATAGTTAAGTGGTACAGGGGCTAGACATGAAACCGGTGTTCGATAGACCGAGAAGCATGAAAGATACACCGATGCACTATTGTCCAGGGTGCTCTCACGGCGTAATAAATAGAATCGTGGCAGAGGCCATAGACATCCTGGACCTCAGGGAGAAGACGGTCTGTGTGGCGCCGGTAGGTTGCGCGGTGTTTCTCTACGAGCACATGAATTTTGACGTAACGGAATCCCCCCATGGTCGGCCTCCGGCAGTGGCCACTGGCATAAAGCGGGCAAGACCCGACTTATTTGTATTTACCTACCAGGGTGACGGTGATATTGCCGCCATAGGTCTGGCAGAAATTCTCTCGGCCGCAAATCGTGGAGAGAATTTCTCCGTAGTGTATGTGAACAATACGGTATATGGGATGACAGGTGGGCAAATGGCTCCCACCACCATGTTAGGTCAGCGAACGACTACCACACCCTACGGCAAAGAGGCCATGGAGGGCCATCCGCTAAGGATGGCGGAGTGGATTGCCTCCCTGGAGGGGCCTTCTTACGTGGCACGCGTGGCGGTGAACTCCCCTGCCAATGTAAAAAAGGCCAGGAAGGTAGTGGTGGAGGCGTTCAAGATGCAGCTTGAGGGGCGCGGAATGTCCTTCGTTGAGATACTGGCCGCGTGTCCGGTAGGATGGGGTCTAAGCCCAATGGAGGCCCTTGCCAGGGTGGAGAAAGAATTGATTCCGTACTATCCCCTCGGAGTCCTTAAGTCGGTAGATGGTGGCAGGGCGATATAGAGTTATGTATCACGACCTGATAATCTCGGGCTTTGGTGGCCAGGGAATCCTAGCAATAGGTAGGCTGTTGGCCCATGCCGCTATGAGAGAGGACAAGTACGTCACCTTTTTACCCTCCTATGGGCCCATTATGATGGGAGGTACTGCCAACTGTACTGTGGTAGTATCCTCTAAACCCATTGGATCACCCATCGTGCGCAACCCGCAGTCTGCCATACTCATGAATGCCCCATCTGTGGTAAGTTTCGAGGAGAGGGTGAAGACCGGAGGACTTATATTATACAATTCTGACCTTGTGGACAAGGCGAATAGCAAGAGGGTGGATGTGGACAAGGTTTTTATACCTGCAAATAAGCTTGCTGAGGAGATAGGCTCAGGCAGGGTAGCCAATATGGTGCTGATGGGGGCATTTATTGAGATTACGGGCGCAGTAGCCCTGGAAAGCGCCGTCAAGTGCCTTAAGGAAGTGGCTGGTGAGAAACATATGGACCTGATACACGCGGATGAGGTGGCCCTCAGAAAAGGGTCTGTGTTCGCAAGAGGCTGTGCCCTGGGAAAGAGGCTATAAGTGGCAGAGGCACGACATGTCGTGCCCCTACTTATAATTAGATGTTGGTGGATTATTTATAGACCTTTATGGCCACCTGCGGGCACATCTCGGCACATAGGGCATCACCTTTGCAGAGGTGCTCGGGGTCTTCAAAACAGGTGTAATGGTACCCCATGAAATTAATCCTATCTGATAGATGGATTAATTTGTGTGGGCAGATGTGGACGCATATCTCACATCCGTTGCATTTCTCGGTGTCGATTACTATTCTTCCCATTTCATGCCCTTCTAGAAGATTCATACACCGCCGCCACCTGATAGCATTTTCGTCCATGGGACTATCTTTGTCAATAAGGTAGGTGTGGCGCGTAGCGGCAAGAGCCTTGGCCTTATAAGCTGGTAGACAACGGCCTTCTCGCCCATCCGCGTTAGGTGGAGGCGAGTCTCCGATATGGTCGTTGATTTAACGGGGCTTTTGTAGCGTCGGGTCTCCCGCACCCGACGTCAAAGAGTGGCTGTCTTTACTCGGTGGGAGTGGCACTCAATATTAACGGCCACCGGGAGGCTGGCGATATGACAGGGGCTTTTGTCGACGTGTACGGCCAGGGCAGTGACCCTACCGCCAAGTCCCTGTGGGCCTATCCCTAGGTCGTTAATCTTATCAAGGAGCTCCCGTTCCAGTTCCCGCATGTCAGGGTCTTTGTGAGGACAACCGACCGGTCTTAAGAGGGCCTTCTTTGCCAAGAGGGCGCACATATCAAAGGTACCTCCCAGACCTACACCTATTATGTTTGGTGGACACGCCTTTGCTGCACCCTGCCTGACGACATCGACTACAAAGTCCACCACCCCCTGTCTTCCCATGGCTGGTGTGAGCATTGCGGTGCGGCTCTGGTTCTCACAGCCTCCACCTTTGGCCATTACTGTTAGGCTGAGTTTATCGCCCGGCACTACCTCCATGTGTATCACACATAGTGTATTGTCACCGGTATTTACTCGCTGGAGGGGGTCTTTCACCACAGACGCCCTCAAGCAGCCGCTTTTATATCCCTGGGAGACCCCTTTCTGGATGGATTGCTGAAAATCCCCTTCCACGATTCTCAACCCCTGTCCTATCTCAGCGAACACAACGGTGGAACCTGTATCCTGGCACGCGGGATAAATTCCTTCCCTGGCGATGCAGGCATTCTCCAGTATCTGCGACAGTATGTCGCGACCAATGGGAGATTCCTCCTTTCTGAGGGCGTCTTCCAGGGCCGATATTAGGTCATCGTTCAGCTCGTGATTGGCCGCAATACAGAGCCTTTTTATGGTTTCTGTGATGATTCCTGCATCTATTGTTTGCATGGTATTTACACTTTGAGACCTCTGAGAAAGGCAAAACAGACCGTCATTGCGAGGAGTGAAGCGACGTGGCAATCTCGTAACCAATCAGCACAGAAAGACTTGAGATTGCTTCGCTACGCTCGCAATGACGTTTTGCGGTATTTGCATATGTCATTTGGTACTTTTGCAGAGGTCTCACTTTATCTTAGAAACGCAAACTTGCAAGGAATGGGTTAGAGCGTCTTTCATTACCAATGGTGGTGGGGGGGCCGTGGCCTGGGTAGACCTCTACGTCATCCCCCAGGGGCAGGAGCTTCTTTCGTATAGAAGTTATCAATTCTTCAGATGAGCATCCGGGGAAATCGGTGCGGCCAACTGAGCCTGCGAACAGTGTATCGCCCACGAACGCCTTGTCCTCTGTCAGGTAGCAGACACCACCCTTTGAGTGGCCGGGGGTGTGTGCCACCACTAATTTTATGTCGTCAAAGCTTATTGTATCCCCATCGGTCACAAACCTGTCCACAGAGGGTTTTTCCACCGTCGGACAGCCAAAGTATCTGGCCTGTTCTTCAAGGCTGTCCAGTAATCCCAGGTCACCTTTGTGGATGAGGAAGTGAGCGGAGGTAAGTTTCTCCTTAATCCTCGTGGCAGCCCCTATGTGGTCAAAATGACCGTGAGTGGCGAGGATATATCGCACGTTACCCGAAAGCCCCCGGGCCTCAAGCACCCGCATAATGTCATCGGGGTCACCGCCGGGGTCTATAACTACCGCCTCCCCACCCTCTCGTGAGCCAAGGATATAACAGTTTACTGCCAGCGGGCCTACCTCCAGTGTTTCCAGTATCATCTCTATGGATTATGCCTCTTAAAGGGTGGTAAGAAGGGTACTGAAGGATTTTGAGAGAGATTATACAGTTACTTGCAGAAGTTTCAAAGGTCGTTTTGTGGTGGTCAGAGTACTATCCCCCACGTATCTTGATGAGTCTACCTCTTTTTCCCCTCCCTTGATGGGAGGGGCTAGGGGAGGGTGTTATAAATAATTTCCTTACTATTCACCCCCACCCTAACCCTCCCCCGTCAAGGGGGAGGGAAGAACAGGTAGTCGTAGGGACAGACCTTTAGGTCTGTCCGCTTGAGGACAGGCCCGCCCAACAAACGGCGGGTCTGCCTATGGCACGAGGCTAGGGGAGGGTGTTATAAATAATTTCCTTACTATTCACCCCCACCCTAACCC
>JBHIBD010000102.1:0-5853 GCA_046758865.1 Candidatus Brocadiales bacterium | reverse complement strand
TCAGGACACTTCTCCGGCGGATGCGCCTCTCCGTGACAGTAATGGCAGAGGGCAACATGATACCTCTTGTGATAGGTAAGGGCAATATCGCACCTATCACATCTGAGCACATACCCACACCTTGGACAGCTAACAAAGGGTGAAAATCCCCTTTTATTTAGAAACAGGATTACCTGTTCCCCCCTGGACAAACTCTGTCGCATATAGTGCTCCAGCCGGTGTGAGAGCAGCCGTGTTGCCCTGCCCACGTGGAATTCTTGCCTTATATCCACCACCTCCACGGGGGGTAGCGGTCTATCTCCTATGCGCTTTGTTAAGGTAGCCCTGCTATAGTTACCGGTCAGGGCATTAAAATAGCTCTCCAGCGACGGAGTAGCTGAACCAAGTATCACCACCGCACCCTCCTCTTTTGCCCTCATGACGGCCACGTCCCTGGCATGATAGCGTGGTGAATTGTCCTGCTTATAGGTGGACTCATGCTCCTCGTCAACCACCACCAATCCCAGTCTCTTAAGGGGTGCAAAGACAGCGGAACGCGCACCAATAACCACTTGAGATACGCCATTTCTTATCGCTTGCCACTGGGCATGGTGCTCAGCCCCCGTGAGATAGCTGTGTAGTACGGAAACATTGTCAAACCGTGCACTAAAGCGCTCAATGGTCTGGGGTGTTAGGGAGACCTCCGGAACCAGCACAATGGCTCCGAGGCCCTTTCGGACGACCTCACTGATGGCCTGCAAGTAGACCTCCGTCTTGCCACTGCCCGTTACCCCCTGAAGTAACACCACACCAAACTTATCCTCCACCAGCTTTGACATTATCAGATCCAGCGCGTGTTGTTGTTCTATGGTGGGGGTCAGATGTGGAGATTTAGAGATATGCACCTTGGCCAGGCCGTTTACACGGGGACCCAACTCGTAAAGCTCTACTAACTTACGTCTCACAAGGGTCTTAATGCTTGAGGAACTGCAACCGCTGAGGCGTGAAAGCTCGCGAACCGTAATCCGATCATCAGCCTCAAGGAGTATCCGCAGGGCCTTTGCCTGCCTGGGGCCCCTCTTACTTAGGGCCGCTAGCTCGACTTTTATCTCATCCCGGCCCCTTGCCAGTCTTAGTGCCCTTATTTTCCTTGCCTTGTGCCCCCTCTTTATGGCCGCAGGAAGTGCCACCTCAATGGCATCGCCCCAGGGACAATGGTAACGCTGGGATATCTGGTGGGTGAGACGGAGCATGGATGGGTCCATAGACAAATAGCCATCCTGTACCGCAACCACGTTCTTGATCTTTTTCGCAGCGATGTTGGAGGGAGCGTCTGTTAGACCCACGCAGTAACCGCTTACCAACCTATTACCGAGAGGCACCTTTACGCGCTTGCCTATGCCTATTTCAGCCGACAAGGTGTCGGGTACACTATAATGAAGTGTCTTGCCAATAGGCGCATTAACTACTACCTCTGCATAGCGCCTGCCGTCCACCCAACGTCCTCCGTGTTTGAGTGTTAAATTACGAGATTTTAGCACACATTCCGCACACTGTCAACTGCGTAGGACGGTGTGTCCTTTTACTACAATTTTGCTTGAAAACACTGCCTAATCTTATTAAAATAAAGAGCTTAATATTTGAGCTGTGAAAAACTCCTGTTTAAAAACAAGTGCACAAAATAGCCGTAATACTGGGAGATGGAATAGGACCAGAAATAATCCGAGAAGGGCTAAAAGTCCTTAAAGCCGTAGGCAATAAAAGGGGCTTCAAATGTGAGTTAGAGCATTACGATTTGGGGGGAGGTCATTACCTAAAGACTGGTGAAACCCTCCCCGACAACATTTTGGAGGAGTTTAAGGGTTTTAGTGCCATATATATGGGCGCAGTGGGGCATCCTGATGTAGCCCCAGGCATTCTGGAGCGCGGCCTGCTGCTGAGAATACGTTTTGAGCTGGACCAGTATATAAATCTCAGACCAGTAAGGCTCTACCCTGGCGTAGATTGCCCGTTAAAGGACAAGAAACCTGAAGACATAGACTTTGTAGTTGTCAGGGAGAATACGGAGGGACTTTACATAGGCTCCGGGGGTTTTCTCAGGAGAGGGACCCCCCAAGAGGTCGCCGTGCAGGAGATGGTCAACACCCGAATAGGCGTTGAGCGTTGTGTGCGTTACGCCTTTGAGTTGACTAAAAAGAGAAATAATAGGGCAAAAAGGTTGCTCCTGTGTGGCAAGACGAATGTCCTGAACTATGCGCATGACCTGTGGATGAGAGTGTTTGAAGAAGTGGCCAGGGAATACCCCGATGTAACTACCGAGTATGCCCACGTGGATGCTACGTGTATGTGGATGGTAAAAAACCCTGAGCATTTTGACGTAATTGTTACAGACAACATGTTTGGTGATATAATAACCGACCTTGGGGCGATGATACAGGGAGGATTGGGTATAGCTGCTGGTGGCAATATAAACCCAGAGGGTGTTTCGATGTTTGAGCCCATAGGTGGCTCAGCGCCGAAGTATGCTGGGAAAAATATCGCTAACCCACTAGCGGCCATCTGTGCATGTGCCATGATGCTCGACCACCTGGGAGAGGCAGAATCTGCCGGAGACGTGGAGGAGGCAGTTAAGAAGGTAGTTTCCACCAGACTAAAGGGTATGGAGGCAGGCAAGATGGGGGCCTCCACACAGGAGGTAGGCGACATGGTTGCTGAGGAAATCGAAAGGGTGTAGATATGGCAAGAATGCACGCACTGGAATCAAGCGTCCTGGTTCTAAATAAGTTCTTTGTCGCAATGAATATTGTTAGCGCAAGGCGCGCTATTACTCTGCTGTACAAGAACTCTGCCGAGGTGGTATCGATAGATGATGGCAAGTTCAGTTCCTACAACATGGGGACCTGGCAAGACATATCTTTGCTCAGGTCACAACTTGGACTACCAGAAGAGGACGAGGTAAGTTGGATAAAGACCGTTTCCATAGACATACAGGTGCCGAGGATAATACGCCTCCTATTCTACGACAGTACACCTAAGTGGGGTGTGAAGTTTAACCGGAGAAATATCTTTGCCAGGGACGGGAATCACTGTCAGTATTGCGGTGAAAAGTTCCCTACTTCAGAACTTAGCCTTGACCACGTGGTGCCAAGGGCAAGGGGAGGAGAGACCACCTGGACAAATATAGTCTGCGCCTGCACCGATTGCAATAAGCGAAAGGGCGGCAAGACCCCCAAAGAGGCTGGCCTTAAGTTAATTCGCAAACCCTTTGTGCCAAAACACAGCCCTATAATTACCCTGAAGCTGAGTTCCGACACATACAGCTCCTGGAAGCAGTTCCTTGACCACGCTTATTGGTCTGTACCCCTTAAGTAAAGAGAAGGCGGTGGTACAGAAGTTGAGGAGTCTTTATCTCTCCACTATTAGGAAAGACCGGAAGGGGCCTCTTTCCTCACTAGCCCTGTCGGTGCTTTCTTCACTTTCCTACTTCTACTACGCACTTCTTATGCTGAGGGAATTACTATACCGATACGGCGTATTCAAGAGCGTCCCCCTCCCGGTGCCGGTAATAAGCGTAGGTAACATCACCATCGGTGGTACGGGGAAGACGCCGTTTTTAGAGCTTTTAACAAAATTCCTCTTGGACAGGGGCAAAAAGGTGGCTATACTGAGCAGGGGTTACGCCGGAATGAAGATAGGAGATGACCAAGTAAATGACGAATATCTAGAGTTTTCGGAAAAGCTCCCCGACGTACCCATCTTACTGGGAAAAGATAGGCTCTCCACTGCCAGAGAGGCCCTGAAGAATTACAGACCGGATTGTCTACTCCTGGACGACGGATTTCAGCACTGGGGGCTTGCCAGGGACCTAGACATAGTGGTAATAGATGGCCTGGAACCTTTCGGAAACGGCAGCTTGGTACCAGCCGGCACACTAAGAGAGCCGTTAAACAACCTTAACAGGGCAAACCTATTTATACTATCCCGCATAGACCTGTGTGGGCCAATGGAGATACAGGCCACCAAGAAACGTCTTGGTGAGATAGACTGCCACATACCCATCTTAGAAGCCGTCCACCATCCCTTATACCTTGAAGACATTACGGGTCAGCGCCTTGAAATTCCTTGGCTAAGGGACAAAAAACTTTACGCCTTTTGCGGACTTGGAAATCCAGAATCCTTTGAGAAAACACTCCACTTCGCAGGTGCAGATGTAGTAAGATTCAAGGACTTTCCTGACCACCATCATTACAGTACCAACGAGCTGGCAACAATAGACAGTGAGGCCTCAAAACTTGGCGTAGATGCCGTCGTTACAACCCAAAAGGATTTTGTCAAGATTAAGAGAACGGTAAACCATGTGTGGCAGAACCCCATACTTTCACTGAGGGTAGAGATGAGGGTCACAAACGGACTCGATGTACTATCAGAAAAACTGGAAAAGGTAATCAAGTGAACATGAAAGAAGTTGGCAAGGTGCTAGAAAAGGAGCTGGGCAAGCCACTAAGTCTCGCTGGTTTAAAGACTTACTCCATAAAAGATAGAAAGAGTCTTGTAAATGTCAAGCAGTTTGCAAGACCGCTTCCTCCACCCAGGGATTTTGGAGAATTCTTGGACTCCTTACCGAAGACCCTAGCGGCAGAGGGTCTAATAAAGGTTATCAAGGCCATTGTAGAAGCCCGCAAGAAACACCTCCCAGTGGTGATGGCTATGGGGGCACATGTGATAAAGTGTGGCCTATCACCCCTGGTAATAAACCTAATGGAGCAGGGCATTGTTAGTACTGTTGCCATGAACAGTGCAGGGGCCATTCACGACTACGAGATATCCCTGGTTGGGCACACCTCTGAGGACGTGAAAGTGACCCTTAAGGACGGAAGCTTTGGCATGGCGCGGGAGACTGCCGAGGCCTTCCAAGAAGCCTCCTCTCAAGGGGCGCAAGAAGGTATTGGCCTTGGTGCGGCACTCGGGAAAAAAATCAATGAGGACGGTGGTGAATTCGCCGGCTACAGTATTTTGGCTGCGGCAGAGAGGCTGGAAGTACCTGCAACGGTTCATGTAACCATAGGTGCTGATACTGTTCACATGCACCCAAACGTATCGGGGAGTGATTTAGGTGAATCCAGCCACATAGACTTCCGCATTTTGGCAGGGGTGGTGGCAAAACTCGAAGGGGGTGTATGGTTAAATATGGGCTCCGCCGTTGTGATGCCAGAAGTATTCCTGAAGTGCCTATCTGTAGCAAGAAACCTGGGCAATAAGGTGGAGAGCTTCGTAACGGTAGACATAGACATGCTGAGGCACTATCGGCCGACGGTAAACGTCGTCCAGCGTCCTACTGAACAAGGCCACTCCCTGACAGGGCATCTTGAGATAATGTTACCCTTGCTGAGGATGGGAATACTCTCTTTACTTTAACCAGGAGGATGTCCCGTAGATGAAAAGTCCTAGGTTAACACTGGCATTAATCCTTCTGTGTCTTATGTTTCTCTGTGCGGGGGGCACGGGAACAACCGCGGCAACTGAAGAAGGGGTTCAACAGGCCCCTGAAAAAGAAATTTTCATAAACATACACTCGGGTATAAAGACCATACCTGTCAGAAAGGTCATTAGCGTGGTCATAGAAAAGGCTGAGGAAAAAGACGTAGATACCATCACGGGTAACGGCACACGGGGTCAGGATGGGGCCTGGATGCTGGAGCTAGCCTTCATAGGTGAAGAAAAAGAGGTCAAGAGGTCTTTCAAGTGGCGGTATGTGAGGGATGAGTGGGAACTGACCCCATTAAATAAGGAGGCCAAGGAGCTCTCATTCCCACTAAGTGGCCTTATCTTCAGTACTGCAATAAATATGGGCTTTGGTATGATAGAAGGGCAGGG
>JBHIBD010000101.1:0-5973 GCA_046758865.1 Candidatus Brocadiales bacterium | reverse complement strand
GGCGGTGATGAAGTACACCTCATCGGCATGACTGGCCACTAGCTGGTTTACCCTGCCTGCGATGTCCCGAAATTTTCTGCCAAGCGGGTCTGCCGGGACTATTCCCTGACCTACCTCGTTGGAGACCATTATCACGTCCGCACCCACATTCTTCGAGGCCCTACAAAGCCTCTCTATTTCGTCAGTGATGTACTTCTCTTTTGCGTCCTTTTTGTTGCCGTCCAGGAGTAGGTTTGTAACGTAAAGTGTGAGGCAGTCTATTAGTATCAGGTCTGCCTTGCCCTCAAGTCCTTCAACTATATTAGCCACGTTCGTGGGCGACTCTACGACCTGCCACGAGGCCGGACGGAGCTTCTTGTGCATCTCCACCCTCTCCCGCATCTCCTCATCCAGCACCTGGGCGGTGGCCACGTAGGTAACGTTCTTATAGCGCCCGGCAATTTTTACCGCAAAGGCAGATTTGCCGCTCCTTGCGCCTCCCAGGATGAATGTCAGCTTGGCCATCTTTTATCCTATAAGTAATGATGAATGTAGGGACAGACCTTCAGGTCTGTCCGATACGGACCTCATTTGTCATTGCGAGCGAAGCGAAGCAATCTCTTGAACGCGCAGGAGATTGCTTCGGGGCTACGCCCCTCGCAATGACAGAATAGCCGTAGCCGATATGAACATGTGTAGGGGCGGAATTACCCCGCCCCTACCCGCTTTTTCAGGCGACCCGTCAAATTATATAAAACAAGAGCAGGAACACTAACTCACTCTCCTCGTTGATTGCACCAAGGGTATCACCCGTCATGCCTCCTATCCTGCTATTGATATAAGACGCTTTAATCAGGACGAGCGCCGCCAGGACCGCAGTTATAACTATACCTTTGTTCCCGAACAAGAGACCTGCCAGAAGAATGGGCAGAATGGATGCAATCATGGAATGTCTGGGATGGGTGTTACTTACCAGGGCCCATGCCGTGCCGGGTTCTTGCCTGGCGTAGGGGGATACACCGGCGGCCAGGGTCTGAGACCATCTCCCCACTACCGGCATTACGAGGAGGATGGGTGCCTTTTCTGCAAAAAGGCCGTTGTTGAGTAAGTTTGCACCCAAAAAGTCGTTTCCTGCCGGCACATGGGCACCTATCGCATTGAATGACAGATACTTTAGCCCTACTACGGCCAACAGACCCAGGACGCCGAAGGTGCCGATACGGCTGTCCTTCATTATCTCAAGCCTACTCTTGGCATCCCATCCGCCCAGGATGCCGTCCATGTAATCGGCGAGACCGTCCAGGTGCAAGGCGCCCGTTATGAGTATGAAGGTCCCGATAATGAGGGCGTCGGCCAGTTCGTCGGGAAACAGTGCTGCAAGGGGGATATAGACCAATACCAGACACAGCCCAATAACGAGACCCGCCACGGGGAATAGGGACATGACAACACCCATCCTCTGGGGTTGAATATCCCCACCCCCACGGCGGCCTATGGGTATTATGGTCAAAAATCTCAGTGCCCATAGAAATTCTGCCATGTACTGGGCCTCCTTGCAGCGGTAATATCCCAGAAATGGCCCATGCATTCAATAGATTTCCACAAGTTAAGGTTTAACAAAAACTTGACAAAATTTGTCGATTTTGATATTCAGACGCAATTAGGTGCCCTTTACTAGAGAGGGATATTGCTCACTGCGATAAAGGATATAAAGGCGCGCGAGGTACTGGACTCCAGGGGGGACCCTACAGTTGAGGTAGACGTGTTGCTGGAGGGCGGTGTCCTGGGGAGGGCCTCTGTCCCTGCGGGCGCATCCCGTGGTACGCACGAGGCGGTAGAGCTGAGGGACGGAGACAATAAGGCCAGATACCTTGGCAGAGGTGTCCTGGGAGCGGTAAAGAATGTAAATGAGGTAATTGGCCCAAGGCTAAAAGGCCAGGACGCCTGTAACCAGGAGACAATAGACCAGGGGCTAATAAGGCTCGATGGCACCGACAATAAGGAGCGAATTGGCGCCAATGCCATTCTGGGCGTCTCTCTGGCAGTGGCCAGGGCCGCTGCACTGGCGGGAGGGATACCGCTTTACAGGCATATTGGGGGGCCAAAAGGTTCAAAGACGCTGCCCGTGCCGTTAATGAACGTGCTTAACGGCGGCAGGCACGCCGACAACCGGCTGGATATACAGGAGTTTATGATAGTGCCCAAGGGTGTGAGAAGTTTCAGTGAGGCCCTGAGGGTCGGGGCAGAGATTTTTCATTATCTGAAAGAGATACTTAAAAAGGGCGGTTATAATACAGGGGTTGGGGATGAGGGTGGATTCGCCCCCAATCTGCGGAGCAATGAGGAGGCCATAGAATTGGTGCTGAGTGCCGTCCAGACCGCCGGTTATAAGCCCGGCAGTGAGGTGTCATTGGCATTAGATATAGCAGCCAGTGAGCTTTATGACAGTAAAGACCGCAAGTACAGGTTCTCTGCCGGAGAGGTAAAAGAGAGGGATTCACGGGGCATGATAGATTTTTACGAGAATCTTTTGGCAAGCTATCCCATCTGCTCTGTAGAGGATGGTCTGGCCGAGGATGATTGGGATGGGTGGAAGGAGATGACCGAGAGATTGGGCCAAAAACTCCAACTTGTCGGTGACGACCTTTTTGTTACCAGCGCCCGAAGACTCTCCCGCGGGATAGAGCAAGGCGTGGCCAATGCCATCCTGATAAAGCCAAATCAAATTGGTACACTTACCGAGACACTTCAAACTACAGAGCTGGCCAAGAGGAACGGCTACGGTACCATCATCTCTCACCGCTCTGGTGAGACGGAGGACACCACCATAGCAGACGTGGCCGTCGCCACGGGTGCTGGTCAGATAAAGACTGGCGCTCCCTCTCGCGGAGAACGAACGGCCAAATACAACCAGCTCCTTCGTATAGAGGAGGAACTGGGAAATTCGGCAACCTTTGGGGGTGACTTTTGGAAAAAGTAGCAAGGAAACAATTTATTTCTTTCATAGTTCCTCTCATCATGGCTATGGTGGTGATAGTGTGTTTCTCCACAGTGATTGCAAAGAAGCGCTCCGAGATGAATCTGGCGTTTGCAAAGAAACAAACCCTTGAAGAAGAGCTGGTCTTACTCAGGACGAAAAATATGGAATTGCACAAGCTCAAGGACGCACTGGTATTCGACCCGGTACAGGTCGAGAAGGAGGCCCGGGAACAGTTGGGCTATGGCAGGCCAAAAGAAAAATTCTATAAGAAATATAACTTTCGTGTCGTTAACGATGAGCCGCAGAGAGGCAATAAGTCTGTAGACGCTGGAGAGGGCATAATAAAGAAGCTTGGGCTTTTTGGCATCTTTATCCTGATTATCGTGGGTGTAACGGGGGTTTTTTATGCCACTTACTGGTACGAATGTAAAAGTAGAAGATTACATAGCTGAGCTGACGCATGGGGCGAAAGAGGCCTCGAGGCGGCTTGCCTGCGCCAGCACGGCACAGAAAGATGCAGCCATCTTGGCCATAGCCAAGGGCCTGGTTGACTCAAGAAACGAGCTGCAGAGGGAGAACCAGCGGGATATAGAGGCCGCCCGCAAGGCCGGCCTGGGGAAGGCCCTTATAGACAGGCTCCTTCTTAACGACAAGCGGATAAAGGCTATGACGGAAGGCCTGCGCACCATGGTCTCTCTTAAAGACCCTGTGGGCGAGGTTGTGGGGGGATGGAAGAGACCCAACGGGATGCTTATAGAGAAGGTTAGGGTGCCACTGGGCGTAATAGTCATAATATATGAGTCAAGGCCAGATGTAACGGCAGAGGCGGCGGCCCTCTGCCTTAAGGCAGGTAATGCCGTCATATTGCGCGGAGGTAAGGAGGCTATAGGCTCAAACATTGCCATATATGGGGTCATAGAGAAGGCCCTTGGGGATGCTGGCCTCGACCCCAGATGCGTCCAGATAGTAGAGACTACAGACAGGGAGGCGGTTGACCTCTTGCTAAAGGCAGAAGGATACGTAGACGTAGTCATACCAAGGGGAGGAGAGGGGCTTATCCGCGCCGTTGCAGAGAAGTCCAGAGTCCCCGTGATAAAGCACTACAAAGGTGTGTGCCACGTCTATGTAGATGAGTATGCCGACTCGGAGAAGGCGGAAAAGATATGCCTCAACGCCAAGGTACAGAGGCCGGCCACGTGCAATGCTATGGAGACCATGCTGGTCCACAAGAAGGTGGCCAGGTCATTTCTGCCCGGGATAGCCGAGAAGATGAAAGAGGCGGGAGTAGAGCTGAGGGGATGTGGTGGTACGAGGAAAATACTCCCGGGGATAAAGGAGGCGACGGAGGACGATTGGTACGCGGAGTATCTGGACCTTATCCTTGCGGTCAAGGTCGTATCCTCGTTTGATGAGGCGGTGGAGCATATTGCCAAATACGGCTCTTCACACTCCGACGCCATCGTTACCGAGAACATTACCAATGCCAACAGGTTCACCAACGAAGTGGACTCTGCGGCCGTGTACGTCAACGTCTCTACCCGTCTCACCGACGGCGGCCAGTTCGGCATGGGCGCCGAGATAGGCATATCCACCGACAAGCTCCACGCCCGCGGCCCTATGGGACTACCGGAGCTCACCTCCTATAAATACGTCATCCATGGCGACGGCCAGCTAAGGGAGTGATTTGTCGCCCCCCAACCCAATTGTAGTTGCCCGATTTATCGGGCCTATATCCTAGCCCCATGAATGTGGCAACTACAAAGATTAGGTATCGCAAGGCTTTAGCCCTGTGGGGATTAAATATCTACGTAATCTATTCCCAGGGCTAAAGTTCTTCGTAGGCGAATCCCGCCCGGGGCGGGCCTTGGGGCAGCTCACAGGGGCGACTATGGCGGCTGCCTCTGGCATGACCCTGGGCCACCTACCAAGAATGAGAAATAGTCTGGTGCGTCAAGACGCATCCTAGATACTATTTATCCAAATCAGATATATAAGTCCTAACATATTTTTCTATGGCCGCAACAACTAGGTCTTTAAGTTCTGCCGGGCTTTGAGCAACCCAAACTGTGAAATTGTATAGGTTTTGGGTGTCTACTCTCATCCATTTGTTATTTCCATACAAAAATACAAATAGCGTGGTCATTGCTATTCTTTTATTGCCGTTTCGGAATGGATGGTTCTTAATCATTAAATAGAAAAGTATGCTTGCCCGTGCGGTTAGGGTTTTATAGAGGAATTTACCACCAAATTTCATAAAAGGCATAGCAAGACAGCTTTCAAGGGTATTTGGACTTCGAGTTGAGAAATCGGGGCTGGGTTCGTCGAAAGCTAAACGTTCTTTTGCAAGCCGAAAGACAAGATATTCAACTTCTTTGAGGGTGATGCTTTTCATCATTCGCTGCCTAAACGCTTGAGGACCTCGCCATATTCCTTGACGGTCTTTTTAACGGCGCTGTCAATTCGCTCTTTAGCGTTTTTGGTCAGCTCTTTGCCCAAAACCTTTGAGATTTCCTCGTTGGAGATAAGGTAAGCATGGCCAATTTTCGTGGCGGTTATCTCACCGGACTTTACTTTTCTGTAAACTGTAGTTCGATTTACACCCAACATCTTGGCTAGTTGTGGTATCGTTATATACATGGTTGCTCCCATTCGATTATGAAACATATGTTGCATCCCTTATACAATGAAACATATGTTGCTATCCTTGTATAATGTAACATAAGTTGCAGAAATATCAAAAAGAAACTCTAATTTTTTGAAATTTTTTAAGGACGAAGAGGCGGGGCTTAGAAAGTATATAAGTGCTGATACTATGAGAAGATAGAATTATCAACCTACCACAAAATAATACATTCCGAATATCTAACGTAATCTATTCCCAGGGCTAAAGTTCTCCGTAGGCGAATCTGCTTACGGCACGACCCTGGGCCACCCACGTTTAATACGCTAATTAAGATAGTAATGCACTATGACGCTCAGCCCCTCGGCCTCTTCCTGGGAGTCGGCAGCTAAAA
>JBHIBD010000100.1:0-6033 GCA_046758865.1 Candidatus Brocadiales bacterium | reverse complement strand
GTGCTTGGTTCAAAAATAGAAAGAAAGAGAAAATGCGGGAGTTCCACGAGACCCGCACACGTCCTTTATCTGGAACAAGAGACAAAATAAAGGGAGAAATAGCTTGTGTGAAGATTTTCTATAAAAACAAGGGGCAATGCTTAAAAGATAATCAAATAAAACTAGGAAAAGACGATGAGGGAGTCGACGTAATTGTAGAGGAGCATGGTAAAAAAACACTCTTCCAGGTCACCCATCTGCAAAGGGAAGCAGTAAGGGTCTTATTTAAGGGGTGGAGTTACTTTGGCAAAGGTAAAACAGTAGAAGAAATTAAAGCTAACATTGAAAAAGTAATTATGGATAAAAAACCCAAAGGCAGAGCCGACATAATACTACTTTTGGACTCACTACTTCCACTACCAGATGTAAAGCTCTTAGACCGTGCAGTTGCTAAGCTTTCAACCAAGTCTTGTTTTAAGGGAATTTACATCGTTACCCCAAAACATAACATCCCTGTTAAAAGGCACCTCGAATAACTCTTTCATCCAGCCCGAATACCATATGATGCGCTAGGAATGTAGCGTGCGAGCTTGCTCGCACGTAATCGTGGCAGCAAGCTGCCACGCTACATACCAGAAACAAAGGGCAACCACAGGGAGTTGCCCCTACAAAAATGCTTTGTAGTAGCTGCTCGATTTATCGAGCTTATAAGCCCCATAAATGGGGCAGCTACAGACTGCGGGGCGTCAAGACGGACTCTACACCTTCAATCCCCAAATGCATACAGCGCACCGTCGGTAGAGCCGACGTATATGGTCCCGTCCTCGGCTATTGAGGCAGATGAAAAGTCGAATGCCCCTCCTGTCTTATAGCTCCACTTGAGACTGCCCCCTGGGGTAATCGCATAGAACACCCCATCCGCAGCCCCCACGTACACAGTACCGTCCCTACCAATGGTGGGTGAGGAGAGGACGGTCGAGCCTATATCAAATCTCCACTTTTCCTTACCGTCTGCATCAACGGCGAAGAGTGCCCCCTCTCCCGAACCAAAGTATATAGTCCCATCGTCACCTGTCGCCGGCGACGAGTCTATATCGAGGTCTGTCTGAAACATCCATTTCATGTAACCATCTGGGTCAACCGCATAGAGGTTTCCATCCTCAGAGGTAACGTAAATAGTTCCGTCCTTGCCAACAGCAGATGATGAATTTATAATGTAGTGCGTCCTGAAGGCCCATTTACCCGTGCCGTCGGGCCTCAGGGCGTATAGTCTGTCATCCTGGGAACAACAATACACAGTGCCATCAGGGGCTACACAAGGAGTTGACAAAATATGGTCCTGGGTACGTAGCGTCCATTTCACATCTCCGTCCTTATCGACGGCGTATATTCTCGTATCCCATGAGCCTATATAGATAGAGCCATCGGGCGCAATCGTTGGGGAGGATGGGACACCTCCGCCTAGCGAGATTGACCACTTCTTGGAGCCATCTGGATTTAGTGCGTACAGGTATCCGTCCCAGGAACCAAAATAAATAGTGCCTTTCTGGTCCACTGCGGGTGAGGACTCTATCTCTGCCCCTGTGGGAAAGACCCACTTGGAGTTGCCGTCAGGGCCGATGGCGTAGAGCTTGCCGTCCTTGGAGCCTACATAAACGGTGCCATCAGGTCCGATGGTTGGGGAGCTGGTTATGGCGCCGCTGGTCTTATAGCTCCACTTGAGCTTGCCTGTTTGTGCGCCCAGGTACGGGCTCTGGGCGCTGTTTCTTGCGTCGTATCGGTGCATGGGCCAGGAGGACACGGCAGGTTGCGTATAACAGAGGTTCGATTCGACGTAGGCGTGAACGTATATTACAAAAAGGCATGTCTGCACAATTGTCATTCTGAGGGAGTAAAACGACCGAAGATTCTCTAAAACATTAGATTTTCGCCTTGGCGAATCCGCCTCTGGCGTGACTTCGCTCCGCTCAGAATGACACAGAGTATCGGAGCAACTTTTGCAGAGTTCTCTACGTACACACAAACGGCTTTTATCCGTAAAGGGTCCCAGCACTTGAGACATAACCCCTCACTTTCTCCTTTCTTGCTCATAATAGCAACCGTCCTCACCAGCTGTGCCACCATGGAGCACGTCTTTATAGGGCCTCCCAAGGTACTAACGATTGAAGAGGTGAGAGATGGGGTGACTTCAAACTCGAAGAAGATTTCTACCCTTAAGGCCAAGGCAAAGATAACACTTATGTCCAGGGACCTCAAAGACCCCCTAGTATGCAAAGGTTACATAAGACTGGAGAGGCCCAAAAGGCTTAGAATAATCTGTTCAAAACTGTTTAGCACCATATTCGACGTCCTGTCCGACGGCCACGAGTTCTGGCTCTACGTACCCAAAGAAAAGAGGCTCTATCGAGGCCTGTCCACCCAAGATATAACATATCTGGGACTAAAATTCTCGCCCAACGACGTCGCTAGCATCTTCGAGATTGGGGAGGCCTTCCAGGACACCACGGTGACATCCTTCGAGGTACACCCCGAGCACTGGCACATCCAGCTGACGAACCCGCAGGAATTAACCGAACATCATCTGATGGTAGAAAGACACAACCTCCACGTAATACGCTACGACTCCTACAACCCGGATGGCAGCCTCAAGATGAAGGCGCTACTGGATGATTATAGGGACGTAGATGGGTGCCATGTGCCTCAAAGGATAGAGATCTATTGGCCCAGGGGAGATACAAAGCTCATTCTCCAGCTCAAAGGCCTGAGCCTTAACGAAGAGCTTGACCCTAAAATATTCCGCTTCACCACGCCAGAGAACGCAGAAATAATCCGCCTAAGCAAAAGGAGAGAACCTTCCTACCTCGAGTTGGACGGTATTATACCCACATCGCAGCTAATGTCAACAGCTTATGGTTCCACCATCTATGGAGTCCTGTCTCTCACATCCCCTGCTGCTGTTTTATAACTTTCAGGCCTTCCAGGAGTGAATCCAGGTGTTCAATAGAGTGGTCCGAGGTGAGGGAGATCCTCAGGCGGCTTGTGCCCTGGGGCACGGTGGGCGGGCGGATGGCAGGTACTAAAAGTTTTTTGCTGAACAGGGCCTTTGAGGCATCGAGCACCCTTTGCGGCTCGCCCAGGACAATAGGAATGATGGGTGACTGGACGGTCACGCCAAATCCGCTTGCGTTCAGACCTTTTTCCAAATAATGACAGTTCTGCCACAGTCTCTCCCGCCGCTCCAACCCCTCATCTCCGTCTATCAGCTTCAGCGCCTCAAGCCCTGCCGCACAGGCAGCCGGGGGGATAGCAGTTGTAAACATAAACGCCCTGGACTTGTTCTTCAGGAAATCCACAAGTCCTCTAGTGCCGGCCACAAAACCCCCGATACCGCCCAGGGCCTTACTCAGCGTGCCCATCTGGATATCCACACTACCCTTTATACCAAAGTGCTCCAGCACACCCCTGCCCCCACCGCCAAACACACCAGTGCCGTGGGCGTCATCCACCATGGTCATCGCTGAAGGGCCAAATCTCTGAGCAATAGATACTATCTCCGGAAGGGGTGCTATATCGCCGTCCACACTAAACACACCGTCTGTGACTATAAGTATCCTCTTATAATTATTCGAGGCCCGACTTAAGATTCTTTCAAGGGCTTTGGTATCGCCATGGGCAAAAATCCTGAAATCCGCCCCAGACTGTCTGGAAGCATCTAGAATGCTGGCATGATTAAACCTGTCACAAATTATCAAATCTCCCCTCCCTGCCAGGGCACAGATGGCACCGCTGTTGGCCATATACCCCGTTGAGAATACTAGGGCCGCCTCTACGGCCTTGAAGCGGGCTATCTCGGCCTCAAGCCTCTCGTGCAATACGCTAGTGCCTGACACTAACCTGGATGCCCCCGCACCCCAACCGTACCTCGCAATGGCCTCCCTGGCCGCCTCCTTTATCCTAGGGTGGCCCGCCAGGCCGAGGTAATTGTTGGAACAAAAAGAGAGATGTTTATCACCGCCGATGGTCACATATGGCCCCTGGAAACCTTCTATAACCACTGGTTTTCTGTAGAGGCCACCTTCCTCCAGCGCCCTCAGCTCATCCCAGATAAAATCCAGAGAGGTCTTATTGCTCTGCCCAACCGTCACAGTATCTTAGGCCCCCCCAGTTTCATCTGTCGGAACTTCAACAACCATATTTAGTCTCTTTTTATCTCAAAAAAGAAGATGCCAACCAACGTCTTTTTGCCCCCACGTGATATCCCAATCCGACAGTTTTCCCCCACCTCAAAGGTACTATATTCTAGGGTTGCTTTTATCTGCAATCAGGTATATTTTATGAAAATGCCGCCTGCGGCAGAGTGAAATAGTACACGGTTCGGAACGAATTTTCACCAACTAAATTTAATCTATACAATCTATAAAAGGAGGACTTTGAGATGGTGAAAGTTGGACAAAAGGCCCCTGCCTTTGAGGAAACGGCCTACGTAAATGGTAAGTTTAAAACAATTAAGCTCAGTGACTATAAGGGCAAGTGGGTTGTGCTCTTCTTCTATCCGCTGGACTTTACGTTTATATGCCCCACAGAGATTGAGGGCTTCTCACAGATGCAAAAGGATTTCGAGAAATTAAACGCTGTCGTTCTTGCCGCAAGCACAGACAGCCAATACTCCCACAAGGCCTGGTTTGAGTCCGACAGCAAACTGAAGGGCGTGAAATATCCCATCATTGCCGACACCTCCCATCGGTTGAGCAGTGCCTATGGTGTATTGGTCGCGAACCTGGGTGTTGCACTCCGCGGCACATTCATAATAGACCCCGAGGGAACGTTACGTTACGCCGTGGTCTCTGACCTGAGTGTAGGAAGGAGCGTCAAAGAGACCTTGCGCGCGCTCCAGGCCCTACAGACAGGGGAGCTGTGCCCCGTACAGTGGGAACCCGGTCAAAAGACCCTTGGCAAGGCATAAGGAGGTTCCACAATGCACATCCCACTACTGTGTTTGGTATTGGCTCTTTTGTGCAACATAAGGTTTTGCCCCGCCCATGCCGATGAAAAGATAATAGTAACCAAAGAGTGTACGATAATCAAAGAAGATGGCCGCCAAAAGGTAAAGGCCCCCTTAGGGCTTCCCGACCTCGAGGTGCCAGCAGACAACCCAATGACCCCTGAGAAGGTTGCCCTGGGCAAGAGGCTCTACTTTGACAAGCGCCTCTCATTTGATGACACGGTAAGCTGTGCGACGTGCCACGACCTGAGGCTTTCCGGCACAGATGCTGGGCCAGTGTCCACAGGCATAGCGGGGCAGAAGGGTGGGCGAAGCGCACCGCCAAGCGTCAATGCAGCCTATATGGACATCCAGTTCTGGGACGGTCGTGCACCCTCACTCGAAGAGCAGGCCAAAGGACCTCCTGTCAACCCGATAGAGATGGGAATGCCATCCCACGACTTCCTGGTAGAGAAACTAAAAGGTATAGAGGAATACAGGAAGGACTTCCAGAAGGTCTTCAACGGTGAGATAACTATTGATAACATCGTCAAGGCCATAGCTGCCTATGAGAGGACGCTCCTGTCCGCTAACTCTCCGTTTGACCGCTTCCGGTACGGTGGGGAGGAAGACGCCATAAGCGAGCTGGCAAAGGTGGGGATGGGTGTGTTTGTTGGCAAGGGCCGATGCGTAACATGCCATACGTTCACCGCCAGCCATGCCCTGTTTACTGACAACAACTTCCACAACATCGGCGTGGGCATGAATAAGGAAAACCCCGACCTCGGACGTTACCTTGTAACTGGCAAGGAAAAGGATAAGGGTGCGTTTAAGACCTCCAGCCTGCGCAACATAGCCCTCACCGCCCCCTACATGCACGACGGCAGCGAGGCCACCCTGGAGGACGTGGTCGCGTTCTACAACAGGGGCGGCAACCCTAATCCCAACCTGGACGGGGCTATCATGCCGCTCAATCTGACCTACATAGAAAAGATGGCGCTGGTTGAGTTTATGAAGTCACTTACCTCGAGCGACCTACCAGAGTTCTAGGAAAATCCAGGCGATGTTGGATT
>JBHIBD010000099.1:0-6157 GCA_046758865.1 Candidatus Brocadiales bacterium | reverse complement strand
GCGGGTGATGGGGGTCGAACCCACGACATTCACGTTGGCAACGTGACGCTCTACCGCTGAGCTACACCCGCTTATCTTCTAGTCCAGACAACCTTTTTTCAATCTGCTCAGGATGCCCTCTATTCGCGCCAGTCTTTCTTCTGGCCCTGGCACTACCCCAATCCTTCTATGGTGCGAGAGGGGGGATTCGAACCCCCACGGAGTTACCCACTAGATCCTAAATCTAGCGCGTCTGCCAGTTCCGCCACCCTCGCTATGAAAGGCCACACTTGCAGCAAAATGGTGCGCCCTGGAGGATTCGAATCTCCGACCCACTGATTAAGGATTACTATCATAACAAGTACCAGTTTTTAGTCCTAGTGTCAAGTGTCTGATTCTATTAGGGCTTGTGGACAGTGGCTCTCTCCACAACTCTGCATTTTTATCCTGTTTTGGGTAATTACCTGGCAGTGGGATGGAGGTAGCTTCTCTTACAGGCTAAGGTCTCTAGGTAACTTTGGAGTCATTTCCACTCCATGTCACTCTCTAAAGGGAGTTATAAGGATGACATGGGCCTGTTTTCATAAATAGAATTCTTGCTGGAAAATCTGGGATGGCGGGCTGTTATTGTTCGGTCTCGGGGTGCTCAAAGAATTTTCCGATCCTGCGATACCGACCGTAGCGCTTATCCAACAGGGTATCAAGGGGCATCTCGAGGAGTTCTTTCAAATACCCAATTAGTACCTTCTTTAATATTTCGGCAGCCTCTCTGGGTAACGAGTGGGCTGCACCGGGAGGTTCAGGCACAATATCATCTACAATCTCCAACTTGTGCAGTTCTCTAGCGGTCAGCTTCAATGCCGTTGCAGCAGCAGGGGCATTACCTGCATCTTTCCAAAGGATTGCCGCACAACCCTCAGGGGATATTACAGAGCAATAGGCATATTCCATGATGGCAAACTTGTCTCCCACACCTATTCCAAGTGCGCCACCGCTACCGCCCTCTCCTATCACAACGTTAATTATCGGTGTCCTCAGCCCTATCATCCCGTAAATATTCTCTGCGATGGCGTATGCCTGTCCCCGCTCCTCTGCGCCTATGTCAGGGTTTGCACCAGGTGTATCAATCAGGGTTATAATGGGCAGATGCAACCTTTCTGCAAACTTCATCTTCAAGAGGGCCTTTCTATAGCCTTCGGGGTTGGGCATCCCGAAGTTGCAGATGAGGCGCTCCCTGGTGTTCTTACCCTTCTGCTGACCTATAAGCATTACCCTGTTTTGTCCAATCCTGGCAAGACCGGTTATGACTGCCCTATCATCACCAAAGCGCCTGTCCCCCTGAAGCTCAATGAAGTCGTCAAACATCAGGTTGATATAATCAGAGGTCATCGGCCTGAGGGGATGCCTTGCGAGCTTCACAATGTCATAGGGCGATAACTCTGTAGGAAGTGGTTCTTCTTGTTGTGTATCTGTGGATTCCATTACCCCGCGTGCATTGTGCGTTGCTCTATTGGCGGAAAACGCAGAAGATGGACCACCCCGCTCCTGGCGAAGCCCTAAATGTTGGTGAGTTTCCTTCAATAACGCAACCCCTGTATTAAACTTGCCATGTCAGAAATGACCAAATCTCTTCCACAGTTAAATACAAGGATGTACTTTATCCCTTTTTGAATACCTCTGTCAAGCAAAAATTTACAGGTTGGGGTAAGTATATGGACGTGGTAAGACTTTTGGTTTCGGCAGCTTGGAAAACTATAAATCCCACTTGAGGTGCCTGGCTTTTCATGCTATCACACATACCTCTAGGCGCAATGCAGGGTGAAGTTCACCAGTGCCGCACAGACCCGCCATTACTTGGCCTGGTCTGTCCAACACGGACTTTTCGAGGTCACGGGGCAAAGGATGATAAAGCTCGGAACCAGCGGCTTCTCGTTTGACGACTGGAAGGGTACAGTTTATCCACCAAAGATAAAAAAGCAGGACATGCTCACATACTACGAGAAGGAGCTGGGGTTTAAGTGCCTCGAGATTAATTCTACCTACTATACCCTGCCCTCGCAGAAGAGCATGGAGGGTATGCTCAAAAAAGTCCCTGTGGACTTCAAGTTCTCCGTCAAGGCATTTAAAGGTATGACACATGAAATATGGGAAAAAGACAGGAAGACACTTCTGGATAACCGTGAGGTATTTAATAAATTCAATTTTTCTATAGCACCGCTCAGAGAGGCGGGTAATTTGTCCTGTGTGCTGGCCCAGTTCCCGCCGTGGTTCTACCCAAATGAAGATGCATTCGACTACCTGAAGGTCTTTGGCGAGAGGCTTGAGGGTGTGCCCTTGGTAGTGGAGTTCAGGAACCGTGTATGGCACAAGGACACTACTCTGGAGTTTCTCAGAGAGAATGGCCTGGGATATTGCGTGGTGGATGAGCCTAGGCTGCCCAAGCTGATGCCCTTTAACCCTAAGGCCACCTCTACGGTGGGCTATTTCCGCCTTCACGGTAGAAACCTGAACTGGTTCAATGTCCCCGTCTCGGTAAGATACGACTATTTGTACAGTGACGCCGAGCTCCAGGAATTTCTGAGTCCTATCCAGGAAGTTGATGCCCTTACCCAGACTACCTTCGTCTTCTTCAACAACTGCCACGGAGGCTCTGCCGTGCGTAACGCCTTGAGGCTGAGAGAGATGCTGGGCCTGTCGGGGGAGGCAGCTACAGGCGGCCAACAGGAATTCCCGCATTGATTCATTTTAATCCATTCATCTTGGTAAGGTCCTAGTTTGTTAACCACCTCTACATATGCCGATTCTTCTACAAACGGCTTGACAAGGTGGGCCATACTTTGGTAAATTTAGTGCCCAGGTGAGGGGCGTGTAGATTATTTACAGGAGGTAAGAAACCATCTACATCGCCCTGGCCGTATGGCTCATAGCTATTATCTTCCTTAGCTTTGGCATAAAGGTTCTGTGGTCAAGGTATGCCAAAGGCAAAGTCCTCAGCGTATTCCTCTACCCCGGTATAGTTGTCCACGAGTGTAGTCATGCCCTCATGTGTCTGGTAACAGGTGCTACCATAACAGAATTCAACCTTCTCAGGCTGGAGGGCACGGAGATAAAGTACGACCGCCCCAAGGTCCCCGTCTTTGGGGACTTTCTCATCGTCTTTGCCCCCATTTTGGGTTGTGCTGCGGTGCTTATACTCATCTCCTTTTCCCTAAACGACCCGGTCAGCATAAAGACGGCATTGCCCAAGGATATAAAGTTCACGGCCGAAGGGTTTTTTGCATTTTCTAAGGACACCATTGATGCAATAAAGATAACCCTCTTCGGACTGTGGAAGGGAGCTGATTTCCTAGACCTCCGCTGGACAGGTTTTATCATCGCTACCGTAATATTCACCGTGTCTATGGCACCCCAGAAGAATGACTTGAAGTACCTTATACCTGGGATTGTCGTCTTAGCGGTGATTGCATTTTTTGCAGGCAAGTACCTGGGCTTCTGGGGCAATCGGTGGTTTAACAACAGGCTTGAGGTTTTCTGGGTGGTTGTAAACCTGGCCGCCTGCATGCTTCTAACATTTCTTTTTCTATCCGCCGTTGGCATAGGAATCTACCAGGCCTTAAAGCTCGCTGTTAACAAGAAGAGGCCCGGAGGATAGTAGGTAAGGTGAAGGGCCTTTTCTACACCAGTTTTCCCACTACCATAGGCGTTGTCCACCTCGCCTGGGGTCCAAAAGGACTCTTACTAATAGACTTCCATGGCACCAGCGAAAGGTCATTCCTGAAATATTTAAAACTCCGATTTTGCACCGATGTGGTAAGGGATAATGACTCCCATGCAGCGGTCAAGGCGGCCTTGCGGCGATACTTTAGTGGCCGCAAAGAGGTTTTCGCAGGTGTACACGTTGACACAAGCGCTGGCACATCCTTTGAACAGGCGGTTTGGAGGGGAATACGCAAGATACCGTATGGCCAGACACGTTCATATGGGCATCTGGCCCAGACAATAGGTCGGCCAGGCGCCGCAAGGGCCGTTGGCAGGGCCTGCGGCAAGAATCCACTTCCGCCTATCATCCCATGCCATCGTGTGGTAGGCTCCCGTGGTGGGCTTGTGGGTTATTCAGGCAGAGGTGGGATCTCCCTGAAAAAGAAGCTCCTGGAGATGGAGGCAGATGTTTTAGAGAGAATGGGCTGACTTCTAGCCCCGCCTACAAGTTGTGCCCAGGGCATTCGGCATGCCACACAAATTTGTATCGACTTGACACAAGAAATTAAATATAATCCTCTTCAGACAAACTATAGAAGCTGCAACTGATGAAGCGGGAAGGGGGTAAGATGCTCAACAGACTTTGCATACTTTTGGCAGTGCTAGCTCAGGTAATTTGGACCCCAGGGTTTACGCCCTGCGCCCAGTGTGAATATGAGGTAATAGACGTTAAAGATGGATGCACCATCAGTGGCAGTGTAAGGTTCGTTGGGGATATACCAAAACCAGAGATGCTTGTAGTGGACAAGGACCTGCACGTATGCGGGATGAAGACAAGGCCCTCCAATAAGCTCATTATTGACGAGAACACCAGGGGCATAAAGAATGCCGTAGTGTATATCGAAAACATCACCAGGGGTAAGAATTTTGAGGAGAAGTGGCACTATGTTATGGACCAAATGGCCTGTGAATTTAAACCCCACGTGCGGGTCATCCCGGTAAATAGCACCCTGGAGATAAGAAACAGCGACCCCATGGCGCATAATGTTCATGCATATTCCTTGAAGAATGCAACATTCAATGAAAGCATCCCGAGCCGTGGCAGACCTCTTGCCAAGAGCTTCAAATTAGAAGAAAAAATAAAGATAGGGTGTGACAGGCATAGGTGGATGAGGGCATGGGTCGTGGTGAGGGAAGACCCGTACTACGACCTCACGTGGTTTGACGGGACGTTCAAGATTACCGACGTGCCACCGGGGGACTATAAAATCTCCGTATGGCATGAGGCCTTCCACAAGGAAGAGCTTGCTGCCCAGACACAAGAAGTAAGCCTGATGCCCAACCAGGAAATACGCCTGGACTTTAAACTCTCCCATAATTGACCAGCTAAGGAGTGAGGTGCAGGTCGTGCCGAAGGCGTCATTACAAGGTGTTTATGTCATTTCTAGGAGTGTTAATGCTACATAAAAGGCTCTTCGTATTATTAACCCTGTTACTACTTACAGCCCTCAGTGGTTGTGCCACTACCGGCCCCGACATACCCAAGGAAGACCTGGTGGCCATGGAGGAGGAGATAGAGGCACTGGCCGCGGAACGGTACGTGGAGTACTGGGCCAGGACGTGGCAGGTAGGGTACAAGGTCCTGAAGGCCCTTCCCGGGGACGAGCTTAAAAATAAGACAGGCATAGGCGCCCTTATAGCCGACAACTCAGAGAAAATCGCCAGGGCGTTCCATCGCTTCGATAAGGACGCCGGGGCCTTCGAGCTGCCCACAGAGGATGGGTGTGTGGTAATTGCAGTGGGAGAAGATGGCCCGGCCGACCTTGCCGGCCTGATGCCAGGTGACGTTATAAAGATCATTGATGGTGAAGATATCGAGGGGTGCAGTGACGTCGAGTTTGAGGTGGGTAAACCGGTACGGGTTGTCGTGGAGAGAGGTGATAAGAAAATGGCCTTTGATGTGACCCCGGAGGAGATACCATACGCAAAGATACGCCTCAAAGAGACGGACAAGGTAAACGCCTATGCCAAGTTCACGGGCATCGAGTTTACCTCCGGGATGCTCAGTTTTGCAGAGGACGACGACGAGCTTGCGGTGATAATGGGCCACGAGATGGCCCACCTTGTAAAGCACCACCTACTAAAGAATATGGCGGTTGCAGCCATGTGTGGTGGAGTTGGGGGCCTTACCGGGCCATTCGCCTTCTGGACAACCCAGGCACTCTACGCCCCATATTCACGTCAGACGGAGAGGGAGGCAGACTACTTTGGACTGGTCTATTCACACTGGGCAGGCTACGACATAGAGAAGGGCGTGGCCCTCTGGAAGCGCTTTGCCCTCGAGATACCCAAGAGCAGGTCCAAGAGCTTTCTGCGCAGCCACCCCGCCTCCCCCGAACGCATCCTCAGGGTCAAAAAGGTGGCCGAGATGCTCAAATCAGGCACCGACCCCCAGGAAATCCTAAAACTCGCCGACAAA
>JBHIBD010000098.1:0-6181 GCA_046758865.1 Candidatus Brocadiales bacterium | reverse complement strand
TATGTCAATTCCGTTAGACGGGTGCAGCCTGGGGCCAGGCTAGCGATAATAAGATTGGGAGGTGAGCCTGTCGCATGAGGTACACTTCTACACTGGTGTTTGAGAATTACTATCAGCCTAAGACGATTGAGGAAGCAGTCTCATTACTTGCCCGCTATGGTAAGGAGGCGAAGCTGCTTTCTGGAGGATCAGACCTGCTAAATTTTATGCGGGTCCGTACTCTGTCACCCAAGTTTTTAATTGATATTACCAGAATCCCCGAATTGGATTATGTCACGGTGGACGAAACCGGTACCTTACGGATAGGCGCTCTAGCCACCCCTAAGGCGGTGGCAGGGTCGGAGGCGGTTAAAGAAGAATGGCCGCTCCTGTGTGAAGCTGTTCTCCAGATAGGCGCGAGGCAACTGCAAAATATGTGTACGGTTGTCGGTAACATATGTCGAGCTTCACCATCGGCAGATAGCGCTCCGGCATTGCTGGTTCTAGAAGCCAGCGTGGAGATTAGAGGTCCCAGTGAGACCAGGGTTGTGCCTCTTCAGGAATTCTTCACGGGCCCAGGGGAGACTGCTCTCAACGAGGACGAAATAGTTACCGAGATTCGAGTGCCGAAATTGCCGGCTCGGGCTGGTACAGCCTTCTTGAAGCAAACCAGGGTAGCGGAAGACCTGGCCAAAGTTAATGTCGCGTCACTGCTTGTCGTCCAGAACGGTGGTTGTAAAGAAGCTAGACTGGCCTTAGGTGGTGTCGATCCCACCCCAATCAGGGCAAAGAAAGCGGAAGAAGTTCTCAAGGGTAATAGACTTGATGATGAGTTGATTGCGCAAGCTGCTAGAACAGCCGCCGGTGAAATCAGACCCATAACTGATGTGCGCTCTACCGCGGAGTATCGCAAGGAGCTAAGTAAAGTTCTAGTCAGCCGAGCCATAAAGATATCCTGGGAAAGAGTTCAGGGGAAGAAAGGAGGCTAGCCTCTTGAAACAGAAAATAAAACTCCTTGTCAACAAAAAGGATTGGACTGTGGAGGTTGAGCCATACATGACGCTGGCAGACTGTTTGCGAGGAAAACTTGCCCTCTCTGGAGTGAGGGTGTCCTGCAATCAGGGTGACTGCGGTGCCTGTACGGTGCTTCTGGACGGAGACCCTGTTTACTCGTGCATGACATTAGCCGTGGGAGCTGAAGGTAAGAGCATTACCACTATAGAAGGCCTAAAGCAGGGAGGGCGCCACCACCCGCTACAGGAAGCCTTCGTGGATAACCATGGCTTGCAGTGTGGCTACTGCACGTCTGGGATGATTCTTTCTGCTAAGGCTCTGCTCGACCGTAACCTCAATCCTAATGAACAGGAAATAAAGGAATGCATTGCTGGCAACCTGTGCCGGTGTGGCTGTTATCCGAAGATTATCAAATCAGTAATGGTAGCGGCGAAAATGATGGGAGACAGTTAGCGATGGATGAGAATTTGTCGGTTCTTGGTAAACGGGTACCGTTGTTAGATGCGTCAGAAAAAGTTACCGGAGATTTCAAGTTCGCCGTCGATATTAGTCTGCCCGGTATGTTGGTGGCGAAAATACTACGCAGTCCTTTTCCCCATGCCAGGATCGTAAACATTGATACCTCCAAGGCAGACGCACTGCCCGGTGTTGGAGCGATAATTACCCACAAAGACGTGCCCATGCAAGAGTGGCAGGAGAAGTCATTTAACCACCGCGGCCGGGTGCTCGACGACAGGGCACGATTCACGGGTGATGAAGTGGCAGCGGTAGCCGCTGCAGATGAGTATGTGGCCGAAGAAGCACTAGACCTTATTGAAATAGAGTGGGAGGAGCTGCCGCACGTCTTCGACGTAATGGAAGCGGTAAGACCGGAGGCACCTCAGATAGCGTCATACGGCAATGTAAGGAGTTCAGTCATTGAATCGGGAGATATAGAACAGGGCTTTAGCCTTGCCGACCTGATAGTGGAACACAGCGCCACTATGGGTAACCAGCAGCATGCACCAATCGGGCGGAACGCCTGTATAGCCAATTGGGAGGGGGATAAATTAACTATTTGGACAAGTACCCAGACACCGTTTCCCCTCCGGGACGAGGTCGCCCGCATACTAGAAATGCCCCAGAACCAGGTAAGGCTTATTGGTTTACCAAGCGGCGCCTCCATGGGTCTGTGGTGGGCCTGTAACTTTCACTTCATCACCGTCTTTTTAGCCAGGAAGGCAGGAAGGCCGGTCAGGCTTGAGCTTACCCAGGAGGAGGCCATCGCCACCGTTAAAAGGCGAGAAACTCCGGTATCCTGGGCGAAACTGGGCGTGAAGAAAGACGGCCACTTTACTGCCATACATTTTAAGCATTACTTCGATAACGGGGGCCACGGCTTTAAGTTTTATCCCTATGAGAGTGTTTCAGACTTGTGGGGAAGACACCGACCTGCGATCAGGTTCGAGTTTTACGGTGTGAACACCAACACTCCTAACGCCGGTTGTATGAGAGGCGTGGGGGACTTGACGCTGAGTTTCTGCATGGAGGCGCTGGTAGACAAGGCCGCCGAAAAGCTGGGAATGGACCCCCTGCAGATAAGATTAAAGAACCATATCATTACCGGCGACCCGATACACTCACAGGCTAATATATACAAGAGGTTTGGCATTCCCTTCCCTGGCGAATACCTGTCCAGCGGTGCTGCCGACAAGTGTATCGAGAGAGGGGCCGAGGTCAGCGGCTGGAGTCAAAAATGGAAAGGATGGAAGAAGCCCACGGCAGTTAACGGGGTTAAAAGGCGTGCCGTGGGGATGGCATTGGGTATCCACATATGCGGGGGGAGACATATAGGTTGCGCCTCCGTGATCGTCAAGGTGAATCATGATGGTAGCGTCAATTTGATTACGGGGGTGGGGCGCATGGGACAGGGTGTGGAGACGACACAGGCTCAGATTGCTGCTGAGGAACTAGGGGTGCCGTTGGAAAGTATTACCGGAACGCATGCCGATACTGACGTCTCTCCCTGGAGCCCGTCGACGGTGGCCAGTGTCAATGCCCACCAGACAGGATTGGCGACACAAGCGGCTGCTGCTGATGCCAAACGACAGATCCTGGAACTGGCTAGCCGGCATCTAGAGGCGAATCCTGACGATATGGACATCAAAGATAGCTGGATATTTGTCAAAGAACAGCCAAAAAGGGGAATCAAGTTTGCCGAAATGACCGGTATGGTGCATCCCGAATGGCTGGCTCCACCGTCCATTATTGGTAGAGCAACTTGCAATCTGCCACCGTCCGAGATTGCCAAGATGTTCATGGCGCACTTTGTGGAAATCGAGCTTGATACGGAGACTGGCGAGGTAAAAATACTGAAGATTGATGCCGTTCATGACAGCGGAAGGATCATAAATCCTGAGGTTTGTGAGAACCAGGTTGCTGGCGGGGCCTTGATTGCGTCCGGCTTTGCCCTCAGCGAAGATCTTGTCTGGGACCAGAAAACAGGGAGGGTGCTTAACCCCAATTTCGTGGACTATAAGATACTCACTGCCCTGGATACCCCACCCATTGGTATCTCATTTGTTGACGTAGTAGACCCTGTCGGCGCCTTCGGCGTAAAGGCAATCGGTGAAGGTGCCGTATGCCCCACATTACCCGCCATAGGACAGGCCATCTATAACGCCATTGGCGTGAGAATTGATGCTCCATTTACCCCAGAGAAGATTCTAAGGGCCTTGAAGGAGCGAGGAAGGGAGTAAATTATGAGGATGCTGGATAGCTTTGATACCAGGGAGTATGGGGAATTTCCTCCTATAGATTTGAGGTGGGAAGCGCTGGATAACTTCGATATCAGTACATATGAAAAGGCGTATGGGGAATTTCCTCCGCTAGAGGTGAGGCGGAGAGCAAAGGGTATAGTCAGTACCGATCTCCTCCCCAAATTTGAGCATATTAATGCTGAGAGTGTTGAAGAAGCGGTATTTCTGCTCAAGACCTATGAGGGCAGAGCCACCCTAATTGCCGGAGGTCAAGACCTGCTGCGGGAGCTAAAAGGCAGGGTGAGACCCGCTCGGCCAAAGGTTCTAATCAATATTAAGAGCGTTAAACCGAGACTGGATTATATCCAGGAACGCGCTACCGACTTAGCCATCGGCAGTCTATCCACCCTTCATAATATTGAAAACTACCCGTTAATTAACCAGAAGTATAGCGTACTCGCCCAGGCAGCTCATGCTACCAGGGCACTGCAGTACCGGAATAGTGCCACGATAGGTGGAGACCTCTGCCAGCAGGTGAGGTGCTGGTATTACCGGGCCAGTGGGAACGCATTCTACTGCCTCCGCAAGGGAGGCAAAGAATGTTATGCGATAGACGGAGACAACCGCTATCACGGTATCTTCGGTAGCAGGGTTTGTCCCGCCACCTGCCCCTCAGACACTGCTCCAGCTCTGCTCGCTTTAGGGGCTAAAGTGAAAATAGTCGGAGCTCTAGCCGAGCGCACCGTTCCAGTCGGGGAATTCTTCACCCCGTTGGGAAACATCCTTGGGCCAGACGAGTTACTTACCGAAGTGCAGATTCCGTTTCCTGAGCCTGGGAGCCGAGGCGTATTCATGAAGTTCGGCTTGGGAAATATATTTGGCCCGTCTATTGTCACCGTAGCGGTAGTGGCTGAGCTACAGGACAAGTTATGTAAGAGTGCCAGAATAGTGCTTGGAGCAGTAAGCCCGCTACCTTGGCGAGCGGTTAAAGCCGAGCAAGTAATTGTCGGGGAGAGGATTGATGAAGGCAGTGCCGAAAGTGCTGCTCAAACCGCAGTAGAAGACGCAAGTCCTCTCAGTATGAACGCTTACAAAGTTGACATAGTAAAAGCGCTGGTGAAGCGTGCCATCCTGGGGCTAGCGTAGAAGCTAAGGATAGATGAACGCCCTCCAGGCCCGTGTATCAATGGGCAGGAAAAAAAGGAGCCAGAAGGTAATCAAAGACCTTAGAGGATTCCTGGATTATCTTGAGGAGAGGGGAAAGCTGCTGAGGGTCCAAAAAGCGGTTGATATTCGCTATGAAATCGCCGCTGGTATTCGTAAGGCATCTGACACGGATGGTCCAGCCCTTCTCTTTGAGAACATCAAGGGATTTCCAGGGTGGAAAGTAGCCGGTGGGGTTTTTGCCACCCAGCAGCACATCACCTTAGCCTTAGGTCTACCTGCGCAAGCCGACGAGGAAAGCATTCTCAAGCGCTACATGGAGTGTGATGAAAAGCAGGTTGCCCCGAAACTGGTTGATACCGGACCAGTTAAGGAAATCATCGTTAAAGGGAAAGACGTTGACCTCACCAAGCTCCCTATAGCTATTTATTCGGATTTAGATGCCGGTCCTTATCTAACAGCCGGTGTGGAAATCGCGAGGCACCCTGACACGGGCGTACAGAATGCCTCAATGCACAGGAGGATGGTACTGGATAAGAACCGAACCAGCATCCTCGCAAAAGGACACCAGCACCTGGGAATGATGATTATGGCCGCTGAAGAGAAGGGACAGGGTCTGGGTATAGCCACAGTACTGGGTGCCGACCCCGTTTTGGCTATAGCCAGTCAGATCGAGGCACCATTTGGTGTTGATGAGACCACTATTGCCGGTGCCTTCCGGGGGGAGCCCTTAGAGATGGTCAAGTGTGAGACAATTAACGTTGAGGTTCCCGCCAACGCCGAGATTGTCATCGAGGGGGTAACCATACCACAGGAGAAAGTGCAAGATGGTCCCTTTGGCGAGTTCCCGGGGAACTATATCACGCTGGTTGGTGAACCCCTAACTGAGACTCCGGTAATTAAGGTTACGGCGATAACAATGCGGAGAAACCCTATTTTCCAGGCAATGCTTACCGGTTTCCCCTTCCCAATGACGGAAAACCATTTTCTCAAGAAATGGGCACACGCCGCAGCTGCCTACCGAGAAGCCAGCAAGTTCGCTGAAGTCAAGGCAGTTAATGTCCCCGTTGGTGGCACTGGTCAGTTCCACCTGGTCATAGCCATCAACAAGAAAAACGACGAGGAGCCGAAGGATCTCTTAAAAACTTTGCTGGGTACTCTCCGCCGACCGAGACATATTGTTATCGTTGATGATGATATAAACGTTTATGACCATATGGAATTAGAATGGGCATTAGCCACCAGGGTAGAGGCTGACAGGGATATTATTATCATACCCCGGGGTA
>JBHIBD010000097.1:0-6209 GCA_046758865.1 Candidatus Brocadiales bacterium | reverse complement strand
TACGACCCCTTTGAGTTTCAAAGAAAACTGGCGTTAAATGGCTTGGATACACTCTTCCTGGGAGGTATTTACATTTTCCCTACATTCTTAGCAAACTTAGAAAACTTATTTGAAAAAATGGGCCTTTTTGTTTTCCTTGATAAAACCTTCTGGCTTTCCGCCTTTTTTGCCCATAGTTTCATCATCGTCGGGAAAAAGGTTAATACTAGAAAACCTATTCAAAGTTGACACTTATACAAACAACATGACCGAATTTGAACTTTTTTTCTTCTTTGCAGTGGTTCTACTTGCTTATTCCTATGCAGGGTATCCGCTTCTCCTTCTGGCCCTCAGCAGTTTAAGGCCAAAGGAGAATAGACCAGCACCGGAATCTTTCCCTTATTCTGTTAGTATAATACTGTCTGCGTATAACGAGGAAGATACTATAAAACAGAAGATAGACAACTTCCTCCAACTGGATTACCCCTCAGATAAGTTAGAACTCGTCATTGTCTCAGACGGCTCCACCGATAAAACCAATGAGATTGTCCTTTCCTATAAGTATAAGAATATTAAAGTGATAGTACGGCCTGAGAGGCGCGGGAAGACCCCGGCCCTCAACAGGGCGGTTAGGGAGGCGAGGGGGGAGATTCTGGTCTTTACAGATGTCGACACTATGTTCCCGAAGGATGCCATGAAAAATTTGATAAGGCATTTTGCAAGAGAGAATGTGGGGCTTGTAACGGGTACTACACGATACATGACAAAGATCAGTGCCGATGTACCTACCAATAACGCCTATTGGAGGTATGAGGATCTTCTGAAAAGACTTGAGAGTCAGGTCGGAGATGTGGTGGGTGCATCTGGCTCTGTTTATGCCCTGAGGAAAGACTTATACAGGGAGCTTCCACCCGAGATAATCAACGACTTTGTCCATCCTATAGAAGTTGTCCTACAGGGTTATAGGGCCATATTCGATCCCAATATAATATGTTACGAAGAGGCGGCTGCCGGGACTGGCCAAGAGTATTCCAGGCAGGTAAGGATGGTGGGACAGGCATTTCTTATTTACCGTCGTTACTTCTTTGACCTCCTGCGGCGAGGGAAGATACTTTATGCCTTTTTGCTGACCTCTCACAAGTTCCTCAGGTGGCTCACCCTCCCCCTAATGGTAGCGGTGTTGGTGTTTAATCTGGTGTTATGGGAGGAGGGCTGGATTTATCCTACCCTGGGTATGCTTCAAGTGGCCTTCTACTCCCTTGTCCTCCTGGGTCCAATCTTTAGAGGCATTGGATTAGACAACCGAATGTTCATCATCCCCTTTGACTTCTGTTTTATGAACCTGGCTGGTGCAGTAGGCCTCTATAGTTCTCTTTCAGGTGGGGCAAGTGTGCTGTGGGAAAAGCAGAGGACATGAACTTAAAAGAAATTAGTCTGGACTGGAAGGAAAGGGAGGCGTGGGATTATTACGTGAAAAATTCCCCTTCGGGCTCTGTCTTCCATCTCTATCACTGGAAGAACGTAATAAGGGAGTCCTATGGCCACACACCTTATTATCTGGCGGTAAAGAAGAATGAGAATATTGTGGGTATACTCCCCCTTTATCTCGTGGAGGTGCCCTTTTTCGGCTTTAGCCTGGTCTCGGCGCCTTACCTTGACTACGCGGGTATATGTGCTGAGAGGGAGGATGTCTGCAACACCCTTTTGGAAAAGGCCGTGGAGCTATCTCGGGAAAAAGGGGTAAAGCTTCTGAATCTTAGAGAGTTGAACGAGGAGAAGTGGCCAGAACTTGTGACAAACCTGGATAAGGTTACCATGGAGCTGGAGCTTGACTCTGAGTCCGATAAGGTCTGGAAAAAAATACCCTCGGAGCGACGGAACAGGATAAGAAAGGCTGAAAAGGCTGGCTTACACGTAGAGGTTCACGGGGCCGAGCGATTAGAGGATTTTTATTGTATTTATTCCACCAATATGCGAGACCTAGGTTCTCCAGCCCATAGCCTCCTTTTCTTTCAAAAGGTTTTTCAGTACTTTCCGGAGAGTGCCCAGCTTTTCCTGGTATTCGATGGGAAAAAGGTGGTGGGAGCCGCTGTCTGCCTAAAGTTCAAGAAAACCATGACCATCCCATGGGTCTCCTCCTTGAGGAATTATTTCCATCTCTATCCTAATAATGTCTTGTATTGGGAGGCCATGAAATTTGGATGCCATAATGGCTATCAAATACTCGATTTCGGCAGGTCAACTATAGGTTCTGGCACCTTTGAATTCAAGCGACGCTGGGGCTGTCAGGTAAAGCAGATATACTGGAACTACATTATGTTTAATGGATGTCGAGCCCCCGGAGCAGACCCCCAAAAAATGTGGTATGCGGGGCTGGCAACCAGGGCATGGCAGAACCTGCCCCTGCCGTTGGCAAACACGCTTGGCCCGTTTCTGAGAAGGTACATCTCCAACTAAGACTATGCCAGGTAAAATATAACCGAGGCACTTTGAGGCCTGATATCTGAAATGAGGACGCTGCCAATGGAATTAGACAACCTAAAGGCCCTGGTGGAAGGGTCTGGCATGTACCCTGTCTTTATTGGCATTAGTGGGGGTACTTGCTCTGGGAAGACGTTTCTTGCCTCTTACCTTTACCATCTCCTGGGTGGGGAGAGGGTGAATATTATCTCCCACGATAATTATTACAAGGGCTGGCCCAACCTCTCACCCGAAGAAAGGACCAGAATAAACTTCGACCACCCTGAGGCCCTTGACGTAGCGCTTTTAGTAGAGCACCTTGCTGCGCTCAGGAGGGGTAAGAAGGTCAGGATACCTGTTTATGATTTCAAGAACCATGCCAGGATCCCTGAATCTAGGGAAGTCGTGCCAAAGCCTTTCAACATAGTAGAGGGGATACTAATTTTTCATGAATCCGGTCTTCGGAATGCACTGGACTTACGGGTCTATCTGGAAGTATCCTTTGGCACCATGCTCAGGCGTCGGCTGGAAAGGGATGTACGAGAGCGGGGCCGGACGGTCGATTTTGTCAGAAACCAACTCTTTTCCACAGTTTATCCCATGTACATGCGGTTTGTTGAACCTTATAAGAGACATGCTCACTTGGTTATCCAGGAGGGAACTACCTTGATGGAAAGGGCCTCCCTCGTAATAAAAGCCGCAAATATGCCCGTCCAGGAGATGGCATGTATTAAACCCCAGACTCTAGGAGAAAAAGTTTGAGGGGCAGCAAAGTAAGTCTAATTTTTGTAATAACATTTGGTGTCCTTCTGTTAGCCCTTTTCGGCACCTTGCTTCCCCTGCTGGTAGGCAAGGTCGCCAGGACTTATAGGGAGCATAAGGACCTGGCCAAGGTACATAGCAGTATTCATGACAGCAAGGTAGCAAAGGGACTAAAGGAGGAGGGTAGCAAGAAGGTTGCTCAACCCCCTTCCCCAATCGTGCGAGAGACAGTTCCAGAGCATAGTCAACAGGGAGTGGAAAAAGACCCACTAAGGCAATCCTTTAAACCCTCCCCGCCTAGTCTTGCGCGTAAAAGGGAAAAGAAGTTTGTAGCGTCAGACCCCAAGACCATACTAATAAATAAGGACGACACGGTGGAAACGGCCCTGCCCGGCACAAAGGAGACCGAAGAGGATGGTTCCGGACTGCTGCCTGCTATACCGGAGGTTGCTTATGTACTACCCTCAATAGATGAGGGTCTTTCTAAAAAGGGAACTGAAAAGAATGATAACCCGACTGAGAAGACCTTCTATACCATGCTACCCCGAGCCGTTGACCTTAAGAAGACCTCCAAAGGTGTATTCCCGGTAGAGATAAGACTTCCTCAACGAAAGGGTAAAACGCTCAAACCCCAGATTAGTTACTGGGTAGGCACAGACGATACCACTGAATACGCTGATATGCAGGCCGGGGATGGAGATGTCTGGAAATATGAAATCCCTGACCTAGAATGGGCAAAACACCGCTCCCAGTTCCTTTTTTATAAGATAAGGATTGTTAATGGTGAAGGAGACCTGATGTTTGAAGGGCAGGCGGAGAGGGAATTGATAGATTCTTTCGATAATGATTCATTCGATAATGGATGACAAAATTAAATAATATAAGGAGAGAATAGAGATGTTGTTAAGGTATTGTAACCGCTTTTTGAATGGCCTATTGTTTATGGCCATGGGAGGGGTTTGCGTGGCCTTATTCCCTGTGAGCACCTCCCAGGAGGCGAAGACAGTGGGCTTACCCAGCATTATTAAAAAGATGAAGCCCGCTGTGGTAGCCATTGCCAGTGTGAACCCAACCTCAAAGCCGCCCGTGAAACTCTATGGCAGTGGGTTCATTTACGACCAAAAGGGTTACGCCATTACGGCAGAACATGTCATAAGAGCCATAGAGAGGGATGGACAATTAGAGGATCTTCACGTCTGGTTCCACCGCGGGGGGCGGTTCTATAATGTCAGGGCCTCTCTGTCCATCAGACTGAAGCGTTACGATGTGGCTGTGGTGAAATTGGAAGGAGAGAATTTTCCTGCCCTTCTACTCGGAGACTCCTCTAGTGTGAGAGAAGGCCAGGCTGTTGCCCTTTGCGGCTTCCCATTCGGCACCATATTGGGCCTGTATCCAGCTACTCACCGAGGGATAATAAGCAGTATTAACCCCGCTGTGCTACCGGTCAGAAATACCGCCGAGCTGGATAGTAAGAAACTAAAGGCCCTGAGCACCCCTTTTAACATATTTCAGCTCGATTGTACTGCCTTTCCAGGTGATAGTGGCAGTCCGCTTTTTTCCCCAGCTACAGGAGAGGTTATTGGTATGGTCAATAGTGCCTTTATAGCCAGAACAAAGCAGGGCAGTTTTTCCACGGGCATCAGCTATGCCATACCCGTTAATCTCATTAAAGAAGCACTGGCAGAAAAGGGGAAGTTATGATTTCTAAACGGCTATTTTCTGAGAGGTAAAACAGGATATGGACGTTGCACACCCTGCGGGGCACTTTGCCCTGGGCATGGGGGCGGCCTTTTTAACCGCCTGCGCCCTCCTCCCCTTCAGAGCCTTTAGGGAGAGGCTCATGCCCTATAGCCCCGCCTTTATTATCGGCTGCGGGTGCTGGGCCCTTATACCAGACCTCCCACTGGCCCTTTTTTCTATTCCTGTAATAGGAAAGTGGATGGCGTGGACATGGGGATTGAAGGCCACACTTCACGGCCCTATACTCGGAAACATATTTTTCATGCATGCCTATATTGATAGGGTCTTGGACCGGACCAGAGTGCACCAGGGCTTTGAGACCCTGGGCGTTGTTGCCATAGTGTTTATGTTCTGCACCATTGTGGGTTGGTGTATGGTATCCTACTTTCGCAAGAGACAGGTAAGCCGTGAAAATCCATGAAAGAGAGGTAGTTCTAATTAATTACTGGCCTGCGTTTGTCGTTACGGCGCTGCTTGTATATATCTACCTAGATACCTTTATGTGGATGATAGGGAGGTGGTTAGCGGCCGACTCCTATTATTCCCACGGGTTTGTCGTCCCCTTCGTCTCGGCCTATCTAATCTGGAGAAATAGGGGCGTTTTTCGTGGCATGAGCCAGTCCGACTCATGGGGAACGTCCCTGGGCCTGCTATTACTTGTTGGTGGTGCTGGCCTCCACTGCGCTGGGGCGCTCTTTAGTATATCCTTTGTGTCGGGGTTATCCCTGATCCCGCTACTGCTGGGTATGGTCTTCTATATCTATGGTAGTGAGGTAGGGTGGAAACTCCTGTTTCCTATTTTATTTCTCTTTGCAATGATTCCCCTTCCTATGAGCATGATAGCAGACCTGAGCCTCAAGTTAAAGCTCTTTGCAGCAGAGGTGGCTATAGGGGCCATCTCTTTAATGGGAATCGTTGCCGTCAGGGAGGGGAGTTTTATCCATTTTTCCCAGTCCTCCCTGATTGTTGGAGACGTGTGTAGCGGATTGAGGTCCCTGATTGCACTGCTGGCCTTTGGGGCCCTATTCGCCTATGTATCGGGTCTATCGGGCGCTATGCGGGCCGTGCTTTTTATATCCTCTGTGCCCATTGCCCTGGTGGCCAATAGCGTCAGGATAGTGGCCCTATGTTTTATCGCAAACCAATGGGGTAGTGAGGTAGCAACGGGAAGGGTTCATAGCGCCACAGGGATACTCATCTTCATCGTGGCCTTTATCCTCTTTTTCGCCCTGGAGAAACAACTTCACTTGCTGGAACAGATTTTATTT
>JBHIBD010000096.1:0-6361 GCA_046758865.1 Candidatus Brocadiales bacterium | reverse complement strand
GGGTCTTTGTGACTAATATAAACGGCCATCACCACTACCACAAACACCACGGTCACTGGCACCACCATCATGGCCATCATTACTATGACCATCCCCGCGTGTACCATGTGCAACGGGGGCTGTAAAGAGCAAGGACGCTTCCACAGCACCTGTTAGCTAATGTCATTGCAATTGACAAATGTTGGTAAATCAATTATTTTGGCCCTTTAAGGGTGGTTTAGGTCGTTTGTGGGAGGGAGTAATTATTGACAACCGAGGAGAGGCGCTGCCCCGGCGAAAAATTTCCCATAAGTGTTACCATATGCCGCGCCAGGCAAAAGAGGTATTACCTGCAGTGTAAGAGCTGTGAGTACAGTGAGGTGAAAGTACAGCCAAAAGTGCCCCAAGGCCACATCACCATAAAGCCAGGAATATTCAAGGTCTATGACATCCGGGGGGTGTATCCCGTAGAGGTCAACGAGGCCACTGCGAGGCGCATCGGCTCGGCACTCGTCCACTTTTTTAGACAGCAGAGGGGCAGTATAAAGAATATCGTGGTGGGCAGGGACATGCGAGATTCCTCCACCCCGCTTGCTCAAGCACTTATAGGGGGTATTACCTCCTTCGGCGTAAATGTCATTGACATCGGTGTCGTCCCCACAGACGTCACGTATTTCGCAGTAGCAAAATACGGCTACGATGGTAGCGTATCGGTCACTGCGTCCCATAATCCAGCGAAGTATAACGGCTTTAAGATATGCCGCGAGCAGGCCATACCTGTAGGACTTGAGACGGGCCTGGCGAAGATAAGAGACATGGTGATACACCCACCCGCCCAAGGCATCAGGTCCCCGGGTAAGGTGATCGAGAGAGACATAATGGAGGATTATAAGGCGCACGTCAGGAAATTCACCCACAAGCTGCGACCCATGCGCATAGTGGTGGATGCGGGGAACGGTATGGCTGGCAAGACGGTACCAATCGTCTTCGAGGGACTCCCTTGCAAGATAACCCCACTCTATTTTGAGCTTGACGGGAGCTTTCCCCACCACGAGGCAGACCCATTGAAACTAAAAAACCTCAGGGACCTCCAGGAACGGGTGCGGGAGGAGAATGCCCACTTGGGCGTGGCGTTCGATGGCGACGCAGACCGCGTGGCCTTTGTGGACGAAAAGGGGGAGGCAATCAGTAACGATATCATCACCGCCCTCATCGCCAGGGAATTCCTCAACGAGGAGAAGGGGGCCACCATTATCTATGACTTGCGCTCAAGCTGGGCAGTAAAGGAAGAGATAGAGAGAAACGGCGGGAAGCCGTACCGCGAGAAGGTGGGCCACGCCTACATAAAGGCCACCATGAGGGAGAAAAACGCCGTGTTTGGTGGTGAACTCTCTGGACATTACTACTTCCGCGATAATTTTTACGCAGACTCTGGCCTAATCGCCATGATTGAGGTTCTGAATATCTTGAGCCGAAAGAAGGTGAGCATGTCCAACCTGGTGGCGCCACTCAAGAAATACTACTCCAGCGGCGAGGTAAACTTCACCGTGGAGGACAAGGACGCAAAGATAGACCAACTGGCCGGGAGCTTTCGTGACGGGAAGGTGGATAGACTGGACGGCGTCACTGTGGAATACAGGGACTGGTGGTTCAACTGTAGAAAGTCCAACACTGAACCCAAGCTCCGCCTTAACGTAGAGGCCAAGAGCCGCGACCTGATGGACATCGCCCTGAAACGCATCTCGGGGATTATTGAGGGTGAAAGCTAAGAATCCTGCAAAAATACACGTGTCATTCTGAGCGAAGTGAAGAATCTGTGTAGGGGCACGGCATGCCGTGCCCCTACAATTCTATAATTGACGTACCTGCCGAGATGAGATGCCTAGCATAGCTGATATGTTATTTTAATCCCGTTACGCTGTAGTTGCCCCATTTATGGGGCGCATATAAACATGAATGCCTAATAAGTCAGACAGCTACTCACGTGGGCAAGGAGCCCTGCGCTACCCAGAGACTTTGGCTTGCCTTTGCCCTTTTTTTGCCGTATAATTTACTATGCCCATGGGGATTAGGACAAAGTCCGTCTACGACGGCGAGACCCGGGGGGAAGGTTTTCGGTTACTTATAATGAGGCGGTGGCCCAGGGGTATCACCAAGGCACGGGTAGACGAGTGGGACAGAGATTTGGCCCCAAGCGCCCAGCTTCTTAGCGATTGGATAAAGAAAAAAATCCCATTCAAGGAATTTAAGAAAAGATACATTAATGAAATGAGGGCACAGAGGGATAAGATACGGCTTCTCGCAAAGAGGGCGAAGAGGGAGACCATCACCCTCTTCTGCCACGAAGAGGAAGATACCCACTGCCACCGCAAGATGCTAAAGGAACTCATAGACAAATGCAGGTAGAGCTATGGACTTGATGGACTTTGAAATAAGACGTAAGGAGATGGTCAAGACACAGCTTCGGATGAGGGATATCACAGACGAGCGTGTCCTTCAGGCCATGGAAAAGGTGCCCCGCCATCTTTTTATGCCAGTGGAGATGTGGAGCAGGGCGTATGACGATGCGCCTGCACCAATCGGGGATGGGCAGACTATATCTCAGCCCTACATGGTGGCCTGTATGACCCAGGCCCTGCAGCTAAGGAAGACGGACCGGGCGCTGGAGATAGGTACAGGGTCTGGTTACCAGACCGCCATCCTGGCAGAGATAGTGGACAAGGTCTATACCGTAGAGATAAGGCCTGCACTACTCGAGAGGGCCAGGGATATACTGGTAGAGTTGGGCTACGGTGACAGGATAACCTTCCACGCAGGTAACGGTCACATCGGTTATGAGGAAGAGGCTCCCTATAACGCCATAATAGTGACCGCCGCCGCAGACAACGTCCCCCCTGCCTTAGTGGCACAGCTCTCTGACGGTGGACGGCTGGTAATCCCCGTAGGATATCCAGAACACCAGATTCTTTGCAGGATTACTCGGATGGGGGAGTTCCTCAAACAGGAGGAGCTCCTGGGCTGCATCTTCGTCCCCATGGTTCGCGAGAAGGACGTCAACTATTCCAGGTAGAGGCGTTAGTTAATTCTCCCTCGTAGTGCCGTTGCCAGAGTCTTTGCAGGGACAGGTCCGTCCAAATAATGGCGGGTCTGCCTGGGGCACGATGGCTCGCCTCCAGCATTATGGAAATGCACATAGATTCCTCAAGCTTCGGAAATATCAAGATTAACGGTCGAGGCTATTCGAGCGACGTGATAATATACCCGGACAGGGTGGATGGTAGCTGGTGGCGAAAGGAGGGACACAAGCTACAGCAAGAGGACATTTTAGAAATACTCCGGGCCGCACCGCAGATACTTATAGTAGGAACCGGCCAGGATGGCCGCATGAAGATAGATTTGCAGTTAAAGACACTGCTTGAGCAAAAAGGTATAAAACTATTTGCTGCCATCACGCCAGAGGCCTGCAAGCGACATAACGACCTGATAAGAGGCAATAAAACCGTTGTTACTGCCCTCCATCTGACTTGTTAGATATTACAACACAGATGACATCTCCCAACGCCCTTTACATTCACATCCCCTTCTGCACCAAGAGGTGCAGCTACTGTGACTTCAACTCATCCGTCTATCAAACGGACATCGCTTCTAGATATATAGTGGCATTGAGGAAGGAGCTTGGGGACGTAAAGGACCACCCTTATAAGACAGTTTACATAGGCGGCGGTACCCCCACCGCCATGAGAGAAGGGCAACTGAATCAACTGCTCGACACCATATCCAGCGCACTGGACATGAAGAGGATAAAGGAATACACGGTGGAGGTAAACCCCGGGACAATTAACTCTAAGAAGGTTACTCTTTTGAAAGAGGGTGGCGTAAACCGCCTCAGCCTCGGCATCCAGTCCTTTAACGAAAGGGGCTTAAAGCTGCTGGGGCGCATCCACTCGAGGAAAGATTCCCTCGATGCATTCTCTGTACTGCACAGTGAAGGGTTTAACAACCTAAGCATTGACCTGATATTTGGCTGGCCGGGTCAGACCCTTAACGACTGGGAGGAAGACCTATCCGAGGCCCTGGCACTGAACCCGGAGCACATTTCGGCCTACTGCCTTACTGTGGAGAGGGGCACACCCCTGGCACGGCAGATAAGGTCAGGCAAGATACCGAGACCCGATGAGGCAGTACAGCTCGACATGCTGAAAAAAACCATATCATTTCTGACATCAATCGAGAATGGCTACAGACACTACGAGATATCCAACTTTGCAAAGAAGGGGCACCAATGCCTTCATAACATCAATTACTGGAAGAACCTTCCCTACGTGGGCGTCGGGGCCGGTGCCGTGTCATATTTGGACGGCAGACGCACCTCCAACGTAAGGGACGTCCTTCGTTACATCGTGCGGATTGAGTCGGGAAAGAGCGCTAAAACATTTGGGGAATATTTGGCCCCCAGAGAACGCGCCGCCGAGACCCTTGTAATGGCCCTTAGGATGACCTCTGGCATTAAAGAGAGAGATTTTGCCAGCCAGACAGGCTTTCCCCTAAGGGAGCTTTATGGAGAGGTGATAGACAGGGTCTGTAAGTTGGGCCTGATGAGCATGAAACGGGGAAAACTGCGCCTCACCCGCAAAGGCCTTTTCGTGGCAGATTCCGTTATGGTGGAATTCATGTAGGCATTCTGATATAATTTTCTTAGGTCGTGCAATTTGTAATGTGTAAAGAGGAGTCTTAAAGTGATAAACGCCACGGATATAAGACGGGGAATGATGGTAAAGCATGACGGCGACCTATACGTGGTTGTAGATTTTCACCACCTTACCCCCGGGAATAAGCGCGCTCTGATACAGGCAAGACTCAAGAGCCTGAAGCATGGTAACGTCATACAGAACCGCTTTCGCTCCACGGATAAGATAGAAAAGGTGTTCATGGATTACCGTACCATGGAGTATCTTTATAATGACGGTCAGAACTACTGTATGATGGATACCGAGACCCTGGAGCAGGTCTTTATCCCTGGGGATGTACTGGAAGATTATGACCCGTACATGCCCCTTAACTGCAAGGTAAGGGTGGGTTTCTATGAGGGTCGGCCGGTGTCTGTGGAACTGCCGGCCGCCGTAGAGCTTAAAGTGACAGAGACCGCGCCAGGCACAAAGGGTGACACCGTTACCAATGTCTTCAAGCCGGCCAAGCTCGAGACCGGCCTCGAGATAAAGGTGCCTCTGTTTATAAACGAGGGAGACGTAGTGAAGATAGACACCCGCACGGGTGAATTCCTCAGCAGGGCGTAATCTTAGCCGTGAGTGTAACGGTGTTTTAGGTAATGTAGGGACAGGTCTTTAGACCTGTCCGTTTGCTAGCGGACGGACCTAAAAGGTTCGTTCCTACTAATCCCTTAATAGGAACGTATTGTGAAAAATATAGAGGACTCCCTAAAGGCCTACGGCAAGCGTATAGATGAGCACCTCAAGGAGCTTTTCCCCTGCAAATATGACTACCTGAGTGAACCCATCTGGTACCACATGGATTCGGGTGGCAAGAGGATGCGTCCTGCACTATGCCTGATTGTATGTGAGGCCCTCGGCGGTAACCCGGATGAGGCCGTACCGTTTGCCGCTGCCGTGGAGGTCTTGCACAATATGTTCCTGATGCATGACGATATCGAAGACGGTGACACCATGCGCCGCGACAAGCCCACTGTCTGGGTTAAGTATGGCACGGCAAACGCTATAAATGTCGGTGACTACATGCTGGGCCGCGCCTACCGCTCTATATTAGACCGCAGTCTGTCCCTAGAAAAAAGACTCAGGCTGCTGGACATCTTTACCCTTACATACGAAAAGACCGTGGAGGGACAGGCCCTGGATATAAACTGGCGGGGTTCCACGAAATTCACAATAGAGAATTACCTCCAAATAGTGGAATTGAAGACCGCATATTACCTGACCTGCGGCATGGTGGGTGGCGCGGTGGTGGCAGGGACATCAGATAGAGTAATTGAGAAGATATGGGAGCTGGGCAAGAGCATGGGTCCGGCCTTCCAGATACGCGACGACCTTATAGACCTCACCCAGGGCAAGGGCCGGGGTGGTGTCATTGGCTCAGACATAAGGGAAGGAAAGCCCAGTTTCCTCTACGCCTACACGTTAGGTGTAGCCGGTGCAGCAGATAGGGAGAGGCTTATAGAGATAATGCTTAAGCCCAGGGAGAACACCTCCAGCCGTGAGGTGAACGAGGTCATAGCGTTGTACAAGAAATACGATGCAATCAATTATTCACAAAACTATGCGGAGGGTCTGGTAGAAAGGGCCTTTAAGACTATTGAGGAGATACCCGTAGATGACAAGGCCACGTTCCGCGAGATTGCCCAGTTCATGGC
>JBHIBD010000095.1:0-6443 GCA_046758865.1 Candidatus Brocadiales bacterium | reverse complement strand
GGTCATAAAAATAGGTCTCCTGGGCTCTGGCACCATCGGCGAGGGCGTCCAGGACATAGTATTTGGTGATGGTGACAGCCTCGCAAAGAGGCTGGGCTACCGGCTGGAGATAGAAAAGATATACACCAGGTCCCCAAAGGAAAAGCACTGGTACAAAGAATTTCCAGATAAATTTACCAGCAGGCCCGAGGACGTAATAAACCATCCCGAAATATCCATTGTGGCAGAGATGCTGGGGCTTGAAAGACCAGAGGATGCCAGACAGGTAGCCTCTTACATTATTAAGGCCCTGGAGGGCGGCAAGTCTGTGGTAACGGCCAATAAGGCGGTGCTTGCCGGCTTCGGACAAGAGATCCATTCTGCCGCCCGCAAGAACGCTAACACCCAAATACGCTTCGAGGCATCGGTAGCCGGCGGGATACCCATCATACGCTCACTCGGCGAAGGTCTTGCATCTGATAATGTTACCGGGCTCTACGGCATCCTTAACGGCACCTGCAATTACATCCTGTCCGCCATACGAGACCAGGGAAAGACCTTCAAAGAGGCCCTTGCTATGGCACAGATGCTGGGTTACGCCGAAACCAATCCAGAGGCCGATATAAAAGGGTACGATACCAGGGACAAGATAATAGTACTCCTACAACTCCTTTACGGCATTTTTGTCAAGAAAGAAGATGTGGCCACAGAGGGTATAGAGTTTCTTGAAAAGATTGACTTTGATTATGCAAGTAGAAAGCTTGGGACTAACATAAAGCTCCTCGGCTCTATCCGCAGGTCGGGAGGTGAGGTAACGGCCGCTGTATCACCCATTATGATAAAGGATAGTCACGTGCTCTCCAGGGCAAACGGTGCCCTTAATGCTATCCTGGTGGAGAGCAAGTACTGTGAGACTATGTGTTTTGTAGGTAAAGGCGCCGGAGCAGGCCCTACAGCCAACTCGGTGGTCTCAGACATAATCTCTATCGCTGGCGGTGCCCGTTTTAGTCCGGGCGCAGAGGTCCTGAGGTTTAATAAACACTTGGACGATGACATACCTTACAGATACTACCTCCGGTTTGTAGTAAGGGACAGACCCGGTATAGTGAGCGATATCTTGGGCCATCTGAAACAGAATCAGGTCAACGTAGATGAAGTCCTTCAGCTCAAGCACTCAAGTGAAGAAAAGGGCTACTTCAGAGAAAAACTTGGGCTTGAGTGCGACCTAAGCGAGATACTTCCGTTTATCATCACCCTCGAACCCTGCAAGGAGGCCGCTGTCAAAAGGGTAATGGAGCAGATAAGGGGGCGGGACTTTATGCTCATGGCCCCTGTTGTAGTAAAAATATTTTCGGATATTCCTGACGTAGTGGGAGGGTAGTATTTTAAGAAAGGAGTAAGAATATGGCTGTCAAGTCAAGACCGAAGAAAAAACCGAAATCGAGTCTGAAGCCCCCGATAAAGATAAAACCCGGAAAGATGCTCATTGACGGCAAATGGGTCAATGCCCGCTCTGGCAAGACCTTCGAGACCATAAACCCTGCCACAGGGAAGGTGCTCACAAGGATTGCTCAGGGTAACAGGAGGGATGTAGACCTTGCAGTAAAGGCCGCCCGAAGGGCCTTTGAGTCAGGCCCATGGCCTGACATGGACGCACGCGACCGTGGCCGTATACTTGCAAAGGTTGCAGAGCTTATAGAGAAGAACCTGGAGGAGCTGGCTATACTAGAGACCCTGGATAACGGCAAGCCCATCACACAGTCACGCACCGTGGACGTGCCTTACACCGCCGATACGTTCTTTTACTATGCAGGCTGGGCCGATAAGGTTCACGGCGAGACCATCCCGGTGAGGGGCAACATGCTTAACTATACGCTGAGGGAGCCCGTGGGGGTAGTAGGGCAGATTATTCCCTGGAACTTTCCATTGTTGATGGCCGCCTGGAAGCTGGGGCCAGCCCTCGCCTGCGGGAACACGGTAGTGCTGAAGCCGTCCAAGTTTACCACACTCACATGCCTCAGGCTCGGCGAGCTCTTTATGGAGGCGGGCCTCCCCAAGGGGGTGCTCAACATCGTCACGGGTCCTGGCGAGACCGTGGGTGTAGCGCTGGCCAGGCATCCAGGCGCAGACAAGGTGGCCTTTACCGGCGAGACGTCTACGGGAAAGGACATCATGCGTGCCGCCTCTGACACCCTTAAGAGGGTGTCGCTGGAGCTGGGAGGCAAGTCACCCAATATAGTGTTTGCCGATGCTGATATAGAGGAGGCAGTAAAGGGTGCGCTAACGGGCATATTCTTCAACCAGGGTGAGTGCTGCTGCGCTGCCTCGAGGCTCTTTCTCGACAGAAAGATTCACGACAAGTTCATGGACAGGATGGTGTCGTTCGCCTCGAAGATGCGCGTGGGCGACCCACTTAGCCCGAAGACCGAGATGGGCCCCCTGGTGTCTCAGGTCCAGTTTGACAAGGTGATGGGCTACATAGAGGCCGGCAAGGAAGGGGGGGCAGAGCTCTGCTGCGGAGGCGATAGCATAGGAGACAACGGCTATTTTGTAAGGCCCACCATATTCGATAACGTAAAAAACAATATGAAGATTGCTAAGGAGGAAATCTTTGGTCCAGTGGTATCAACCCTTACTTTTAGGAGCGTTGATGAGGCAATAAGGTCAGGGAACCAGACACCCTACGGCCTTGCGGCCGCCGTCTGGACAAAGGACATCAAGAAGGCCCACGCCGCTGCCAGAAGGCTCCGGGCAGGTACCGTGTGGATAAACACCTACAACGCCTTTGACTGCGGCAGCCCATTCGGGGGCTACAAGCAATCAGGCTTTGGGCGTGAACTGGGCCTCCACTCCCTGGAACTCTATACCCAGATAAAGAGCGTGTGGGTGGATTTGGGGTAAGTCAAAAGTGACCGGGACAGAGGAGAAACAGAAAGAGGGTTCTGACAAGAAAAGGATAAAAGAGCAGCTGGCACTCCTGAGGCCCAGGGCATATAGGGCGGCCACGCTCGTCTTCCAGATTGCATCCCACGGGGTTGAGGACTTAAGGTCTGGCAAGAGGACCGCAGACAAGCTGGAGAGGGCCGGGGCACTAATCGTGTGGCTTGAGCTTCTGGCCTTTATCCTTTATCTCTTCGATAGGGTTGCTGCATCGAGGCTCAAGGACTCTCGCCGCATGTACATGGACCTGCTTGTGAGCTTCATCATCTCAGCATTTCCGGATGAGGCAGAAAAGTATGGCAGGAAGGGCTTGAGGTCTGAGATAGGCTGGGAAGAGGATATCAAGAACTCGATTAGCACCAGGTCTCTCCAGTATTTCAGCCTTGAGCAGGAGATCATAGGTAAAGCGGGGTCTGTTGAGTCACTCCCCCCGGAGGGCCTCTTTTGGGAGTTTGGCGGGATAATAGCACACCAGATGGGTGCGCCTGAGGATAAGGCCGTCACAGAAGTGGTCAGCCTCCGGGCCCGCACCAGCCTTACCGAGATACTCAAGGAACTCGGCCCCGCACCAGAAGAAACTTCTTTATGAGTCATTTTCCTTTGGGATGCGAGTTTTTCAATTTGTTACTAAGTCTTTGATTCCATTAGGGGTCGTAGGGAGTGAACTTTTCGTCCCTCTCCCTGTCTGAAGGGACTGGAAAGGAATCTCTAGAGGGGGCAGGGGGCCAGAAACGGACTTCATGGCGTGCGATATAAGGTGTTTTAAGACAGTACCCAAAATTCGGACATGATTTTTAGCAAGAAAAAGGGGTAAATCTGCATGCCTTGGCAAGCTACGGTATATAGAATTCTCATATCCTCACCGTCCGATATTGATAGTGAACTCAAGGTCATTCGCGAAGTTATCCACTCTTGGAACGCGGCAAATTCACTCAAATACGGGGCAATACTTGAACCAGTTTTCTGGCAGACCCACGCCACTCTTGAAATGGGTGATAGACCACAGGCTACTGTAAATAAACAGTTGGTGGATAGTTGTGACGTTTTAATTGGAATCTTTAAGACTCGAATTAGCGCACCTAAAGGAAGGGCCGAGTCTTGCACCGTTGAAGAAGTTGAAGAGTTCCGAAAAGCTGGCAAACGGGTGTTGCTATACTTCTCATTAGTTCCTGTAGGGCCTGGTAATATAGATGCTACTCAATACCAAAGACTTGTAGAGTTCAAGAAAAAGTCTGAGAAAGAGGGGCTGGTAGTTGAATATGACTCAATTAGTTCTTTCCAGGAGCAACTTCAAAAACATATTACTTGGACCGTTAATTCTATCCATAAGGTATCCGGTGCGGGTTCTCAAAAAGCAGTAGAGCGGCAGTAGCATTGAGAGAAGCATTAGATAAATCAAAACATGAGTCATCTCCAAGTAAAGGTTTCTAATACCTCTCCACAAGATAAATAAAAAGGCCGGTGGAGCCAAAAAGGGATATAGAAGGATTAATATCCTACTTCAGAAGACAGGTAAAGTGAAAACAGGGACAAATACAAAATTTTTTGGTTAATTGCAAAACAATTAACAGGAGGATGGCACGATGTTAACAGATAAAATAAACAGAGAGGAAGTGCAACGTACTTTAGAGACCATGGTACACAGTGCCGTTGTAAACTACACGATAATTGAGACGTATGGTGGCAAATACGATGTTGATAGCAATAACCCTTATGATGTACTGAGGGAGGAGCTTGAGGCAGCAATCAAGAATCTCGAAGAATACCGAAACCATAAGCACAAATGGAGTAAAGGAGAAGAATCAAAATGTTTAATCTGTGGGCTTGGGGGTGTACATTAACGGACAAAAAAAGAATAAATATCTTGCGATTTTACTCATGTTAGAACGTTATATATAGTTTAACCCTTATTCTTTAAGTTATGAGCTAAAGGGGGCAGGTCATATACCGTCTTAGTTCTATAAGCTGAAGGCCTTGGTCTTGGGTGCTTACTCTGGCGTAGATTGCCACTTTGGTGGGTTTCATTGTACTTGCCTTTCTGAGGTGCAAGTTTTACTATGAGAATTAGTACGTTAAACAATGGCAAATCTAGGAGGATTCAGCATGAGACGGCATCTACCACTTTTTCACTTTTTCTGTTAATGAGTTTGTTAACCATCGCCAGCGTATCTTCCACAGATTACCTTTACGCATATGGAAACACAGAAGGCACAGCGCACCTTGGCGCAGGAGACGACCCGTTTGGATATATAGGAACGTCGGGATATCTTGATACAAAAGAGAAACGTGAGTTTGTCTATGTCTTTAAGACAGACACGCTGGAGAATGCCAAATTTCAAGTGGAAAGGCTCACAAAATGCAGTGTGATAGACGCTGCTGATTATTTATACTGGATAGCACTAAGAATAGTGATTGACGAAGGGCCTCACGAGGGAGAAACGGGGTGGGTGTGGGTACAAGAGTTTGTCTACCATCCAGATGAAGGTTAAACTGTAAGACCTTCGCCTTTTCCGTATCATGACTTTATCGTTCTCTCTTATAACCGTAATAATATGAAGGGCCTGGCTTTGAAGGAGAACTGGTTAAAAAGCAAGAAGCCATGATGACGTTCAAAGTAGCTGGTGGCACAATGTGAGAGTGATATGCCCCCCGCAAGGTAGGCAAGACCTGAGCATAAACTTGAAGGTCAGGAGATAGGAGTGCCCCTGACAAGCTGGCAATCTCCACCAGCTTCTCCATTCCTTTACCTGGAGAGGTTACTAGGAGGGATAACGCATGTTACTAGAAGTTCCCCCGGACGTTACAAAAAAAATAGATAATACTGAAAGATTTCTTACCGCATGGAACACATATTATGAACTCTACCGCTCGGTGGAGGAAAAATTGGTAAAGGAGAAAACAGAACACCCTCCCACCATCAAGGATTTTAGACATCCACCAGACATAAAAATCCCCAAACATTTAAAAAATAAAGTTTACTTTGACCGTTCCAGGTACGTCATTAAACCTAAAGGGCGAGTATCACTGTCTAAGAAAGAAAAAGCAGAAGTACGAAATTTGTGGTGGGAGGCGTGGGTAGAACACATGAACAAAGAATACTCCAAGGTACTGAGAGAATTAGATACCACGTGGGCTGTAATAAGGAAAGGCCTCCAGGGTACTGGATTGGAAAATGAAGGTGAGCTCCGTTTCCGTTATAGGTCATTCACAAGCAAATATTTAATGCCCGCAGCTGCTTTTGTAGTCAGAGATGTCGTTGATTGTCTGTCTTGCTTGGGCCTGTTAGGTTCTTCTACCTATGAAAACAGGTATGCTGAAGAATTCCATGAAACCTCATATAATCCAGAGTTCTTCTACCAGAAGTTGAAAAAAGAGGTGGAAGACTCCCTACAAAAGGCACCATCCCAGACAGGGGGTGTAACTCGACGTGGTATTACTTTTGCAAAAGAATTCTATACGGCCGATGAAATAGCCAAAATTCACGAAATATCTGACAGGACATTTTACAAATACTTGAAAAATAT
>JBHIBD010000094.1:0-6683 GCA_046758865.1 Candidatus Brocadiales bacterium | reverse complement strand
ACCCATCAAAATCCTTGATACTTTACGTTATAATTTTCACATATCTTAGCGGTAGGCTTCTCGCCTATGGACAACCCTAAATATCCGCACTGTGTTGGTATCTTCGAGAACCTCATAAAGGATGCGGTAGTTTCCTACCCTCAGTCTCCATTGGGCTTCCCCTCCTACCAGCTTTTTAGCTCCCCAAGGTCTAGGTGATTCTTCCAGGCTACGTAACGCCTTCACTACCCTGCTCCGCATCTTCAACTCCAGTCTATCTAGGTCCCTAACTGCGGCAGGTCTTAGAAGAACTTTATACCCAGAGGTCATACCTTTTTCTCTAGGTATTCATCTAGAGATATATCCTCTCCTGGCTCTTTCCTAGCCTGCTCTATCAGTACTAGGTCAACCAGGTCTTCCTTAAATTCTGGGTCTTTGAGCATCTTTGCCAACAGGGCATCCTTTTGTTTACGGTTAAGGGCCTTAAAGGCTGTATAAAATACCTCTGCTGTGGCTTCTTTTATGGTCACTTTTCTTATCCCTTTCTTTATACGTGAAAAGCAATATACCGCCTTACCCAATATACCTGTACACAAGTCTATGTCAACATAGTTAACAACCATTTTTACATCTACAGCCTACCCATCAAAATCCTTGACACGCAAAAATCAATCCTGTAGCATAACGGCAGAAATCGGTTAGGCTTAGGATAACCCCCTTTAGATGTCACATAACCCCTTCTTGTTTGTGAAAATACCCAGATTTCTAGGTGCAGATGACTGAAAAAAAGGTACACGTAAGATTTTCTCCCAGCCCTACCGGGTTCCTGCACATTGGCGGTGCAAGGACGGCACTCTATAACTGGCTGTTCGCCAGGCACGAGGGCGGCACCTTCAGCCTGCGCATAGAGGACACTGACCAGGCAAGGTCGGAACCCAGGTTTGTAGAGGATATTAAAGAGGGCCTCAAGTGGCTGGGGATAGATTGGGACTCTGGCCCACTTTTCCAGAGCAGCCGACTGGAAATTTACAAGAAGTATGCAGAAAGACTTGTCCGGGAAGGTAAGGCGTACTGGAGCGAGGAAGAAAAGGGCCGTGCCATACGTTTCAGGATGCCTGATGAAGAAATCAAGTTCGATGACGTCATACGCGGCCTCATAAGGTTTGACGCCTCCCTGATAGAGGATTTTGTCATACTCAAGGCAGATGGATTCCCTACATACAACTTCGCCTGCACCATAGATGACATAGAGATGGGCATTACACACGTCATCCGTGGTGACGACCACATTGCCAACACGCCCAAACAGCTAGCCATTTATAATGCCCTCGGCGTGGAGCCACCGCGCTTCGCCCACCTGCCTATGATACTGGGTGAGGACGGTGCGCGTCTTAGTAAGCGCCACGGCGCAACGTCTGTAAGGGAGTACAAAGAGCTTGGCTACCTGCCCGAGGCCCTTGCAAATTTTATCGCCCTGCTCGGATGGGCGCCTGGTGACGACCGAGAGATTGTCTCAGTGGATGAGATGATAAAATCCTTCACACTTGAACGCGTGGGAAAGACCAGCGCCAGGTTCAACAACACAAAACTGGACTGGATGAACAGTCAATACATAAGACAACTGCCCATAGACGACCTTCTCCAGAGGATAACACCCTTCCTGCAAAGGGTTGGCGTAGAGCCGGAGAAGCTGCCCGGGGGCTGGCTATCTAGGGTGGTGGAACTACATATAGAACGGTTCAAGACCCTTGCAGACTTCTACGCCCAGACCTCTTTCTTATTTACAGAGGAGATTGACTACGACCCTGCAGCAGTTGATAAACTCCTCAAGAAGGGTACTATACCCGAATTGCTCCAGGAGGCCCACTCTGAACTCTCGAGGGTCAAGGATTTTGACAAAGACTCGCTGGAAAGGTGCCTTCGTGGCTTAGTGAAAAGGCGTGGTATCGGCTTCGGCAAGCTGGCACAGCCCCTGAGGGTGGCAGTAACGGGGAAGACGGTTAGTGCAGGGCTCTTTGAAACCATGGAACTACTGGGCCGGCAAAAGACTCTACAAAGAATCTCTCACTGCCTCAGCACATTTTGTAAGACTAGCAGTGTCTGAAATGCAAATAGTGTTGTTGTATCTGTTGTCCTATTATATAAGCTGGCGGGTGCAACAACATTAAGGGAAATAAACAATGCCCCTATTAGTGGTTGGTTCAGTAGGTATAGATACGGTGGAGACACCTCACGGGAAGGCGGAGGAGGTATTGGGGGGCTCGGCAGTGTATTTCTCATGGGCAGCTACTTTCTTTACCCCTGTGCGGCTTGTGAGTGTGGTAGGAAGTGATTTCCCGCACCAGTACAAAAGCATTTTATCTACAAAAAACATCGACATGACAGGGCTTGAAGTGATGGAGGGGAAGACCTTCCGCTGGTCGGGCCAGTACAAGGACACAATGCATGTCGCAGAGACACTCTCTGTGGACCTAAACGTATTTGGTCAGTACGTGCCACGGGTCCCGGAACCCTTTAAGGACAGTCGCTTTGTGTTCCTCGCAAATGGTCTTCCGTCCCTGCAGATGCAGGTGCTCGACCAGATGAACGGGCCTACCTTTATTGCTGCAGATACCATGAACCATTGGATAACCGAGAATAAGTCAGAGCTTTTAGAGGTGCTGAAACGAATAGATGCATTTATACTGAATGATGCAGAGGCCAGACAGCTCACCGGCGAGCACAACCTGATAAAGGCCGCTAGGCTACTGCAGAAAAGCGGGCCAAGCTATGTGATAATAAAAAAGGGCGAACACGGCTCACTGCTGGTCACTGCGGACGGCTTCTTCCTGGTGCCCGGCTATCCTACAGAGCACGTAAAGGACCCAACTGGTGCGGGAGACAGCTTTGCAGGGGGGACAATTGGATACCTGGCGAAGATGGGCACTGCAAGTACAGAAAATCTGAGACAAGCCATCGTGTACGGGACCATACTGGCGTCCTTCAACGTAGAAGGTTTTAGCATCCAGCGCCTTCAACAAATAACCCTTGCCGACGTGGAGGCACGGCGGAGGCAATTTATGTCTATGGTCAGATTTTAGTAGATTTTTTTGACGGATTCTTTACCTTCTTTTACTGTCTACGAATAACCTTTACCACATTCGAACTTTGAATAAGGTTAGTCGAGATATCTACTCATGGAAATTCTAAGGGACCTGATAAGAATAATAAAGGATAAAGGCATCATAGAGGGCCTCGACCTCAGGCCGGTTGACATCCGGATAGGGGTCTTTTACACCGGCGTAAAACTAAATACTGCACACGCCGGGATTGCTTACACACCGATACACGACCTGCCCGAGGCCATCTGCTGTCCCAAGTCCCACGCCAAGATGCCACAGGCGGGAGAGTTGCTGAACCAGGATATCAGCACGCTTATGAAATTTTCCCTGGAGGAAAAGAGCCCACTCAAGGCCGCAATAGGCGTCGCCACACTGAATGCACTCTCGGCCACTCTATTAGAGGATAAGGACTGCCCCTACAAAGTGGCAGGACTGGGCAACGCCCTTGATTTAGTAGAAATAAATAAGGACGACACCGTGGGCATGGTCGGGGCGTTTCCGCCATTTATTAAACAGCTAAAGGAAACGTGCAAGGAGCTCCACGTCTTTGAAAAAAACCCCTGGCTGGCGAAGGAGGTGGGTATAGAGCTCCAGCCCGAGGCGCTGGCAAAGGATGTCCTGCCCGGGTGCGACGTCCTGATAATCACCGGCGTCACCATCGTCAATCATACACTGGGGCCCATACTGGAGTCCTGCAAAGGGGCAAGGGAGGTGGTGCTGGTGGGGCCCACGGCCAGCCTTTACCCGGAGCCGTTTTTCAGGCGTGGCGTTACGGTAATGGGCGGCGTCCGCATCACCGACCCAGACCAGGTAATGAAGATTTTAACCGAGGGCGGCTCAGGATATGATTTATTTGAGAAATATGCGGACAGGATTATCATTAAAAGAAGCGCAATCCACGCAAAAGTGTAGGTACAGACCCCTAGACGTATCTGAATATATTTTGTAGTTGCCCCATTTATGGGGCACATACATAGGCCCGGTGAATCGGGCAACTACAATTGGCAATGTTGTTTTTCTCAAATGTAGTCGCCTCATTTATGAGGCACATACACAAGCCCGATAAATCGGGCAACTACAACCCGTAAAACTGTTCAAATTCTATTCTCTCTTTTGTGGGATTGTTTTTAATATATTCTCTAATCTTTATCAATGCTTTCTCATTTCTAATAACATGTTCGTAGTAATTAGGCTGCCAAACCTTGAATCCTGCTTCTTTACTCACTCGTGCCTTTAGCCGCCGTACAACTTTGCCTAGTGGTATAGGGCAGTCATTCAAAATTACAATTAGATGTAAATGATTTGGCATGACGTAAAAGTAGTCCACCTTTACACCTTCAATACAAGCTATCCTCTTTATAGCTAGCTCAATAGTATATCTCAGGTCTGTTAAGTGAGGTTGTTTATAGTTAGAACAGATGGTTACAAAGTAGGAGCCGTTGGCGGAATAGTCATAATGCTTTAATCTAATGTTTTTAGTGCCTCTCATTAATCTTCCTTGCCCGATAAATCGGGCAACTACAATTGAAATTTTAATTTCTCAATCTGTAGTTGCCTCATTTATGAGGCATATGTAGGCCCGATAAATCGGGCAACTACAATTGAAATTTTAATTTCTTAATCTGTAGTTGCCTCATTTATGAGGCATATGTAGGCCCGATAAATCGGGCAACTACAATTGTAGTAACGCCCGAAACATCTTGAAAACTAAGGCACCAGGACAGACAAAGCTAAGGGCACTACGGAGAATTTTTGGGGTAGGGTGCCGCCTAAATCACCGTCTATCTGATAGGCTACCTCCTTATTGTCAAGAGAACTCACCCTGACCTCTTTACCCCTCACATACGTCACGTCATAAAACCTGTCGGCCATCCAGAACAGCGCGCCAACTGCGTATTTTAAGAGCTTCAGCTTGCCCCTCTCCCTGAATATGAACACGTCCAGCTCACCATCGTCCACCCTGGCCTGGTTTGTTATTATCAACGGCCCCGTGTACCTGCGGGTATTGCTGATAAACACAGAGCCTGTGCCCTCCCCTACCGGCCTGCCATCCACCTCCACTGAAAATTTTGGAAAATCATAGTGCCAAAAGGCCTTGAGTATAGGAACGGCGTAAGTGAGCATGGAGATGCTACCCTTACGATTAGATTCTATTATCCTCACCACCTCTGCATCAAAGCCCACACCGGCCATCAGGACAAAATACCTGTGCCTACTATCCCTACCGACGTCTATCCTCCGCATATTACCCCTGGCTATCACGTGACATGCCTGCTCGTAGTCGAGCGGCACCTTTAGCTCCCGCGCAAGCACGTTTGCCGTGCCAAGGGGAATTATGCCCAACGGCACATCCCTGCCAGAGCTCAACACGCCGTGCGCCACCTCATTAATCGTACCGTCCCCGCCCATAGCCACTATGATAGAGTGCTCATCGGGTAGCTCGGCGGCCACCTGCTCGGCATCCCCACGCCTCGATGTCTTGAACACGTCCACACCATAACCCCTTCGCTCCAGTATGCTAACCACCGTGGGTAGTATCTTAAGTGCATAGCCACCGCCCGCTATGGGGTTCAGTATCAGCTTCAGTCTCTTAGGCATATCTTTTTTGTGGTTGCTCAATATGTATGGTGGGTAATTATAACACCTTTTTATGGAAGGATTAACTAATTCTTGCCCTCAATTACGGCGCTCACTTTTTTATTAGTTTCCTTCTAAAAGGTATTTTACGGACCAACATCTCCACAAGGCTAGACCCCTTATTGATTTAACAGGCAACATCTGATAACGTAGGTGTATGAGTAATTTAAAGACACTTATGAGGTACTATAATAAGCTCCTAAAAAACTTCGGGCCACAGCACTGGTGGCCAGGAGACGGCCCCTTTGAGGTGATGGTGGGTGCGGTGCTGACACAAAACACCAATTGGGGCAACGTGGAAAGGGCCATAAATAACCTGAAACAGGTCGGAAAACTGAATGCCGTGGCCATACACGAGATGGGAAAGGGTGAACTGGCCAGGCTCATCCGCCCCGCAGGCTATTTCAACATAAAGACAAAGCGCTTGAAGAACCTCATAAAATGGTTCATCAACCGTTTTGATGGAAACATCGAAAAAATGTTCTCACAGGATGTACAAGGCTTGAGAGAGGAGTTATTGTCGGTTAAGGGCATTGGACCTGAAACGGCCGATTCCATCCTACTCTACGCCGGCAATTTACCCAGTTTTGTGGTGGATGCCTACACTTACCGCATACTCGTCAGGCACCAGCTCATATTAGAGGAGAGTACGTATGACGAAATAAAGTCCTTCTTTGAGGACAATTTGCCGGAGGACGTGGCCCTGTACAATGAGTATCATGCACTCCTGGTGCAGGTGGGTAAGACATATTGCAAACCAAGAGACCCTGCTTGCGAGGCCTGTCCGCTTTCTGAATTTCTATAAGACTAAAAACCCGTAGGGGTGTAATTTTTTCACAATTTTGGTAACAGCAGGCTGGGCCGTAAGCTCTGCTTGGTATAGACTCAAAGGGTTTCCCCTCACTCCCCCTCCCTTGACGGGAGGGGGTAGGGGGAGGGTGCCACCGATTGAATCAGGGGCCACCC
>JBHIBD010000093.1:0-6766 GCA_046758865.1 Candidatus Brocadiales bacterium | reverse complement strand
ATAAGACACACTTATGGAGGTAGTTTATCACATAAGATTTACTACGTCAACTGTACCGGTGACTTGCTGAAGGATGAGAATTTTCTTGACCAGGGGCGGAGAGGAAATTTATAATCTTGATTCTTATTTTGACAAAATTTAGGGATATAATCCCTCATGCGGGCTGTGGTTCAGCGGGTAAGATGCGCTAGGGTAGAGGTTGAAGGGAATCCTGTCGGTGAGATTGGCTGTGGTCTAGTAATCCTCGTGGGAGTAGCGCAGGACGATACAGAGGAGGACGTAGAATATATAGCCACAAAGGTCTGTGGACTTAGGGTCTTCGAGGACAGCCAGGGGAAGATGAACCTTTCGTTAAAAGAGGTAGGTGGGGGGATATTGGTGGTTTCACAGTTTACCCTATATGGCGACTGTAGAAAGGGCAGACGGCCTTCTTTTGGGGGGGCTGCAGGGCTTGAAAAGGCGAAGAAGTTGTGCAATTCGCTCGTGGGATTCCTGAAACAGATGGAAGTACCTGTAGCGGAGGGAAGGTTTCAGGAAAAGATGCTCGTGGAACTAGCCAATGATGGACCCGTCACTATCCTACTGGATAGTAAAAAACAATTTTAGAGGCAGGGGTGCCCATGGGTAGATTGAACGCCCTACTTTTCCTACCCTTTCTCGTTGTCTGCATAATGTGTGGATGTGGCATGGTTGAGAAACGGCCACCCAGTGCCGCTATTGGGCCGATGCGGCCCATGCCAAAGCCTCGCCCCGCCATACCCAAGGAAGAGGTCCCAAGTATGCTCAAGTTGCCTTATGTGCATGTTAATGCCCAAAAATGGAGGTATATAGTCATCCATCATAGTGCAACATCCTCTGGTAGTGCTGATAGCTTCGATCACTATCACCGTGAGAAAAAAGGCTGGGACAGAGGGCTTGGTTATCATTTTGTTATTGGGAATGGGAACGGTACGAGTGATGGCATTGTAGAGACAGGACGCAGGTGGATTCGTCAGATTGACGGCGCCCATGCTGGATCGGCAAAATACAATCAACATGGCATTGGGATATGCCTTGTTGGCAATTTTGAGGTTGGGTATCCCACAAGTGAGCAGATATCGAGTCTTGTGGAATTGGTTAGAGGGCTTCAACAAATCTGTAACATACCTTCAGAGAATATAATATTGCACCGACATATACGAGATACCAGCTGCCCTGGAGGGAATTTTTCATACTATGAGGTACTTGCTAAACTGCCACGATAACGTGCCTGTGAATGGCAGGCAACCGTTATGATACCATTTAGGGACAAGAATCCCTCCGGTACATTCCCTTATGTAACTATAACCTTAATTGGCCTCAACGGAGTAGTTTTTATCTATGAAATAGCGATTGGGGACGCACTTGAGGGCCTGATTTTCCAGTACGGGGTTGTGCCAATAAAGGTAATCTTCTTCCTGGGCCACCCCAGCCTCGACCCGGCAAGCATTAGGGACACCTTCTTACCGTTTCTTACCAGCATGTTTTTGCACGGCGGGCCTATTCACATCTTAGGTAATATGTGGTACTTGTGGATATTTGGAGACAACATAGAGGACAGATTGGGGCACTTTAGGTTTGTTGGATTTTACCTACTGTGCGGCGTCATAGCTAGTGCAGTCCATGTAGCCACAAACCCCAGCGTTGATATCCCCTGCGTGGGAGCAAGCGGTGCAATAGCAGGGGTATTGGGGGCATATATGATTACCTTCCCCAAGGCGAGGGTGTTATGTATTATTCCTATCGGATTTATTTGGCAGGTCTTTGAATTGCCGGCTGTGGTGGTGTTGGGTTTTTGGTTCGTTATCCAGTTCTTTAATGGTGCCGCAGCTTTCACTGCAACTACGGATGCCGGAGGCGGGGTTGCGTGGTGGGCACACATAGGTGGGTTTGTCTTTGGGATAGTACTTATGCTTGTGTTGCCCAAGAGGAGATTTTCAACAACAGACATCCGGTGATACAGAGGAAAAAACCTCTGAAGGCTGAGGGTTCCTACCCGGTGTTCTCATCTGAAACCTCCTGTTCTTTTATAATCTGTCCAAAGCTTAGGCCCTCCTTCCAGAGAAAAAACATCCCTATAATCAGGGAGGTAAAGATGTTTATTGCCCACAAGACTATAGCGAAGCTTTGGGCCGCAGACAACTCTACCTGAAAGAGCTCAAGGCTCTTTTGAACTGCGAAGTGAAAAACCCCTATATAGGCAGGTGCCTGGGGCAAGGCGACTGCTAGTGATATGCATATACATACAAAGCACATTCCCGCAAAAGGCAGTTCTATCCCAAATGAGTAACCAAGCATTATCATTGAGACTACAAATAAGATCCACAGGCTAAAGGAAAGAAAGGATAACCAGAGAACCTGCCTGACGTTTTTCAGAACCTTCATGCCTCGGACAAAGGACTCAAGCAGGTACAGTATCTTGTCCTTGATGGTATGCGGTAGGAAGAAGAACAGTTTGCCCACGAGGTCTATAGTCTTCTGAGAGTATACGTCCAAGAAGATGAGGGAGACTACAGTAACAAAACATATCCCCCCCAGTATACCGATACTCTTTTTTAATTGGTCTAGGATGTGTGTATCGTGGGCTTCATGTATAGGATTTGAGGATGTATAGGCACTAGAGTACGCCTCTTCACCTCCGTGGGGTGAGATAACGGCAAACACAACTGTGGCAAAGATAATTAGGCTTACTGAATCCAGGAGTCTTTCCATCACCACAGTCGCAAAGACCCCTGTGGTCCGCATATTTTCCTTCTTGCTGAGAACTACACACTTAATGAGTTCCCCTGCCCTGGCAGGGAGGATGTGGTTTGCCATGAATCCGATGGCCGTGGCAGAAAAGACGTTTATGAAGGACACCTTCTTGATTGGTAGTACGAGGAGTTCCCAGCGTGTAACCCTTACTAGGTAGGTTAGAAAGATAATCGCAACAGCAGGAAGTACGTAAATATAGTTTGCTTCCTGCAGTGCAAGGGACAATTCTTCCCATTCTATGTCCCTTAAAAAGAGCCAGAGACAGAGACCACTTATAAATAGGCCGGAGAGTATCCAGAGACCTTTTGTGCTTGGTGTCATATGCTTTTTACCCCCAAGGATTAGTGAATTGTAACAGATAAAGTTCACCCTTCAAGTCTTTAAGTTGATTTTGTCTGCGTTTCTTGCTAAAATTTGCTTTATCCTACTAAACGGCTAAGCCATATTCTGTAGAGAGGGGGGTCAAATGAGAGGTGTCCTGCCTGTAATTGTACTTACATGTTGGGCGGTTATTTGTTTGTATACCCCGGTGTATACCAGGGCAGAGGTTGATGCAGCGTCACTATTTAAGACTCACTGCATACCCTGTCATGGGGAAGATGGAAGAGGTACAGATTTGGGAAAACAGTTGGCGGCAATGGCAGAAGGGGTAGAGTTTCCAGACTTTACTGACGCCGAGTGGCAGGCCAGAAAAACAGATGAACGGATGATAGAACAGATAAAAAATGGCTCGCCCGACAGGATGTTTTCCTTTAAAGATAAATTGAGTGAGGAGGAGATAAGGGCCCTTGTGGCTTATGTCCGTGGATTTCCATCCAGATAAGCATAGGCACTAGACCATGTGCATGGAACTGTTTGAACTGAGGGGCCAGGTGGCTTTGGTGACGGGTGCAAGCAGGGGCCTCGGCAAGAGTATGGCCATGGCCCTGGCGGAGGCAGGTGCGGATATTGTGACGGTAGCCCGTGGGCCCGTTAAGCTGGCAGAGGCCGAGAAGGAGATTGCGGACATGGGCGTGAAGACCCTAACGATAGCGGCCGATGTTACTGTTCCAGGGGATGTGGATAAGATGGTCGGTCAGGCCCTTGCAAAGTTCGGAAAGATTGACATTCTGGTCAATAATGTGGGAACGTATATAGGCAAGCCCATAGTGGACTCGACTACCGAGGACTGGTTTAACCTAATCAACACCAATCTAACAAGCACTTATCTCTGTTGTAGGGCGGTGGGTAAACACATGGTAGAGAGGCAGAGAGGGAAGGTTGTGAACATGGCTGCTGCCATAGGTGCACTGGGGGCCAGAAACTCATCGGCGTACTGCGCAAGCAAGGGGGGTGTTATACAGCTCACCCGTGCTCTGGCCGTAGAATGGGCCAAATACAACATTACCGTTAATGCCATAGCACCCGGGACCATGGAGACGGAGATAACCAAGAAGATGCTGGAGGATCCCAAGGTCAAAAAGGCGCTGGAGGGCAAGATACCTATGAAGAGGATTGGGCAACCTTCGGACCTTGCAGGGACGGTGATTTTCCTATCTGCGATGGGGTCGGATTACATCACCGGGCAGACCATATTTGTGGACGGTGGGTTTTCTATACAATAGCAGATAAACGCTAATCTTCCTGGTAGATAACGTCGTCATAAAAGGCCTCTATGTCTCTCTTGTGTTTTTTCTCCTGCTGAGCGAATGATTCCAGGACGTTCTTGATATCAGGGTCAACCATTTCAGCTGCGAACTTGGAGTAGAATTCATAGGCCTCTTTCTCACGCTTCATCGCAAAGACAAGCACATCCTGAAGGCTGGACGTATCCCTGATCTCCCTGTCTTGCAGAAATTCTGCTATCTTTAGGTCTTCTATCTTTTGGGGTTCCACCTTCTTTACCTTCTCTACATCGAGCTTTTCCAGGGCCTCCTTGTGCTCAAGCTCTTCTTTGGCAAGCTGAGAGATCATGGCCTTGGCACCGGGGTCATTTATTTTGTCCAACACCCCGCTGTAGAGTTTGTAGGCATTATCTTCCTTTTCAATGGCGAGTTTAATTATATCATCTATCGTAATCGACATGTAGACGAAAACCCTTTCCCAGGTCTTTGGTTATGGCTATTGTTCAATATTATTTAGGTAACACCAAATTATATTATTTATCTTACTACAATTCAAAGGAAAATATGATGTACTGCAGGGATAGGGCACTTGTGACAGGAGGTAAAGGCCCTTGCCGGGCCGATAACAATCCCTTGCCAAAGGGCAACATTTTGTTATACTGTGCCCATGGCGGCCGTTGACCTATCTACAGAACTCTGTGGGATAGAGCTCGGTAATCCTACGGTACTTGCATCGGGCGTCCTTGGCACCAGCAAGTCGCTCCTCCAGATGGTGGCAAGGGCAGGTGCCGGTGCAGTTACCACGAAGTCAGTAAGCCTCGACCCCATGCCTGGACATAATAACCCCATAACGGTAGGTTTTGAGGCAGGTCTTCTTAATGCAGTGGGCTACTCAAATCCGGGTATGCGTGAGTCAGCGCAGGAGTTTAAGGACCTGGAGAATGTGGGTGTACCGGTAATAGCCAGCGTTATCGGTAGTGGTGTGGGAGACTTTGTAAAGGTGGTAGATGGGCTGTGGGGCCAGGGTTTTGCCGCAATAGAGATATCACTTTCATGTCCACACACGCCCGGTTTTGGGATGATGGCAGGACAGAATACCCCAAGTTACACAAGACAGGTTACCTCTGCCGTGAGGAGGGTGACAAGCATACCCATCTTTGTAAAACTATCCCCCGATACGCCAGATATAGCAAGTGTGGCGAAGGCTGCTGAGGAGTCGGGGGCTGATGGTATAACAGCCACAAACACTATGGGCCCGGGGATGATAATAAATATAGAGGCTAGACGCCCGGTTCTGGATTTCAAAGTGGGCGGCATTTCTGGCCCGGCCCTGAGACCCATTGCAGTTAGGTGTGTATACGATATATACGAATCGGTGCGCATACCGATAATCGGCACGGGAGGCGTGTCCACAGGAAGACATGCCATAGAAATGCTCATGGCAGGTGCCAGGGCGGTGGGCATAGGTACTGCTGTTTGTACCCGCGGTGTGGATGTGTTCTCTGCGGTTTGCAGGGAGATGGAAGAGTGGATGGAGGGAAATAACTATAGTTCTGTACAAGAGCTTATAGGGGCTGCCCATGAGTTACACCCCGAACAGTGACGAATCTGCCTTTAACGTGCTTGAGCCTTCTATTGTAAGGATAGACAGGATAGTAGAAGAGTCTGGCACGGCAAGGAGCTTCTTCTTTAGGGGTAAAATTGAATATCAGCCGGGGCAGTTTATCATGCTGTGGATACCCGGTCTCGACGAGAAGCCCTTCAGCCTCTCCTATCACGGCGAGGATTTTTTTGGGGTAACGGTGGCTTGCAGGGGTAGGTTTACCCGGAGGCTCCACCAGATGAATGTTGGGGATATATTGGGCGTAAGAGGCCCCTTTGGGAGGCCGTTTACCATAAATAAAGGCAATATTTGCATTATAGGCGGGGGTGTCGGCATGGCCACCCTTGCGGTGCTTGTGGATGGGCTAAAAAGGGGGATTATAATACAGGGGGCAAAGACGGGTTCGGAGCTCCTCTACCGTGAGAGAGAGAAGTTCAGGGACATGACTGTATATACAGAGGACGGGTCGGTTGGAACAAAAGGACTACCTACGGATGACCTTGAGGCCCTTTGCAAGCGATTTGGTGTTATGACCCTTTATGTTTGTGGCCCTGAGCCAATGATGTATAAGGTATTTGAGCTTGCACGGAGGCACGGGCTCCCCATGCAGGCCTCCCTGGAGAGGTATATGAAGTGCGGTATAGGTCTATGTGGCCAGTGCAGTTGTGACGGGCTGCGGGTTTGTGTGGATGGGCCTGTATTGGACAAAGAGACCCTGGAGACCCTGAGCGATTTCGGCAGGTTTGCCAGACTCAGAGATGGGCGAACGGTTTCGATAGAGGAGTAT
>JBHIBD010000092.1:0-6867 GCA_046758865.1 Candidatus Brocadiales bacterium | reverse complement strand
TATAGAATATTTCTCTTCTTCAATCTCGCATTTGTTCCAGTTGTTCGGTCAGCTTCTCGAGTATCTGGTTGAGCTTCTCTCGAAACTCCTTGCGCAGGCCTCCTATCTCTTCCTTCAACAGCTTGCGTAGGTCCTCCAAGTCTTTTTTCAGTTGTTCGCGCATTTGCTCCCGTGCGGCTTTTCGCTTGATGCGATGCTCCTTTTGGATGGCCTCTCCCTCTTGCCTGTGTTTGGCCCTCAGTTCTTCCACTTCTGCCTTGTGTTTGGCCCGCAACTCGGCCATCTCCCGCTGGTGCCGCTGCCTGAGTTCACTTATATCTGGAGGGCTTGGAGGTGGCACCTCTTCCTGGGCAAGGGTGGTGGCAGAAAGGGTTAGAGAAAGGGTCGCAAGGGCAAGCATTATTATGTTGCGCATTTTAGTTTGCCTCATTATGGGTTACAGGATAGTGAGACGACCCCGGCCATGATGTAGGACACGAACAATTATGACTAAGATGGTTCTTCCAGGAATTCGCGGACGTATCGTTCTACATCTTCCAAGGTTACGTCGGTGTCCTTACAGTAGCCGTGGGGTCTCAGGTTGGGCACAGATACGACGGCCTTCGGGAATGCGGCCATTAGCCCAATACGGAGCTCCTTCTCGCATGCTATGGCCACCACGCCACGGACATCCTCAGACTGAACCCTCTGTAGGGCCGCCCTACCACCCGTGGCAACAGCAAGCTGGACGCCGTATTTTTCGGACAACTCTATCAAGTCCTTTACCTTACACTTGCCACAGCGCTTGCATTCACCAAGGTCGAGGGTTATCTTTTGGGGACATTTTGACCACTGGATGCAATGTGGGAACATGATGAGGAGGCTGGAGGGTGGACACTTAGACCCCTTTAACCTCTGCAACAGGTTACTGAGGGATACGACTTTAGCGTCTATTGCCTCACTAATGGTCATGGGTCTTTCCTTTACAAGATTTAACTCCTCATTTTATATAGGAATTGGGGAAAGTCAAGGATGTTTACTCCGACGGAAGGCACTGTCCTTTATGTAGCTGGTGGCCCCTGAGGTATTCCTGCGCCGTCATTTTTCTCCCCCCCTCTGGCTGGAGTTGGGTTATCCATAATGAGCCGCCGGCGGCGGCTATCTGTATGCCCTGGTCTGATGTGTGAAGTATGGTGCCGGGTTTACAGATTTCTTGCAACTTTTTCTGGGTTTCCAGACGCGAGTGCAGGATGATGAGCTTCTTCTTGGGCTGGCCCCCTTTCGCAGGGAGGAAAGAGAAGGCGCCTGGCTTGGGGTTCATCCCGCGGATAAAGTTATGGATTTTCTCTGGGGGCTGGTTCCAGTTAATAAGCCCATCCTTTTTCCTTACGCGTGGTGCATAACTCACCAACTCCTCCTGCTGAGGTGCGTAATACACACTAGAGTGCTCGTAGGCCTCGAGGACCTTCATCAGGAGATTGCCGGCCACCTCGGAGAGTCTTGGCTCTAAATCTCCGGCTGTATCATCAGGTCCTATTCTTATAATTTCTTGGGAAATAATGTCACCGGCGTCCATCTCATACACCACCCTTTGGGCAGTGACGCCTGTTATCTCTTCACCGTTTACGATGGCCCATATGATGGGTGCGGCCCCGCGATACTTGGGTAGGAGCGAGGCATGGAGGTTGATGCAGGCGATTCTTGGGATTTCGAGGAATTCTCGTGACAACTTTTGGCCAAATGCAACCACTACAATGAGGTCTGGACCCAGATTATTGAACTCTCTAAGTATGTTCGGCTCATTGACGTTATCCGTCTGGATTACCCTCAGGCCGAGTTTCTCGGCCAATTGCTTTACGGGCGGAGGATATGTGTGGTGAAGGTGGCGGCCCTTGGGCCTGTCCGGCTGGGTAACTACTGCCAGGATATTGTGATGAGAAGCTTCGACAAGGCGTCTAAGGCTGGGTAATGCAAAGTCCGGCGTTCCCATGAAGATGATGTTCATAATTTGTTACAGTTCCCCGAGTGGGAGTATAACCGAGAGGGATTAGGAGGATGGTTTACAGGCTTCGTGTTTTGGCGGCCCCTTCTCTGTAAATCTCTTCCAGTTCCTTAAGTCGTCTGGAGTTTGCAAGGCTACTGGCGGGGGTCATCTTATCGATGATTAGGATACCGTTAAGGTGGTCTATCTCATGCTGCCATACCCTTGCCTCAAGGCCCTCTGCCTCTAGCTCCAACTTCTCGCCTTGGAGACTGTATGCCACTACTTTTACCCTTTCTGACCTTGCTATCTTTCCGAAGACGCCAGGCAGGCTGAGGCAGCCTTCTTCCTCCAGTGATTCCCCTTCCTCGTGGGTTATGACAGGATTAATGTAAACGCGCTCACCAGTCTTCTCACCGGTGAGGTCTTTTACCAAGAGTCGCACAGGCCAGCCCACCTGAGTGGCGGCCAGCCCTATCCCCTGGGCCTCGTACATGAACTGGAGCATCTCCTCCGCCTTTTCATGGAAGTCCTCTTTTATTTCCTTTATGGGTTTGGCCTTCTGCCTGAGTTGTGAATCAGGGTAAATTAGTATCTTCATGCTCTAGTTTCAGAGGATAATTCGGCGCATGATTAATAGTTGAAGGCAAGTATAACAACCGTGCGATGGGAATGCAAGGGGGCTTATTTTCCATTGACAGACGGCCTCGGGTTTAATAAGGTATTAGACTCTGACATATTGAGGAGGAGATTATGCCACATAGACCAGCGGCCAGTAAGAGCGAAAGACAAAACGTAAAACGTCGGGCCAGGAACCGTACTGCAATGTCTAAGCTCAGGACGCAGATAAAGAAATTCATTACGGCTGCCGAGACAGGTAATACAGAGACAGCGAGGGAAGAGCTACGCCTGACTACTAAGGAACTTGATAAGACAGCAGCCAAGGGTATCATCCGAAAGAGGACGGCAGCCCGCCGCAAATCTCGCCTGACAAAGAGGCTTAATAAACTTCTTGCAGGAGCAGGCGAACAGGCCCCAAAGACCGCAGAAGAATAGATCTCGCACTCTTTAGAAAAAGCCGCAGTCCTGCTTTGTGTCCGCCATAACTATTAATGAGTGGTTATGTTGATGTTATCTCCCCCGCCCTTGAAAGTGCATACCTCGTGCACATGGGGCCAATTATCTCGAAGATGACAGTGGTAGCGACTATTAGGTTGAAGATTGTATCCGCTGCCTGGGGGAACTCGTTCTTTACGACAAGGGCCATGCCCAAGGCTACACCTGCCTGGGGAAACAGCGCCAGTCCCAAGTACTTTTTTATCTTGTTATCTGACCCTGCGATATAGCCACCCAGGAAAGCACCTATTACCTGACCCACCATTCTGCACATCATATAAACAAATCCTACACCCCCCAATTGCCTCAATGCCAGGATGTCACAATGGGTCCCTGCCAGGACAAAGAACATAACATATATGGGTGCGTCCACTTCCCTCACTATGTCAAAAAACATAGTTGCCTTGCGGTCTATGTTGACAAGTGTTGCACCCAGCGCAACATTAGCCAGCAGTACCGACAGGCCTAGTGAAAGGGATATGCCTATCACTAAAAAAATACCTGATAAGGCGAGGATTAAAAGGTTTGCACTGTCACTGACGTACCGAGAGGCTCTGGATAGTGTGACTGCGACTATGCCACCCAGCAGTAAAGAACCCAGTATCTCGAATAACGGATTAAAGACTTCGTGTGAGATCGTGTCAGCATCAACGTCAGGCACAGCTGCCAATTTGGCAACCGAGAGGCACATAGCGAAGATTGTAATGCCCCAGGCATCATCTATCGACACTACCCCCAGGAGAGTATTAGTGAAGGACCCTTTTGCCCTGTATTCTCTAACTACCAACATGGTTGCAGCAGGGGCAGTCGCCGGTGCGATGCCACCCAGCAAGATAGCCACATAAAACGGTTGATGCAGGCCGAAATAAATGACTGCAGTTATCAGGACGCATGCACCAATGGTCTCAAAGATAGATATCCATAGGATAGATTTGCCAGTGTGGCGCAGATTTTCCAGCGATAAGTTTTCTCCCAGCATAAATGCAATGAACCCCAGGGCAATGAGCGATATCGGGCTGGAGAGCTCATAGATTTGCTCTGACATGAGATTTAAGAGGTGAGGTCCCAGGAGTATCCCCAGGAGTATGTAGGCCGTGACCTCGGGAAATTTCAATCTCTTTATAAGGGACGCAAATATGAGCGCCCCTGCCAGTACAATTGCTATGCTGAGGAAGATGTTCATGAGATAACCCTGCGCTTCTAGGGACGGCTGTCGGTGTTTTTACATAACAATGGATGTAATCAGGGTGTAGGGGCAATTCATGTCACGCCATAGGCGTCATGCCGGAGGCAGATCTGCCTCTGGCGGGGATTCACCTTTGGTGAAAATTGCCCCTACGAGGCCTCCAGCAGGGTGCTCAGATGCTGCTCAATGCAGAGTGGGAGTCCCTGGAGGCTGTAACCACCCTCAAGGCACGATACTATACGGTCCTGACTGCACCTGTTAGCCACCTCCGTAGTTATTCTGGTAAGTGCAGTGAAATCCTTTGTCGCTAAGCCGAGTCCCGCTATAGGGTCTTCTACATAGGTATCGAAGCCTGCAGATATAATGACAAACTCCGGGTCAAAGGCCAAAACGCTTTCATTCATCACATTCTTGAATGACTGTATATACTCTTTAGGTGAAGTTCCTTCTCTAATGGGTATGTTTATAGTAAAGCCGTCTCCCTGGCCACTACCTCTCTCATTTTCACCACCAGTGCCGGGGTAGAACGGCCACCTGTGGAGCGATAGGTAGAGCACACGTGGCTCACTGTAGAATATTTCCTGGGTCCCATTACCGTGGTGACAGTCCCAGTCCACTATTAGCACCCGTTCGAGTTTATGTTTGGATAGCAGGTATTGGGCGGCAACAGCCACATTGTTGAAGACACAGAATCCCATGCCCCTTGCCGGCCTTGCATGGTGCCCTGGGGGTCTGACCATACAGAAGGCATTTTTGGCCCTCTTTTCCATAACAGCGTCCGCTGCCGTAAGAAGCGCTCCGGCGGCATAGAGTGCGGCCTTGTAGGAGTCGCTTGAAAGCGTTGTATCCGGGTCTAGCTGGCCGCCACCACCTTGAGCTACATCTCTGGCCTTGTTGATGTAATTTCTGTCGTGTACTAGGGCAATCTCTTCTGTGGTTGCCGCTCTGGGCCTCACCAGTGTAAATCTATCCCACAGACCAGTGGATTTCAGATGGTCAACGGTACATTCAAGTCTCTTATAGTTTTCGGGGTGATAGGGGCCGGTATCGTGCTTAAGGAAGATGTCGTCATAAAGGAGAAGTGTCATGGTAAGGGGACTTCTCTAAAAAGTTTTGCGTATGGACCTTGTGACGAGACCTTTGCAAAAACCGTGCTTAGAGCATTTACTATTTATTAACAGCTTTACAGCGGTCCCGGGCACTAATTAGAGTTGATTTCTCCCAGGGTGTCAAATAGAATCCCCACATGACCAAGGGACACTTGCTGCCCATCTCATTAGTATTCACAATTCTCTTTTTCGCAGGGCTTACCACGCCCAGGATGGATACACCAAATAGGGTAGCCGTGTCTCCGTGCTGCAACGGTGACTGTTGTTGCATTCCCGGGCAGTGTAAGTGTTGTGAAGATGTGCCAGAGGTTGAGCAATCTGACACCCCTGTCTCGGATGAGAACCAGGGCAGCGGCGGGGCCTCGTTTTGGAGGAGCCTGGCCTGCACCGGGCATACCACAGCGTTGTTCCATTCCGGGCAAGACTCTTATATACTTGGTTTTGGTCCGCCCACCTTGTTTGGTGACGATTCCTCAGAACACGTAGGGCCTAATATCCCCATAATTAAGGACGTTTTTATTCCTCCCCCAGATAAGATTCCCAAACTCCTTTCTTAACCTACCCAACAATTCAACACCCATTGTCGCAGGAGAAGTGCGCCCACATTACGCCAAGTGACCGTACTGTGCACTCTTTCTGAGGTCATCGATTTTGTTAAGAGAGGAGCAATCATATGGGGTTCTTTGCGCTCATAGCGTCTTTAGTAGTCTGCCTTGCGGCGGTTGACGATGTTTATGCATCTCATGCTGCAGCTAGTGGACTAGGTCTGGGCCGTTCGGGTCCAATCATTACAACTCCTGCTGTGCCCCTGCCTTTGGGCAGTTTTTTTGCAGACATTCGGTGGGACCGTACAGAGTTTAGTCGGTTTACTGACTCGCAGTTGGCCGGCTTTGCACAGGAAGAAAGAGAAGTAGACAGTACAGATTCCCTCCTTGCATTCTCCGTAGGGGTTGCCTACGGTGCCACAAACAACCTCACTGTAGGGTTCCGTATGCCGTATGTCTGGCAGCATGACATTCGTGAAGGTGAAAATGAGGATGGTGAGGTTGAGCTTAAGCGTGAAGGGGACTCCGCCGATTTTGGCGACCTTACGCTTTACAGCATGTATCGGTTTATCGAAAATAAGGACAAAGATTTCCATTTTGCGGGCCTTTTTGGTCTGAAAGTCCCTACGGGCCGTACCACTGAGAGAACAAATCAAGGCGGCCGATTCGAGGTGGAGCATCAGCCTGGCTCAGGTTCGTGGGACCCCATGGCTGGCCTTGCCTTTACCAAGCATTGGGGGCGTCTATCTCTAGACACCAATGTCTTGTACACTTTTACCACCAAGGGCTCACAGCGCACCGTTCTTGGTGACCGTTTTGAGTACAATCTCGCCCTTTCCTATAGGCTCACCAAGGAAAGGCATGTGCACGATCATGAGCATGGTCATGAACACGGCCATAAACATAGTCACCATTGGCATATTGACTGGGACCTTGTTACGGAGCTTAATG
>JBHIBD010000091.1:0-6965 GCA_046758865.1 Candidatus Brocadiales bacterium | reverse complement strand
TACAGCGGGCAGGCTGTTACTATCTATGGCACATAAGAGCGAAACCAATGCCAATCATCGGACTGGAGACAAGTTTTTCTATAAGTGCTTGGACGATATACATTAAGAGCTTAGAGGTTTTTTTGTTTAGTCCTTCGGCCTGACCTCAAAAGTGTTGAAGTTTCACCACACCTTTTTTCCTCGACGGCTATACTTTAATATAAGCCCTTACAATATAGGAACTAAGAGGTGCTAATAAAAGTGTTGAAGTTTCACCACACCTGTTTTCCTCGGCAGCTATACTTTAATATAAGCCCTTACAATATAGGAACTAAGAGGTGCTAATGGAGAAAACACTTTTGCAAGAATAGTGAAAAAAATGGGCTTGGGTTCAGACCTTTACCTTTTTGGAGCGGGGGTAGGCGTCCAGGGGTAGGGGGGGGCCTTGCTATTATATATTCTTATGTAGCAGATTCCCTACCTTTAGAATGATGTAAATTGAGTGCCTTTTTAGACACTGTGAGAGCTCCCTAAGTGTCATTTTTGCTGGCATTTTTCTAATTTGATGATATAAACTGTTGCTTAATGGTGGAGGCGGATGGTTTACTGACTACAGATACTTGATTGGAGGCTAAAAAATGTTATCAGACATAGCCATACCACTGATAGTAGTTAGTCTAGTACTCCTAACCCTGGGAGGCGTTTTGATTATAAAACGAAAAAGGGACGAGGAAAAGAAGCGGACGGGGGAGAAGAAGAGCGGCCTAATAGATTGACACGAATGATTTTTTTGGACTAATTATATGTAGTGCCTACTTGCTGTGTGCTTTCAGCGAATTTGCTACCTTCCTGGCCCGTACCATTCTTTCTGTTGAGCTGGGGTGGCTGCTGAAAATGGTAGTCTTTTGACTCACAGGAAGTTCTATTGCAAACCGCTCCCAGATATCTATACCGGCTGCCGCATCGTAGCCTGCATTGTGCGCATAATGGATGCCAAAGTGATCTGCCTCTCTTTCCATGTCACGGCTAAATTTTTGTGTAAATATACTTCCACCCTTCTGTACTACCTCCCCACTGCCTGGTGAAATACTTTCGGCTACCGTGGAACCGATTATTACTGGTATGTTACTGACAATACCTTTTGTCAAATGGCCTTTTGTCAGGTGAGCTAATTCATGGCCAAGTACTACAGCTAGTTCGTCCTTAGACCCGAGGAATCTAATCATGCCAGTCGTGACAACTATCTTCCCAAATGTGGCACCGGCATTGACTGCCTCACCTTCCTGGACCTGAAAGTTTACATCCAATGAGTCTTCTACTTGCCTCAGGAGCTCGGAGCCTACGGTTTTTACTAGCTTTCTCTGTCTTGCTAAATCTAACCCAGCAAAAGGGCGTTTCTGCTTTTTTACTTCATACTGCTGTTTTTTTACCTCCAGTTCTTGGGTTTCACGCCTAACCTCCTCCTGAGTTACTTGAGGTCCAGTACTGACACCCATGCAGCCAAGGGGAAATATCAGGGAGGCGATGGTTACGATAATTATGGAGAGGCTTTTGCTGGAGGTCCTTTTTGTGGTGTTCATAATGAAATTTCCCCTTTAACTAGGTAAGAGGATGTTTTATGTTCTTCTGCGGACATTTTGAGAATATGCAGTTTTGCTTCTATTTTCAAGTGTTTATTTAAGAGTTGTAGGGAGAGATTTTCTATAGACAGGACAGCAGATGAATATATTGATTTGTACAAAGACTTTTAAGCAAGACTTCTTAGCTAGGTTCTACTATCACCTATTCCATATAACCCAGCTCTTTTAGCATTTTTTCGAGCCTCTTTACTTCATCTCTTTGGGCCCCTGGGGGAAGGGTGTCTAGTTCTGCTCTGGTGTAATCGTATCGGTACAGGTCGAAGTCTTGCTGGGAGCTCAGTTGCTCTTGATACCAGTTTGCCATCTTTGTATGGAGGGTCTCTATTATGGGTCTATGGTCCTCGGAATAGAGGTTTTTCTCCTCTAATGGGTCTTCCTTTATGTTGTGAAGCCGGTGCCTTCCGGAGTTACTCCAGACGTATTTATACTTTTGGGTGATGATGGCCCTTTCTATTACGTTTGCATCTTTCTGCAGCTCGGGGCGTGTATGGGCCCCGTCCCGCTTGATGTCGTCAATGATAATGAATCGGTCCTCTAGTTCTTTAAGCTTGTCAGGGCAAAGGCTGATACCCTTGTGGTTGAATGAACTCCTCTTTTCTCCTGCATCCACCAGGTCCAGAATGGTAGGGAAGAAATCTATTGACTGGGCCAACCTGTTCTCGCGGTGACCGCATTTGAACCTTTCGGGATATCTTACTACCAACGGTGTCTTGATTAGTGGCTCATAAAGGCCTGTGCCGTGCTTTACCAGCCCGTGTTCCCCTAAAAGCTCCCCGTGGTCTGAGGTGATGGCAATTAAAGTCTCATTCATAATTCCTTCACTTTCCATGAACGAGAATAGGTCCCCTAGAAGGGCATCAGTATAAACCAGACCAGCATCGTACAAAGCGTTGATAATTACCCAATCCTCCGGTGACAGTTTGGTTGTGAAACTCAATTTACGTTTGGTTATTAGGTAGCAGAGTGCATTGTAAGAAGTAATTTCATCCTGGTGGAAAAGATTTCTAAATCCCTTCGGGGGCAGATAGGGCCAGTGCGGTTCGAGCAGATTGGCGAAGATATAGAAATTGCTATTTTCGCTTTTGCATCTTTTTATCTCCTCCTTTATGATGTTGATTATTATCTTCCCTCCTTTGTCCTTGTCATATTTTTCTAATCGTCTTTTGTACTTGCGGCACTTTCTCCTTTTCCTGAGGGGGTGTGATAGCGCATCAAGGAAGTTAGGTACACGGGCAAACCGCTGGATATTATCCAGATGTTTTATTAAGTCCTTCCTTGCTTGTCTGATGAGTGTTCTTAAGTAACCCCTCTTTCTTTTGTCTTTGCTGGGATATGAGTGGCGTAGGCAATGTTTACCTTGGGATAGCGATGGCCAAAAAGGGCTCTCTTTTGCATTATCATTCTCAAGCTTCTCCATTTCCCATATCTTATGGGCCTCTTCCGGATGTTCCCTTTTCCATATCTCGTGATATATCTTAAAACCTCTTGTAATCCCCCTGAGAGGGGCAATATGGGGATTGTAAGAAAGCCCGATAGTCTGGTAGCCCAGTTCGCTCAGTGTCTCCTGTATAGTGGGGTACCTCCCATCGTATTGGGAGCGGTTTACAGCGGCCCCGTGGAAGTAGGGGTGTATGCCGGTAAAGATGGAGACATGGGACGGAAAGGTTTCATTGGCGGCAGCGTAATGGTTGAGAAATATAGTACCTTCTTGGGCTAACCTGTCAATATTTGGAGTGGTCTTTCGGTGGTACCCATAGCAGGAGAAGCGGTCTGCCCTTGCGGCGTCCAGTACTAGAAGCAGTATATTGGGCTTTCCCATTTTTTATTTCCAGAACATTAGCAGTGTGGCAAACTGTATATCATGTTTCTCGATAGCCGTCAAGCCGGGGTACTCCTGTCACTATCATTTTTGCCTTCAGGAGCTTGTATGGGGCTAGGTGGTACAGAAGACCTGCAAAGGCCCCGCTTTAGGTGGGACCAGCAGGCACGTCTCTCCATCCACTACTATCTCAGGTACACCGTCCACCCTGTTGGCTACTACAGCCTTGCCACAAACAGAAATTTTACTTCAGGGAAGGCCGGGACTTTCATGATGGGGATTAACCCTGTCATAAGTTGATTGACATTTACTTTCCTTTAGGTCGGTTGTTTTCCTGTTTAGTACCAAATATTTGATTCTATTAGGGATTGTGGGGAGTGGCCCTCTCCGTGACCCTTGTTTATTTGAGGGTGTTTTCAGTGTGTTTACTTGACAATCACTTGACAGTATGAGAACAAAGATGGTGATGATACTATGGATGCCTCATGAGGGGTAGGGCGGATCAAATCTCTGAGAGGTTGCGCTGGTAACCAGTGGGGCAACTTCACGCGTGCGAACGCTTATCGGGTAAGGGGAGAGGGCATAAAAAGTGAGCAGTGCTGTAGAACTGGTCAGATAATATGGCTTACTGTTTTACCGTTTCTGTAATTCCCGTTTTGGATACAAATGATTATACACATTGCCACAATTTACGCATTTCCACAGTTCCATATCTAGTCCAGTGCTACAGCCGTATTTGATTCTAGCATCTAGGAAGCTATCATTCCCACAGTTCGGGCACCTAACGCCTGGTTTAACCACCGTTTTGCTGTATATTACTTCCATAAATCTCTCCTTACCTGTTGATATGTCTTAGTCTTCTTCAAACGCATATCTACCGTAACCCTGCCAATTCCTACGAGCCTCTAAATGTCTCTTGCATACTAGCAGTTCATCTTGTGTGTAAGGGTCTGGATGGTAGAATTTGATCGTAGCCACGGCCTTGTTATGACAAGGCACAGCGTCTAGGTGCGTAGATTCATGAATTACTTTAATTTGACAAGTTTTTGACGCCATATTCATTACCCCATATTGCATTGGACATTTTCAAGGTTCCCTACGGGACATTGGAGAAAAACGCAATTGCAATGCCAAGCTATAGAATTTTTGCAAGATTGCTATGACAAGGTATTCCACTTTTGTAATGACATCTATTGCTCTATAAACTATAGACTTACGCCTGGTCAGAACACTCATAAAAAAGCACTGGTATTATATCGGTAGGTACGAAATTGTACGATGCTGGCATATGCCAGGATTTAACTCCATTAATTGTAGCTTCCAATCCAACAGGATTTGTAGCAACCCTGCACCCTTTCAGGGGTATCTTATCCATTAAAGATTACCTTTTTAGACGCCGCTACTGGGGAGGACGGCTTTTGATGTGGCCACGCTCCATCGGATAAAATGAATAAATGGTTGGTTCATAATAACAACTCCCGTCGTGCGCCATACGCCTACTACATCTACCACATCTGCGGTTATGCGGGCCAGCACTCCTAAAAGTCTTGCCGCACATAAGACAGCTACGTACCCTTATATATGCGCTTACCCTGGGACTTATTTTATGTCGCACTTGCAACTTGTTGGCCATGTAACCACCCCTTTATTCCTTCGGGCTTATCAGATTTGTATTGCTTGCCCCTAGAGATGGGCCTTTGAATCACTGCTTCTGCCTCTCTCTATGACACAGGTCTTACCAGTCTGGGCATAGCCACCAGCTCAGAAATTGCAATTAAAATGCCAAGTTACATGGTATTTACAAGATTTGTATGGCAAGGTTATTCACTTTTTACAAAGATATGTATCGTTTTGAAAACTATAGACTTATGCCTGGTCAGGAAAAGCTTTTGCATCCTTCCACAGTTGTTGAGAAGGGTTCTGGTAGGAGTACTGGCATATTGGAGTGAACGAAATTGTATTAGCATATCCAAAATTGTCTATTTCTATGGAAACTAATGAAGCAAAGGGAAACCACAAGTTATGGGTTTGAGGGCAGTGACCCTCTCCATGACCCCTGTTTATTTGTGGGTGTTTTCAGTGTGTTTACTTGACAGTCGCAATGGTAGAGGGGAAATAGGCGGGGGTGTGACCTTCCGTACTTTAAGACATTCATTTGCATCTCATTTGGTAATGTTGCCACAGACCTCACAACGGTTCGGGGACTAATGGGTCACAAGAGCTTGGAGATGACATTGCGATATAACCACCTTTCCCCGCAACACAAGGCAAGGGCTATAGGTGTACTTGAGAATCAGCTAGGCTTTAGTGAAAGGGTGCAGGGAAAGGAGGTAGTAGTGGGTAGAAAAATCTTTATTTTACAGTTGTTTGACAGTCAAGCATATGTGCTTTTTGCAAGTCTTTGTGGTATAAGTGGGCCCGCCAGGACTCGAACCTGGGACCAATGGATTATGAGTCCACCGCTCTACCAACTGAGCTACGGGCCCGTTTGCAGATTTTTTATTATTTGTTATAGCGCAGACCTTGTGGCCTAATGGGACAGAGAATTTGATATATCTCTTAGCAGATTAATCTGTCTAGGATGTGTTACTGCCACCACATACATACACTTTGGGAGGCCACTGCACAAGGGGAAATTATATACACTTTTCCAGGCCCCAGTCAAAGGCTTTTTGCCCATGTGGACGTTCACTACTCCTATGCTCCAGGCGCGGCATGGCCGTGCCCTACCCCATAATGGGTTTTTTGCCTATGTGGACGTTTGCTATGCCCATGCTCAGGGGATGAGACCTGACGTCTACAAGGCCCAGGGATTCCATTAGTTCTCTCAGTCCTCGTGCGTTAGGGAACTCACCTACTGAGGCAGGCAGATAGGAGTAGGCCCGTGTGCGCCCGGATGAGCCTATGGCCGATAAAAAATTGCCCACCCTGGGAAGCACCTGGTTAAAGTAGAAGTTGTAGACCCTCTTAAATACACGGCTTTCCGGCAGCCCAAATTCCAGTATAACCACCTTACCACCTGGCATGATGACCCTTACCATCTCCTTCACGCCGTCTCTCAGGTCGGAGACGTTCCTGATGCCAAACGCCACCGAGGCCACGTGGAAGGAGTTGTCGGGGAACGGGAGGCGGAGGGCATCGGCCTGGACGAGCGCTATGGGGCTACCGTTTTCTGTCTTGAGTGCCTTCAGTTTTGAAGGAGCAAGTGCCAGCATCTCCCAGCAAAAGTCTGAACCTATAACCCGACCGTGGGGGCCAAGCTTCTGGGAGTATGCGATGGCCAAATCAGCTGTGCCGGTGCATATATCCAGTACCCTAATGTCTTTTGTAGGTGCAACCATAGGGAGTTGCCCTATTTTTGGTAACTCGCTGAGTTCAACGGCCTGCTCTCGCCACCTGCGGTCGAACCCCAGGCTCAAGAGACGGTTGAGGAGGTCGTATGTTGGGGCGATGGAGGCGAACATCTGGCGGATGTCGCGGCCTTGTTTTTTCAGCAGTTTTTCAGGGGGAGGTGGTTTTTCGACCTT
>JBHIBD010000090.1:0-7103 GCA_046758865.1 Candidatus Brocadiales bacterium | reverse complement strand
AGAAAAGAATAAATCTCTTAATCTAGTTTATATAGGATTATTCAGTCCGGATGCTATAATGTTTAACCCTGGGCGTCTAATTGTAAGTTGGGTAGCTATGGAACGGCGAACTTTTACAAAAGACTCTGAGCTTATGAACACTCTAAAAGCAAAGGGTGTCATGAACAACTTTATGGTTGTTGGTCTCGACGGGGTGTATGGTGCAGGAAAGACCACACTTGCTAAGAACTTGGCAGAAAAGCTTAGCTCTGAAATAATTGAGCTCGACAAGTTTGTCGCAAGAGGCCAAGGCGGCTACGTAGAATACATTAATTATTCGTCTCTAAAACAAGCAATAGATGGCGCGAGGAAGCAAGAAACATCGGTAATTGTCGATGGCGTCTGCCTACTTAAGGTGCTCAGGCGGATCGATGTAAAATTAGATATTCTGATTTATGTAAAGCAAATGCGTCCAGATGGTTCTTGGTTGGACGAAGACGAGCTCGGATTATTAAACAACAAAGTGGGTAGAAAATATAGTGTGAAACTTCTAATTCATGAAATCAAGGAATATCACCTGGAGTATGCCCCCATAGGAAGAGCAAATTATGTTTTCGAGCATGTGATACAGGATTGATACATCTAGCCTTGCGCTTGTCCCATTATTTTGGGCAACCCTTGCGGTTGCCCTTACAACCTGCCTTGTAGCTGCCCCTACAAAACTATGAGGTTGTGCCCGTCTTTTTTATCTTTGCGATGGCGTCCTCTATGGCCTTTACTACCGCCTTGGTGGTTATAGTTGCCCCTGTTATGGCAGTAATTTTAGACGGGTCTTTCTGCCTTACCACCTCGAGCTGGTTAAGGGTCTTTCCCTTGAACTGGTCGCAGAACCACGGTGTCAGGCTCACCTCTTCTGTAGCGGCGGCCTTTTCGTCGCCAAAGAACATGGTCCAGAGGGTTTTAGTGGTAGCAATCTCCACAATCCTTGTCCCAAGACCTGGTGTCTCTGCCTGATATAGTACCTTAATGCCCAGGATTTTGCTCGTGTCTGGTGAGAGGCCCACCATTACCTTTAGTGTGCTCGAATATCCCTGGGCCATACCCAGCGCCGCATAGCCTATAAGGGACTCGTCCTTGCCTAGACCCTTGTAGACCTTGTCTTCTGCGGTCGTCTCGGGAGGCGTTATCTCTACGGGTGCACCTTCCATCCCAGGTATGACTGTTAGTAGGGCCTCCATACGCCTGGCCGCTTCCTTCTGGCGTATCTTATCTTTCGTTATAACGTAGGTGGCACCTACGCCGACGGACGTAACTATAGCTATAACACCAAGTACCAGAGCGTATTGCAATCTCTTGCCCATGGTTATGTCTTTCCGCCCGAGGCGGCCTTTCCTGCTCCCAAGAGTTTAGGCTGAGTGTATCTATCAATAAGCGGTGTGGCAGTGTTCATGAGAAGTATGGAGTAGCACACCCCCTCCGGGTATGCTGCGTAAAACCTGATTAGCACGGTGAGTAACCCACAGCCTATACCAAAGATTGCCAGGCCCTTCTTGGTAAGAGGGGTGGTTACCATATCAGTGGCCATGAAGAACGCCCCCAGCATAAGCCCTCCAGCCAGGACGTGGTAGAAGGGGTCATTGGCCCAGGGTGCCTCTGTGCTCGGCGGCAGGACTTGGGACAGGATGAATACCGCCCCTATAAAGCCTACCGGCACCCTCCAGTCCACGTATCCCCTGTATATTAGGTAAAGTCCCCCCAATACGAGGGCAATGGCGGATGTCTCACCTATGCATCCAGGGATGTTACCTGTAAGCATGCTCATGTAGTCATATGTCTCCCATCCCGACTCCTTAAACAGCGGGGTGGCCCGAGTAACGGCATCCACAAGTTGCCCCTTCTCATCCCTGAGGGTTATGTTTTGCAGTATGCCTGCTTCCTGGAGGCTCCGCCAATCGGAGTTAATGGGTGCGGGATAGGCAATCTGTAGAAAGGCCCTGGCGGCAAGTGCAGGGTTCCAGATGTTGTTGCCTAATCCACCAAAGGCATGTTTGACTATTGCGATGGCAAATGCTGCACCCACCACGGGGATGTACCATGCGACGCTGGGTGGCAGTACGTAGGCGAGTAGTAACCCGGTTATGATGGCGCTTCCGTCGTTGACGCTGACGGGCCTACCCCTGAGTTTCTGGCAGGCTACCTCCGTAACAATAGCGGTGGCCACACACAGGAAGATGACTGAAAGGCAATAGTAACCGAACATATAGACGCCCACAAGACCCGCAGGCGCCAGGGCAGCTATCACCGTCCACATCACCCTCGGAATGTCTTCCGGGCCTCGGATGTGAGGAGAGGAACTAACTATTAACCCAATTCTTTCCGGTGTCTCCGCCATAGAAGCACTCCTCAGGTTAAAGGTCCCTCTTATGGGGAATCTTTGTTTACAAGAAAGAACTGCGCTAAGTAAAACCTACTTTTTATTTTGAGGCTACTTGCTTTGTGGCCTCTTGGGCCTTTTGTTTGGCCTTGGCCCGTGCCCTCTGCCTGCCCAGCTCATACTTGGCCATCTTTACCAGGTGGACGATGGGCCTCCTGGAGGTGCATACATAAGTGCAGCAGCCGCACTCCTTGCACTCCATGAGGTTGAACTCCATGGCCCCCTGGAAGTTTTGGGCCTCACAGAGTATGCTCAGATAGCTGGGGTTTAACCCGTAGGGACAGGCCTCAACACACTTCCCACAGCGGATACAGGCATGAGACTCCCAGGTCTCTGCCCCTCTCATAACTAAAATCCCGCCCGTGCCCTTTATAGTGGTAGTGCCAGCAATGCTCTGCTGGGCTATTCCCATCATAGGGCCACCAAATATTATCTTATTTGCATCGTCCTTTATACCCGCCATAGAGAGCACGGACTCTATTGGGGTACCTACTCGAGTGACGAAGTTTCCAGGGTTTTCGACGCCATCGCCTGTAATCGTTACGACCCTCTGTATAAGGGGTCTTTTCCACTTTACTGCCTCGTAGATGGCATAGGTGGTGCTTATGTTGTGGACCACGCAACCGGCCTCTAGGGGGAGCTGAGTGGGTTTGAATTCACGCCCCGTTATGGCCTTTATCAATTGATGTTCTGCACCCTGGGGATATTTCACCTCGAGGAGTACCACCTTTATGCTTGGGTCATCGCCTACCACAGACTTTATCTTCTCGTAGGCGTCCATCTTGTTGGCCTCTATCCCCACATAGGCGTTGCTCACTCCCAGGCATTTCATGATGATGCGAAAGCCTTCGATTATTTCCTGGGTTCTTTCCAGCATCTGCCTGTAGTCACAGGTGAGGTATGGTTCGCATTCGGCACCGTTGAGGATAGCGGTGTCGATGGTCTTTCCAGGCGGTGGGCTTAATTTCACGTGGGTGGGAAATGCAGCCCCACCGAGGCCTACAACGCCGGCCTCCTTTATTAGATTTCTGATATCATCCGGTGATAGCGCATTTATGTCTGTGGGTTCATTTAGACCTGCTGCCCACTCATCGTCATTGCTCCTTTTTATGGCTATTGTCGGGGTGCTTGCACCTGTAACCGGATGAGGCCTGAAGGTCATACTTGTCACCTCTCCAGATACCGGGGCATGGACGTGGGCTGAGATAAAGGCCGATGCCTCAGCTATCCTCTGACCTTTATTCACTTTATCGCCTTTTGCCACAATGGGCTTAGATGGTGCACCTATATTCTGGGCTGTTAACACATAGACCGTTTCAGGGAGGGGTGCCTGCGTTATTTCTTTGCCTTTAGCGAGTGATTTCCAGTCCGAAGGGGGATGTATTCCTCCGTGAAAACTTTTAGTACCTCCGGCTACAGCCATTTTATTCTCCTACACTTCTACCATGTTATTTGTTAAGTGCCCTGTGTATCTGTCGTACGGCCTGTTTTAGGCGTAGTTCGTTCTCCACCAGGGCGAATCTCAGAAAACCTTCGCCGTCTTCTCCAAAGGCCACTCCGGGCGCTACAGATACCTGGGCCTCGTTAAGGAGTTTATAACTGAACTCTACAGAACCCATGGAACGATATTTTTCCATAATAGGGGCCCACACGAACATGGCGGCCCTGGGTTTCTCTACCTCCCATCCTGTGCGTGTAAGGCCTTCGCAGAGGACGTCGCGCCGCTGCTGGTAAATGCGGGCCTGCTGTTCTGCGTATTTCATGCAGTCCCTGAGTGCAATAATGCCAGCTACCTGCACAGGCGGAAATATCCCGTAATCGTAGTAGCCCTTTATCTTTGCCAGGGCATCTACTATCTGGTGGTTGCCCACGCAGAATCCCAGCCTCCACCCCGGCATGTTGAAACTCTTTGAAAACGTGTTGAACTCTATCCCCACGTCCTTGGCCCCCTTAGCCTGAAGGAAGCTGGGTGGCTTATAGTCGTCGAATCCCAGGCAGCAGTAAGCAAAGTCATGTATAACCATGGTGTTGTATCTCTTTGCAATGTCTACAATTTCTTCAAAGAAACCGAGTTCTACCGTACGGCCGGTAGGGTTGTGTGGAAAATTTAGTATTAGCACCTTGGGTCTGGGGTGAACGGTCTCGATAGTGCGTGTAATGTCTCCCAAAAGCTCCTCTTCTTCCTTTAGTGGGATGGTAAGCACCTCTGCACCCGCCAGCTCGGGCCCATGCAGGTGCACCGGGAATGCTGGGCTTGGAACCAGTGCCACGTCGCCATCCTCAAGTAGCGCCAAGCACAGATGAGATATACCTTCCTTTGAGCCTATAGTGCAAACGATTTCCTTTCGTGGGTCAAGTTCCACACCCCATCCCCTCTGGTAGAAATGTGCAATCTCACGCCTCAGGTGTGGTATACCAATGGCAGAGACGCTGTAGCGGTGGTTCTTAGGGTCCTGAATCGCCTCACAGAGTTTCTCCACCACGGGAGGAGGTGTGGGGTCATTTGGATTGCCCATACCCAGGTCTATGATGTCTATTCCCTGGTTTCGCTTCTCGTATTTTAGTTGATTGAGTTTGCCGAATAGATAGGGGGGCAGATGTTTGACGCGAGTGGCCACCGCGATAATAAATTCTGAGGGAATAACCTCTAGTTTGGTGTTTTTCATGCCTTGAGAAGGGGATTTAATATGTCACAAGATACTTCGTTATCTCTGCTCGTTCAAGCACGCTGGCCAGCCACGGTGCCAACCTTTTTTTGACCTTTTGCCGTTTAACGATGTTTTCCAGCTCCGGTACGACCTCATCAAGGTCCTTTTCGCTCTTCTCGATCTTGTTGAGTATTTTTAGTATATGGTAACCGTTTTCGGTCTTTATTATGTCGCTAACTTGTCCTACTTCTAGGTATGCAACCTTTGGTCCAAAGACACCTTCGTTGGGGCTGAAGGGGTCTATCCTACCCCCGGCAGCGGCTGATAGACGGTCGATGGACTCATTCCTGGCAAGGGTCTCAAAATCGGCTCCAGACTGGACCTTCTCCAATATTTCATCGGCCTCTTTTCTTGTGCTTACCATGATTTGGCTTGCCTCTATCTTTTCACCGTATTCCCGATCGTAGGCCTTCTTTAGGTCTTCTTCAGTAATAGTTACAGTGGTTCCTACTATCTTTTCTGCCAGGAGTTCTACCTCCATGCCCTTTCTTAGGCGCGCAGACATCTTTTCTTTTAAGTCATCCAGGTTCATACCCATCTTGCTTAATTCATCTCTGAGCTGCTCTTCGTCCGCAAGCCCTCTTGCCTGAAGGAGGGCGTTTATCTCTCTATTGAGGAGGTTTTCCAGTCTTTGGTTTACCTCCTCCGGGTTTATAGTTATACCTAACTTATCGGCCTGCTGATAGATGACGGTCCTTCGTATCAATACATTGAGGCCTTGCTCGCCGAAACTTTCTATAAGGAGGTCTGCGAGTTCTTGACGGGTCAGCTCCTGGCCATTGACTACTGCCACTATCTCACTTCCGGGTCCTAGGAGCTCTTCTGCGCCCAATTCTTGGGCCAATGGATTACAGCTCGGCGGTGAGCACGTCAAAACTAGGGCGATAAGGAAACAATGAACCCTACTGGAAATTGCAGCTATCTTTGACATTCCTGAGGCTGGGCCCCTTCAGCATAAATATAAGACTAAAAGACATATAAGCTTAGAAGAAAAAATTATATCAGCGCAATTACCAACTGTCAACTGCTTTTTGGTTTTTACCCTTGTAGGGAGTATTTGGCATGGATGGAGTAGAGCACGGCAACCAGTTTTTGAGCTGGAGAGGTCACTAGAAGTACAAACGTCGTGTTTTAAAGAGCTTCTACCGGGGGCAAGAGCGCTACTTGAATCGAGCCAGGTTGACCTCGTATTGGCGTTCGTATCCACCATTCCAGACAATGATGGCGGTCCTCATGTTGGGATTAATCTCCGAGTAAGGAAAGCTGGCCACGACATATTCATGTGTCTCTTTACTCGCCCTTTCACCGTAGTAGTCGCACCACTCGCAGTGATGGTCCAGATAGGATATTGAAACAGGCTCGATCATTTTGTCGCGCTGGATGAGCTTGATGACTACATTATCCCTTGTATGTATTAGTACTTCCAGGGTTTCAGATGCCACCGCTTCTTTTATTTCATCTTTAGTTATTTTCTTGTTGTGTCTTTTTTTCCGGGCAGCCTTGACAGCGAGGTCTATGTACCTGCTTCTTACCAGTCCTGATTCCAGAGAGGGCCATGCCTCGAGGCAGGCCGGGAGTACGAGCAGTGTCTTGAATATTGTGCGGGAGTTTTTCTCGCCGTATTTGATGGCCTCCTGGATCTCTTCCTCTGAAAGGTCTGGCTGGATGGCACAAAGGTTTGACGGGGAAAGGCACAGGAACAAACTTATAATGCAAGGCATTACAGCCCTTTCCATGGTTCCTCCCTCCTGTTAAAAAGGTCCTGTCAAGGACACTTTGCCTTAACCAACATCATATCGTCATTCATCCCTTGGGGCACGCTTTTTTTGAAGAAAATGTTGTCTGGCTGTTTAGGTACTTTTCATGCCCACTGTGCCTTATTTATACCAGGGGGGCTTTTCCACTCTACTTTCTTTGCGAGCCATCTGTAGAGTGACGGGAGCACGAATAACGAAAGGAGGGTGGAAAACAGAAGACCGCCT
>JBHIBD010000089.1:0-7380 GCA_046758865.1 Candidatus Brocadiales bacterium | reverse complement strand
GGAGGATTGGCTACGGCGGCCCATGCCCGCCTCGGGGACCGGCCCATCGGTACTTCTTCAAACTATATGCACTGGACACCAAGCTCGACCTGCCGCCCGGGGCAACAAAGAGAGAGGCAGAAAAGGCCATGGAGGGACACATCCTTGCCCACGCCGAACTTGTCGGGCTCTACAAACGGTAGCGCCTTCTTGTTCAGTGGCTACCTTACCCATCGCTGCCCCTTTGCCACCCATGAATCACAACCTCACTCACCAATACCACTTACTCCCATTGCCTTTCAAAAAATACGGCCTATAGTCTGCTGATTGAATTTTCTGAAAATTCTAACTAATATATTTAAAGAATGTTGGACAGGAAAAGGCTGAAGGCAACCGTAAAAAATAATAAGATTATAATAATCTGTTTTCACGTCCTGATTGCCATCAAGGTTACCTCGCGAATCACCACGCTTGACTTGCCGGGTTGGGACGTCGCCGTCGCCTGGACTACTTTTTTAATCCCCTTTGCGGCCATCTTTATGACCGCCTGGCTGACCTACTACTATATATTCCTGTCTGAAAAAAATATTAAATAAGGTCTTCAACGAAGTAGAACTTCGCTGTCTACCGTTGGTCTTCAAATGTTTCTGGTAGACAACGACCTTTATGGTCGTTGATTCAACAAAATCTTTTGTAGCGTCAAGGCTCCGCACCCAACGTCATTTTTCGTTCGTCCGATCTCTGTATCGGACGCTACACCTTGCCCTCCTCCTTGACGGGGGAGGGCAAGTCACGCCTGAGGCGGATGCGCCTCCGGCGCAGGTGGGGGTGGATATTTGGTTAATGGACAAGATTTATCCCCATCTTCACCCTCTCCCTACCCCCTCCCATCAAGGGAGGGGGAAAAGGAGACAATACCCATCAAGGGAATGGCCACAAAAAAGGGAGTGCAACAAAAAAGCGGTTTTTCTGAGGTCTCTACATATTCTCATCAGGAGAAAAGGTTAGATAAATCAGTCCGTCTGTCTGCCCAGCTCTACCAGGAACAAGTCCGGGTCTTCGAGGTGTTCCTTTACGACGTTTACGAACCTTGCGGCATCTGCACCGTCCACCGCCCTGTGGTCAAAGGTCAGGGATAGGGGTAGAACCTTCCTCACCACCACCTTGCCCTCCATCACTACAGGCACGTCCTTAATCCTGCCCATGCCCAGGATGGCCACCTCCGGGTAGTTTATTATAGGTGTGAAGTGTGTGCCCCCAATAAAACCCACATTGGTTATGGTAAAGGTGCCGCCCTTCAGGTCTGCCAGGTCAATTTTCTTGCCACGTGCCTTCTCTGCCAGCTCCTCTGCCTCTTTGGCAACCTCCAGCACGGTCTTCTGGTCAGCACCCTTGATAACAGGCACGATGACCCCATCAGGCGTGTCAACGGCGACACCGATATTAAAATATTTTTTCAGTACTATATATTCCTCAAACTCCTCACCACTCTCGATGGTCGAATTGAGATAGGGGTGCACCTTAAGACCCTCAATCACGGCCTTTATTACAAATGGAATATAGGTAAGTCTCACACCCTTCTTCTCTGCATACTCCTTGTGCCTCTCTCTCACCTCTACAAGATGGGTTACATCGGCGTCATCGTGATGGGTAACCAGCGCAGCATTTGATACGGCCTCCCTCATCCTCCTCGCCACCACCTTTTTCACCCCTTTCAGTGGAACCCTTGTAATATAGCCGTACATGTCATACTTTTTTACCTCTTTAACCGCAGGGGGCCTTTTTGCTGCAAAACCTTTCACATCTTCCGAGGTAACTCGTCCACCCCTGCCTGTGCCCTTGACCCTGGAGATATCCACCTTAAGCTCCTTGGCCAGCTTTCTCACTGCCGGCGTGGCCAGCACCTTACCTGCCGGCACTCCCTCTGCAGCAGCCCCTTTCTTGGCGGGTTCTTCTTCCTCCTCCGGGGCCTCTTCCAGGACTCCCACAACGGCCTCTCTGTACACCTTTTCTTCCTTTGCCACCACTTTCCCTACCTCCTCCCCCACCTCTCCTATGGTCACAAGGACATCACCCACATAGACAGTCTTACCCTCCCCACAATATATCTTCAGAACTGTCCCACTAGCAGGTGAAGGCAGTGTAAAGACGGCCTTCTCGGTCTCTATATCGACTAAATCCTGGTCTTCATCTACCCTCTCACCCTCTCTCACCTTCCACTCCACTACCACGCCCTCCACAAGGCCTTCACCTATATCTGGAAATTTAAAGTCGTACGCCATAATGAGACCCCTTAGAAATATCCCGTAAATGCAGGGACAGGGCTTATCTCACGCCTGAGGCATGCGCTGTCCTTACGCAGACTTCGCCAACAGCCTCAACTCATACGCCACGTGAAATACTCCAACTCCCTAAAAAGGCCATCAGAACTTCATTACCTTTTCCACACCCCTCAAGATTCTTCTCTCATCCGGCAGGTAATAACTCTCCAGCTTGAACATGGGGAAGGGGACATCGAAACCCGTTACCCTCTCAACTGGCGCCTCCATATGGAGGAATGCCTTCTCATTTATCTGCGCAATTATTTCCGCACCGAATCCGCAGGTCCTAGGTGCCTCATGCACTATTAAACACCTTCCAGTCTTTCTGACCGAGTTTATTATGGTTTTAGAATCCAGAGGGCTTATCGTCCTTATGTCTATTACCTCGGCGCTATATTTTATCTTTTCCAAGGCCTCCCGGGTATACTTCATCATGGCGCCCCAAGAGATGACGGTAAGGTCTGTCCCTTCTCTTACGATGTTGGCCTTGCCAAGGGGTATGGTGTATTCCTTCTCAGGCACGTCCTCCTTTATTGCCCTATATACTCTGGTAGGCTCGAGGAAGACCACTGGGTCGGGGTCCCTTATGGCTGATATTAAAAGACCCTTTGCATCGTAAGGTCTTGATGGGATTACGACCTTTATACCCGGGGTATGGGCCAGGATTGCCTCCTGACTCTCGCTGTGCAGTTCTAGTGCCCTGATCCCTCCCCCATAGGGGCTCCTTACCACCATAGGGCATGTAAACCTGCCCCTACTCCTCGTCCTTATCCTGGCGGCGTGTGTAGTAATCTGGTCAAAGGCTGAGTAAAGGAAGCCACTGAACTGTATCTCGGCCACGGGGTGCATGCCATTTGTGGCCAGGCCGATGGACGTCCCAACTATGCCTACCTCTGAAAGGGGTGTGTCAACGACCCTGTCGTCTCCAAACTCCTCTTGCAGGCCGTCAGTTGCCCTGAAGACACCCCCGCTTTTGCCAACATCCTCGCCAAGGACTACCACCTTTTTATCCCTCCTCATCTCCTGCTTTAGTGCGAGGTTGATGGCCTGAACTATATTGAGCCTTGCCATCTTTGTCTCCCAGAAACCCAAAGAGGTAGCTGTCGTAACCTAATATAAAACAGGCTAATACTGCAATGCGCCCCCCTGTGTGCAAGGCACACGCTTAAGAGGCAGAGGTCTCACCCAATCAGCTCTTTCATCTGTTCTTTTAGTTGGTCCGTTGGCTTGGCATATGTATTTGCAAAGAAATCCACTGGCTTAGGTGGGGGAACCTTCTCATAATCCTCCACCGCCTTCTCAACCCTCTTCTTTGATTTTTGAATAATAGATTGCTTGTATTCATCAGTAAAAATCTTGTTCTTTCTCATATACTTCTCAAGCCTGTCCAGGGGGTCTTTCTTTTGCCATTCCTTGACCTCCTGTCTGCTCCTATATCTTGAATCGTCGTCGGAGGTGGAATGGCCCGCAATCCTGTACGTGATACACTCTATAAGTGTAGGGCCACCCCCTTTTCTCGCCTTTTCTACTGCGCGGCTCGCAGCGCTATAGACCGCAAAAACGTCGTTTCCATCCACTTGTATGCCCTCAAAGCCGTAGCCAAACGCCTTCTGTGCAAGGGTCTCTGCAGCGGTCTGTCTGGCCCTGGGCAGCGAAATTGCATAGCCGTTGTTCTCACATACAAACACCGCTGGGACCTTAAATATACCGGCAAAATTAAGGCCCTCATGAAAATCTGCCCTGGAGGTGGCTCCATCCCCGAAGACTACCATATGGACTGCCCTCTCCCTGCGCATCTTCGATGCCCATGCAGCACCTGTACAGATGGGTATCTGGGTGGACACGGGGACGGTGATGGGAAAGTTATTAAGCCCTTCAGGGGCCCTAACACCCCTTTCGTCCCCACCCCTGTACTGAAGAAGCATGTGCAAGGGGTGATTCCTGGTAATAAGCACTCCTACATCCCTGCCAGACGGAAAAATCCAGTCCTCCTTCCGCAAGGCGTACGCCGCACCAACCTGTGATGCCTCCTGACCTCTTACCTGTAAATACGTTCCCAGCCTTCCTTGCCTCTGCAGGCTAAAGGCCTTGTCGTCAAAAGTCCTGATAAGTACCATGAACTCATAGAGCTCCTTTATCTGGTCGTGGTTCAGCCCGGGCATAAGCCCTTTCTCAGCGTTCCCGCCAGTATCAAGGACCTGCAGGTATTCTACCTCGAAAGTCCTCGGGGTTTTCCTGGGCATTGCCTCTCATCTCTTTTCAATTCCTGCCTAAGGGCAAAAGGATCACGGCCTGTCCTACACCTTGTCGTGCAAGGCTGTAAAGAAATCCTCGATATGTTACTATTTCGTTAATTCTTCCATCTGTTCCTCGAGCTGGCATGTGGGCTGAATATACGTATTTTTAAAAAAATCTACTGGCTCAGGTGGTGGGACCTTCGCATAATCCTCCACCGCCTTCTCAACCCTATCTTTTGATTGTTGAATAACTGACTGTTTGTACTTATTAGTAAGAATCCTATTCTTCCTCATGTACTTTTCCAACCTGTCTATGGGGTCTTTTTTCTGCCATTCCCCCACTTCCTTCTTTGGCCTGTACCTGGAAGAGTTGTCAGAGGTGGAATGGTCAGCAAGCCTGTAAGTAATGCATTCTATGAGAGTAGGCCCTTTTCCCTTTCTTGCCCTGTCCACGGCCTCTTTCGCTGCCTTGTAAACGGCAAAGATATCGTTTCCATCCACCTGTATGCCGTTGAAGCCGTAGCCGATGGCCTTCTGGGCAAGGGTCTCTGAACTGGTTTGCTTCCCCCTAGGCAAGGAGATAGCAAAGCCGTTATTCTGGCAGATAAAGACGGCGGGCATCTGGAAGATTCCAGCAAAATTGAGACCTTCGTGAAAATCTCCCTTTGAGGTAGCACCATCGCCAAAGTAGGTCATAGTAACGACCTTCTCTTTAAGCATCTTTGATGCCCAGGCAACGCCAGTTCCATGGGGTATATGGGCACCCACAGTAATAGCGATGGGGAAATTATTTAGGCCTTCAGGGCTTTTAAGACCGCCCTCGTCGCCTCCCCAGTACTGAAGGAGCATATGCATCGGGTGTTTTCTTGTTATAAGGGCACCAGATTCCCTGTATGTGGGGAAAATCCAGTCCTCTTTCCGCAAGGCGTACGCCGCACCAACTTGAGATGCCTCCTGACCTCTTACCTGTAAATACGTTCCCAGTCTTCCTTGCCTCTGCAGGCTAAAGGCCTTGTCGTCAAAAGTCCTGATAAGTACCATAAGCTCATAGAGTTCCTTTATCTGATCGCGGCCAAGCCTCGGCATGAGGGCCTTGTCCACATTACCACTATTATCAAGGACCCGCAGGTATTCTACCCTAAAGTTCTTAATGGGTTTTCTTGGCATCTGACAGCTCCTCTACTCTCCTAAAGCCCATTCTTTGAGCTTCTCGTAGTTAGTAGTACCGCAAATCTTCTTGCCTGTCTTCTCGTTATAGAAAAAGGGGACACCGCCGCAGAATGTCTGGCCCTTTTCATCTCTATCCAGTTTCTCCATAAGTGCCGCATTCTGGCTATTGTGCCAGATCTCAAGCCTTGTGACCCTTACCTCCTCCTCGCTCTCCAGTCTCGCAATCAGGGGCTCCATCTCCTTGCAGTGCCCACACTCTGTACCGTAAAATTCAATAAGCCTGTCCGTCATTTTACGACCCCCTCCTAAATTATTTGAGATGAGAGAGGTACAAACTCTCCTTTGTTTTTCATGTTATCCAAATTGTGCCTAATATCAACCGAAAAGTACCACTTTGTGGAGGAGCCGAGACCCTACACCAGCACTAATGAAGCAACGGTAGAAATACTGGAAAACTTATGGACAGTTCTCGACCCCCAGCCCTTGTGGCTGCCCGCACGGACAAGCCCCGTCCCTACGTTTTCAACCTATTCGGCGGGCTGGCAACAGCTTTGATAATTACCGTCTTTACAGTTGGTTAGGGGCTACAAAGTCTGTGGCACTAACTACAAAATTTGTAGCTCCGATGCCTGCAGAAAAGAGTGTACACTAAATATACATAGGCAAAATATCATAAGTGCTTTGTTTGATGCGGCTTAGAGTATCTGCGAAATCACACTTCCGCAGTACCTTTGTGGCACGCCTGTTGCGTACACTATAAAGAGGAACAAAAAGAATGGCTAATTGGGCCGTATTTCTAAAGGATGAAAGAGGCTTTACCCTTGTGGAGGTGGTCGTGGTGGTAGCGGTCGTCGGAATATTAGCACTCATTGTTGTCGCCATTGCAACGGACAAGATTCTAACGGCAAAGATAGTTGCCGCTGAGTCTGATATAAAGAGCCTTGCCACGGCCATCGCCAGCTTTTATCAGGACACAGGCGAGTTCCCTGCCAGGACGGTTGCTGGAAAGAATAAAATAGAGGTTTTGAGGAGCAGTAACGACAGCAGCCTTGACCCCGAGTTCGCTACGGGACTACCCGCGTTGTGGGGCCTTACAGAGACTGACGAGATAAACAACCACCTCCTGATAGACAACCCCGGCGGCACGGCCAATGGCTATAGAAACAATAACGTAAAGTGGAATGGTCCCTATATCGGAGACATAGGCCGAGACCCCTGGGGCAGGAATTACCTAATAATAGCTAGAGGTTTCTACGACCCCGGGACGGCTGTTTTGCCCATTTTTGCGTGGATAATCTCCGGCGGGCCTAACAAGACCATAGAGACGGACATAAAATCGGAGATATTGAACTCCAATACCGCCTTAAATGTCTCAACTGAGGACGACGATGTAGGGTTTCTCCTATTTACTAGTGAATAAGGACGTTTTACCTTTTACTTCAGCAGGAGGAAGAAAGATGTCTTTGGCAAAGAAGTCTAGCAAAAGCGGCGGTTTCACGCTCATTGAGATGGTAATAGTGCTTGGTATAATCGCCGTCTTGGCAGGAGTTCTTGTGCCCACCCTTACCAAGTACATCAGGGACTCGAAGCTGAAAAGGGCACAGAAGGACGTACAGCTCATCTGTGCGGCCATCGGGCAGTTCAACAACGATACCGGCAAGATGCCTGTCAGC
>JBHIBD010000088.1:0-7437 GCA_046758865.1 Candidatus Brocadiales bacterium | reverse complement strand
ATGCGACTTTAGCGAACACCGCCGCCGTTCCATCCGATTAGAGGGATACAATTATTCCCAGGCTGGGGCGTATTTTGTGACTATATGCACGCAGAAGAAGAAATGTGTTTTGGGGGACGTAGAAAGTGGGGGGATAGCACTGAACGAGATTGGTTGCATGGTGCAAAAGACATGGATTGAATTACCAAGATATTATACGGGTGTGGATATAGATGAATTCGTTATCATGCCGAATCATCTACATGGAATAATCATATTGAATGTAGGGGCAGGTCCCCGTGCCTGCCCTGGAGAAGAAGGGCAACCACAGGGAGTTGCCCCTACAAAAACATTGGCGTTGCCTGATATTATATATAGTTTTAAATCCTTGACGACGAAAAGATATATTAAGGGCGTAAAGCAAAATGGTTGGGAACCATTTGAAAGACACTTCTGGCAACGCAATTATTACGAACATGTCATCCGAAATGAAGAGGATTTAAATGAAATCAGGGAATACGTTATCAACAATCCCCTGAAATGGGCAATAGACAGCGAAAATCCTGCTAATCGTCTGTAAAAAACGCAGGGCTATCCGTCTGAGGCGGACAATGTACCCATATAAATTTACCAATGGCTGAAAAGTTCCTCATTTTGGGCCGTGCCGGCAGCGGTAAGACCGCCTTTGTGCTGGATAAATTCTACCGATACATCGAGACATCCAGCACAGAGAAAGCGATATTTCTCCTCCCCACACACAGCCAGGTGGAGCATCTGAAAGACGTAATCATACGAAAAGGGCCAGCCAGGGGCTTTGTTGACAATAGCCTCTTCACATTCTCACGCCTGGCTCAAGAGGTCCTCGACAAGAGACTCCCTGGCAGAGTTATTTCTGAATTAGAAAAGGAGGCGATACTGAAGGGCCTCCTTGAGAGACACCCGCCAAAATTTTTGGGAGATTCTTGGGGGTACCAGGGACTCCGTTTTGCCCTCTTGAGATTTATTAAGGAATTGAAAGAGGATTCCCTATATCCTTCAGAGTTCAGGACCAAGACAGACCTACTCGTTAGTAAAGGCAGGCTAAATACTCCTGCCGTAAGGGAAAAATATCAGGCACTGGTCGAGACCTATTCACGCTTTCAGGGGGCGCTTGAGAGTGAAAAATTCTGTGACGAGGACGATATCCTGAACGCAGCCCTGAAGAGGCTTAAAGGTGATGCATCCTTATTGCGGGAAAAGGAGATGCTCGTTGTTGACGGTTTCCACAGCTTTACTCCTGTGGAGTTCAGGCTACTAAAAATTTTGGTCCAAAAGATTCCCAATATATACGTGAGTTTAGTCCTCGACCTGAAGTCTCCAGATGCACCCATATTCCAGAGGTGTAGAGAGGTATACGAGCAACTAAACCCCTTGGGACTTTTTGAGGAAATATCACTGACAGACTCCGTTTCTAAGCGCTTTGCATCGAGCAAGACGCTTGCCCACGTGGAGCGACACCTGTTTGCCAAAAATCCTGTCGTTGCTACCGCGAGGGCAGGTGACAGCCTTGAAGTGATAGAGGCAGCAAACATAGAGGATGAGGTAGAACAGATGGCGCGCCGAATATATAAAATGGTCTCAGAGGGTACTGCGCGGTTTAATGATATCGGGGTGGTACTTCGGGACATAACACCCTACTACGAGCTTATCGAGGCCACCTTTTCCAGATACGGCATCCCGGCACGCCTCTACGTCAAAAGGCCCCTCATGGAGAGCCCGCTAATCAAGACCGTCACAACTCTGGCCCAAATATTCACCTCGCATTGGGAGGAGACAGATTTACACAAGGTCCTTAAATCCCCTTATATTAACCTGCCCTCCCAAGAGGTGGACCAACTGGAACGCAAGGCCCTGAGGAGGGGGTTTCTGGCGGGTAGTGATAAGTGGATAAAGCTGGCCCAAGAAGGACCGTGGCCCGGGGTGAAGGGATTTTTTGAAAAATTGGTAGAGTTGGAGAAGGAGATAGCTGCACCAAAACCTGCCTACGCCTTCAGACAGTGGTTCCTCAGGCTGGTGGGTGAATGCATCACGCTGCCTGGGGCTACAGACCCCTCATACGAAGACCTTGTTAAAAGAGAGGCGCAGGCACTGAGGTCGTTTCTATCCGTCCTAGACTTAATGGCACGCATGCTGGGGGAGAAGCCTATTGCATTCAATAATTTCATGGTGGAGCTATCTTATACCCTCTCGGCCTCATCATATGCGCTTGAGGACAAGAGGCACGATGTGGTCAATGTAATAGATGCCCTTGAGGCCCGGCAGTGGGAGCTTCCGGTCGTCTTCGTAGGTGGGTTACTGGAGAGACAGTTTCCCAAACAGGGGCGCGAGAACCTATTCCTCAAGGACAAGGAGCGGCGGCAGCTAAACCGTTTAACAGGGATAAATCTCAAAGAAATCCTGAAAAACACTGGCGAGGAAGAGCGCTTTCTCTTCTATATCGCCCTCACCAGGGCCAGCAAAAGGCTAATCCTTTCTTATCCCGCTACTGACAGCCGTGGTAACCCTAACGTACCGTCCTTCTTCCTCAGGGAGGTGAAAAGGCTCTTCTCCTCCAAGAGTTTCAAGAATGTTTTCCTGCAGAGGACACCTTCCGACCTTATACCTGCGGCCGGAAATATTTTGACACAGAAGGACCTGCGAAATTTCATCTGCTACCACCTGAATACACCTTACAGGAGGGGCAGCAATAAGGAGACACACCACATCCTGGCACGCTCTGCCTATAACGACCTTCGCAGGGATGACCCAATACTGGTCGAAGACCTCAAGGTAGCCCTGGGTACCCCTGAGGCAGGGGACATAGGGGCACACCACAAAATCATAAAGGAGATAATCCCATCGTACAGAGCTACCCAGCTCAGGGACTATGCTCAGTGTCCCTTCCTTCACTTCTCAAGGCATATACTACGACTGGAGGCGCTTAAATCACTTGCGGAAGAGGGGCTAAACCCGGTCCGCCAGGGTGAGATAATCCACGAAACGCTTATGAGGTACTACAAAGGTAAGGACAAAGACATAGCAGGTACATTCAAAGACGTCTTTACCAGTAAGACACGCGGGATTCGCATTGGGCTGAATGAGCTGCGAGTTAAGGAGGAGATGCTCCGAGCATTAAGAGCGCTTGTGGAAAAGGACAAGTACTATGAAACCCTCCTCCCACTAAGGCCCAGATATTTTGAAGAATCCTTTGGTGGCGATGGCAGGCCCGCCCTTGAGATTCATGACAGCGAACTGGGCACCATCAAGATATCGGGGAGAATAGATAGAGTAGACGTAGCGGAGGTAGACGGTGAGTGCATCGGGCTGGTACTCGATTACAAATACAGTAAAGGCGGTCTTAACGGGAGCAAAATCTTTGGCGAGATTGTAGAAGAGGGAGTGGACCTCCAACTCCCCATCTACCTAATGGCAGCCAGGGAATGTCTCAAGGTAAGGCCGATAGGGGCACAGCTATATCCGCTAAAGCCACCTGAAAGAAGCGGGATACTGGAGGCTCGAGTCAAGCTGCTGGCCACATTGCTTCCTACGAGGGGGTCATTCTTTATGGAAGAAAAGGACATGGAGACACTGCTCGAGCGCTCAAGGGCGCATATACTGAGACATGTCAGCGGCATCGTGTCAGGGAATAAGGACGTATCACCCAGGGACATCCAGATGTGCGGAGAAGGGAAGTGTGAGTTCCTGGACGTGTGCAGGTTTGAGAAATGGTCCGGAGGAAAGAAAGGCAAATGAACCCACCAACAGACCGTTTTCTTACCGATACACAGAAGGAGGCTGTATACACTGTTGGGCGCGACATCTGTGTCACCGCAGGTGCAGGCTCGGGCAAGACCCGTGTCCTGGTAGAGCGTTTTGTCTACCTTGTGGTCACAAAAAAGACACCTATTCAGGACATCCTGACCATCACCTTTACAGAAAAGGCCGCAAGTGAGATGAAGCAGAGGATAGCAAACCAATTCGAGGAACTTGGCCTTGAACGAGAGCTACAGGATATAGAGTTCGCTTACCTTTCTACCATAGACAGCTTCTCGACCAGACTCCTGAGAGAACATGCACTGGAGGCAGATGTCGACCCGGAATTCACTGTGTTAGATGAATACGAGTCCCGGTACCTAGAACGTAACCTGGCCGAGGCCCTTCTCTCAGAATGGGAGACGTCTAACCCCCAAGACTTCGACCTCCTTCTTGGAGGACTACAGTGTCAGCACCTCGAGGAGGCCGCCATCAATATCATAGGCAAGATACGAAGCACTGGCGCTACTCCACAGGACACACCTCAGATGGATGTCCGACCCCAAGAGATAAAAACCGTACTGGAAAAAATTTCTGCCTGTCTGGATGAAATAGAGGAACATCTGAGACAGAGGTCAGTTCCCGAGAAAATGTTAACAAACCTTAGGGCGGTTACCTCTACACTGTCTCCGATTATCCATACTACCCGTGCAACACCGGGGAAACTAACGGTAGACCACATAAATCGCATTGAAGAGGTGTTGAGGTTGCACGGTAGGCTCACAGTTCCTGAACCCCTGAAAGGCGATCTTAAAGACCTGCGCGAGAGGTTTTTTCCGGAACTCCGCAGACTCTTCTTCGAGGGGGAAGCTGCCGGGGTGGGGATGGCCTTGAATAAATTTTTGGTAGAGTTGTCTAGAAAGTACGAAGAGGAAAAACGGTCTCGAAGCGTGCTGGACTTCTACGACCTAACCGAAAAGACAATCCAACTGTTGCGTACGGCGCCACACGTAAGACAAGAGCTTAAGGAGAAGTTCAAATACATCCTGGTGGACGAGTTCCAGGATACCAATAACCTGCAAAAGGCCCTTATCGACCTCCTTAGGTCGGAGGGCAACCTGTTTGTGGTAGGGGATGCACGACAGTCAATCTATGGATTCAGAGACGCCGACCTGGAGGTGTTTCTCCAGCACAGAAAAGAGGCTGAGAGGAAAAACAGCGCGGTTGTACGGTTGAACTCGAATTTTAGGGCCAGACCGGAAATAATTGATTTCATTAATCACGTCTTTAGGGGCATTCCTGGAGGCAACGGCCAGGTAGAACAGTCGGAACTTGTTGCGGTCTCACGCTTCAAAAAAAAGAAAGCCCCATCTGTGGAGCTAATCCTGACCAGAGGTAGCAACATGGACGAGGCCCGACGGCTGGAGGCCACTGCACTTGCAAGGCGCATCCGGGATATAGTTGAGAATAAAGAGGTCATGATTACCCGATTAGGCGGGCCCAAGGTGGATACTCCTGTATCTTACGGTGATTTCGCCATCCTCCTGCGCAGCACGGCAGACATAAAGTTATACGAACGGGCCCTGGCAGAGCTGAATATACCCTTCTTTGTCACTAGGGGGAGGGGCCTGTATAACACCAGGGAGATAACAGACCTTGTAAATTTTTTGAGGATAATTGGCAGTCCGCTGGATGAGATAAAGCTTGCCGCAGTACTGCGTTCGCCGTTTGTAGGTATAAGCGACGAGTGTCTGTTCTGGTTGGCACACTACAGCAAGGATAAAAACGGTGATGGGGGAGGACTATTTTACACCCTCAGCCACGCAGACAAGATACCAGAAATAGAGCCACACCACAGGGACAGACTCCTGAGATTTGCGGAGCAATTGAGACATTTCAGGGACCTTAAGGGAAGGCTCTCCATAGGTTCCCTTATGGATGCCGTAGTGGATAAAACCGATTTTGACGCCAAGATGTTGGCTCTCCCGTCAGGAAGGCAAAAGTATGCAAATATAAGGAAGGTTGTGGAACTGGCCAGGGGCTTGGAGAAGAAGGGGTTTTCTGGACTCAACGAATTCTTCAGGGTTATTTCGGACCTCAGGCTTAGGGAGATTAGAGAGTCCGAGGCACCCACAGACGTAGAGAGGAGCGATGTGGTAAAGCTGATGACCATCCATGCCGCAAAGGGGCTTGAATTCCCTGTGGTGGCCGTAGCAGACCTGAACAGGAGAAAACTTAACCGAACCGAAGACCTTACGTTCTCAAAAAAAGTGGGCCTGGGATTTAAGACACTTAACCCTACCACCAAGAATCCAGAAACAACGCGCAACTATTACCAGATAGTCGAGGACCAGAGGCAAAAGGACTTGGAGGAGATGGAGCGTGTCTTCTACGTTGCACTGACCCGTGCCGAGGAGCATCTCATTCTGAGTGGGGCACTGGGCCCCGGCAGCAAGGGGGAATGGTTAAAGGCCCTGGCAGAAAACCTGAACCTATCGCTGGAGTCTGTAGACATGCCAGGGTCAATTACATTCGGAAATAACGGCTGCAGGCTTCGGATAATCACCGATGGTATCAAGCACAAGACCCGCTCATCGTTTAAAATACTACCAGCACTGGATAAGCAAAAGGTCTTGGAGGGAAAAAAACTCGGGCTTCCACCGGGAGCCCCCTCATCTGCGAAAAACATCCTTTCCTCTGTAAGAGCCACCCCTGAGACCAGGAGCAGTGGGAATTATGTGTACTCAGTTACTGAAATTATGTCCTTCCTCTTGTGTCCTAGACTGTATCACCTTAGACACCGCCTGGGGTTACCTGCCATAAACACTGAGTTTGCGGGGGAGACCCCTGTTGACCAGAGAGAAATCGACGAAATCAGAAAGGATATTCTGGGTAACATAGCCCACACGGTCCTTGAGAGATATCGGCCCGGTTTTAAGGAATCGCAGTTGCGACGAATCATTCTACAGGCCTTTGATGAGGCATTAATTAGCGGGCCCACACAAGGACAAATCGATGCGGTGACACAGTGGGTGGTGGATTTCTACTCCAGCCCTGTGGGCTGCATGGTAAAGACCTCACAAAGGGCGGAGAGGGAGCAACCCTTTGTCTTTAAGCATAGGGGAAATCCCATTAGGGGAAAGATAGACCTCCTTTTTTCTCCGAACGGCTCAGGCTGGCATCTACTGGATTATAAGTCTTCCTCTCTCATCCCGAAGGATATGAAGGGTTACGAGTTCCAGATGCAGCTATACAGCCTGGCGGTTGAGGCCATTTATGGACAGAAGCCCGATGAAGCTATCCTATTTTTCATTGCCTCAGGGGAGGCCGTCCATGTGGACACGTCCTCCAGGGCCATGAAGGGTTTTTTGGAGGATGAACTGGAGTCCTTCTTTAGGGCACAGGAAGGGGGTACTTACCCGGAGAGAAAAGGCCCACACTGCGAGTGGTGCGAATACCAAGGTTATTGTGAGGCGGCCGCTGCTTGAGGTAGTTTTTCAATGCCGTTTATGCAGCAAATGGGTATATTCCTGCGTCTGGAGTATGAAAAGTTTGGTCTGGCGGCCTTGGTGGAGTGCAGCTTATGGTAGAGGTGAAAGACTATAGCCTGGGTCAAAATAGACTTTGGTTTAAGACCAAGCCTCTTAAGCCTCTCTCTAAGGTCGCTGTCTTCTTGCCCCCAACCTT
>JBHIBD010000087.1:0-7535 GCA_046758865.1 Candidatus Brocadiales bacterium | reverse complement strand
CATTTTCTCCTCCGTCGAAAACTCCTCCTTTGTCCTCTTGTCCTTTACCAGCTCTATTCCAGCAATCAGCCCCAAGTGGCGGACGTCCCCGACGTGTTTTAGTTCATGGAAACTGCCCAAAGACTTACTGAAAAGCCTTATCTTTGGCTGAAGTTTTTCCAGTATGCGCTCATCCTCGAATAATTCCAGGCTGGCAAGGGCGGCGGCACACCCAAGTGGGTTGCCTGTGTACGTGTGGCCGTGAAAGAATTTCTTGCCTTGATCTCCCAGGAATGCACCATAAATCCTGTCCGCAGTGAGGGTGGCGGCAAGGGGCATATAGCCCCCGTTAATCCCCTTGGACAGGCACATAATGTCTGGCACCACATCTTCATGCTCGCAGGCAAACATCTTGCCGGTCCTGCCGAAGCCGGTCATTATCTCATCGGCAATGAGTAAGACGTTATATTTGCTGCATAACTCCCTTACACCTCTTAGAAATCCAGGGGGGTGTACAATCATCCCGCCTGCCCCCTGTACCAACGGCTCCATTATTAGTGCGGCGGTCTCACGACAAGAATTTTCCATTATCTCTTCCAGCTCCTCCAGGCAGGCCAGTCTGCACGCCTCTCTGGAATCCTTGTGCAATGGGCACCTGTAGCAGTAAGGTGCAGGGGTGAAGGTAGTATGGAAGAGTAGGGGTTTATAAAGCCCGTGGAATGATTTTATTCCCCCTACACCTACAGCCCCCAGTGTGTCGCCGTGATAACCGTGCTCCAGGGCGATGAACTTCTGTTTCTCAGGTGAGCCTGTCTGCTGCCAGTACTGGAACGACATCTTCAAGGCCACCTCTACGGCAGTAGAACCATTGTCCGAATAAAATACCTTGTTCAGCCCCCTGGGTGTTATCTCTACCAGCCTCTTTGCAAGCTTCACTGCGGGTACACTGGATAGACCTAAGAGAGTGGAGTGGGCCACTTTGTCTAGCTGGGTCTTTACGGCCTGGTCTATGTGTCTATTGCGGTGACCGTGGATGTTGCACCATAGTGAGGAGACGCCGTCTATGTACTCGTTACCATGAACGTCCCTCAAAATCACACCCTCAGCCTCTTCTATTACGATGGGCCTTTCTGCCTCCAAGAAGTCCTTCATCTGGGTAAACGGATGCCAGACATACGCCTTGTCCCATTCTTCTAATAGGTGTGTCTCTTTTATCAGGGTCTCTTTCATACGTATTTCCTTTCAATCAAACGTGCGAGCAAGCTCGCACGCTACACAAACTTTATTTGCACGTTGAGAAAACCCTAGCGGCTGTCCGTGTAAATGTAGCGTGGCAGCTTGCTGCCACGTCAAACGTTGGAGCAAGCTCCAACGCTACACTACATAAGCCCCATAAATGGGGCAGTTACATAACTAAGGCTAAGAAGCAATCTCCTGTGCGTTCAGGAGATTGCTTCGGGGCTATGCCCCTCGCAATGACAACTGAAGCACGGTGCGTTGAGACGCACCCTACATCCAAAGGAGAAAAGTGTTGTGCCGTATCTAGCCTTTGTCAAACGTCACAATCACCTTATCTCCCCTGGTGCAGTTTAGTGATTCGCTTGCGCTCCCGCTATTTACTGCCACTTCGAGGTGTCCTGAGCTCCCGATGAGCGCTACTGGTTCACCAGGCTGGCCGTCCTGGTAGGAGGTGCTCAGCCTACTCATTTTTTTATTGCCAATGGTTATGGATGAGATGCGTGATTCGGCCCCTCTAATTAAATCGTGGCCAATATTTGTGATTAGGTTCCCAAAACGGTCTACGTAGATTACCTCTCCGCTCAGGGTCCCATCCGTGGATGTTTTGGGCCTGGGAATGTTTATCTTCTTAAGTCCCTTCAGGCTGTTTCCCAGTTGTGCAGGCTTAACGCCCAGAGATAGGTGCGCGGCCACGGGCGCAAAGATGTCCCTGCCGTGAAACGTGCTGCTTACATCTGGTAGGAAGAACTTGGTATTAGAAACCTCCACCAATGTAAGCGCCTCCTCACGGGCCGTAACAAGCTCGAGGATACCGTTATCGGGTGCAAGGAAGGTATAATATCGAGTCTGTGCGCACACAATTTTTCTTTCCCCACCCACCCCAGGGTCCACCACGGCTACAAAGATGGTGCCGTCTGGGAAAAATTTGTAGGATGAGCCGAGTACGAATGCGCCACTTATAATATCTTGGGGGCGGATGCCGTGAGAGAGGTCTATTACGTGTGCCTTGGGGTTGATACTGGCAATAACGGCCTTCATTGTGCCGACGTAGTTGTCATCAAGGCCAAAGTCCGTAAGCAGGGCTATTACTCTGCCTTTGGGCATGTTCTTAGATGCTTTCCACTATAGGGACGGAGTGGTCGCAGAATTTGCACTTCCCGTCCTCGAGTCCCACTATGCTCACGTAGTACCTGAGTCGCTCTATGAGCAGTTGTTTGCAGTTTGCACAATACGTGTTCTCACCAGGGTGGTCCGCCACGTTACCTATGTAGACGTAGTTGAGGCCCATGTTGCGGCCAATGTCCCAGGCCTCTTCCAGCTTTTCCACGGGTGTAGGGTGTAGGTGTGACAATTCCAGATAGGGGTGGAACCGGGTGACATGCCATGGTGTATCCTTCCCCAGGTTTTCCTTGACGGTCTTGGCGATATCCTTGAGTTCATCTGAGCTGTCATTGTAGCCGGGCACTACGTTTGTTATCACCTCCACGTGCATATCCCACTTGTCCTTGGCCCTTATTGTGGCATCAAGAATGGGTCTAGGGTCCTTTATCTTGGCCACCTCTTTGTAGAAACGGCTTCCTTCCAATCGTCCCTTAAAGTCAACACGAAAGGCATCAAGGTAAGGGCCTATGGCGTCCAGTGCCCCGGCCTCCACGTAGCCGTTAGTGACAAAGACCGTATAAAGCCCCTCGGCCTTTGCCAGCTTTGCGCTGTCAATGGCGTATTCCATCCATATTATGGGCTCGTTGTAGGTCCATGCAACACCCTGGCTGCCGCTCTTCTTTGCATAGTTAATGAGTTGCTCCGGTGAGAGCGCCTCTGTCCTCTCAGAGGTCTTGTCCAGCGTTGCGTGGGCAATCTGCCAGTTCTGACAATCACCGCAGCGCATGTTGCAGCCTAGAGAGCCTATAGAATAAACGACACTACCAGGATAGAAGTGGTAGAGGGGCTTCTTCTCTACAGGGTCTGCGCACGCAGAGGAAACACACCCGTAGATAAGCGAGTATAGTTTCCCGTCTATATTGCGCCTTGCCCCACAAAAACCCAGTCTGCCTGGGGCGATAACACAACGGTGCGGACAGAGAAAACACTGTACCCGGTTGTCTTCGCCAGTTGGTTCGTAAAACAGGGCTTCGTGTTTGAACATCTTACTTATAATGAAGGACAACAATCTTGGGTTTATTAGGAAGTGTGTCTTTACTCACTACGAGGGTATTCCCACTGATAATCTGGGTGTTGTTCTTTCCTCTAATAAACCGATTGGCCCTAAATAGGGTAAACTTGCAGGCAGCTGTCTTGAAATGCATGGGTATTGTTATCCTTGGCTTTAGTTGCCCCACAACGGCCGCGGCCTCCTCGTAGTCTATGGTGGATACACCGCCTGTAGGGATGAACAGGATATCTGGGGTCCCAATGGCCTCTATCTGTTCTTCACTGAGTAAGTGGCCCAAATCGCCCAGATGGACTATCCTGAGTCTATCTACGATAAACACAAAGGCAGAGTTTTTGCCGTCTCTCTTGCCCCTGAGGTCATCGTGATATGTGCCAACGTTATAAATGCTAACGTCCTTTATTGTCTCCTCTACCATTTGCCAGTCGCGGCCATGGGAGTCCTCTCCCCTTAGTACAATGGGAAGGTCTTTGTAGGGACGTACGTAGTTGTGGTCAAAGTGCTCATGGCTAATGGTTATTATATCAGGCATAACATCAGGCACGTTGTAGCCCGTCTCTTCACCCAGTGGGTCGGTAAGCACCTTTGTGCCCTGCGAGGATTCTATCAAGAAGCAAGAATGTCCAAACCATTTTATAGTAACCTCGCCCGTTGCATGAGCTATATTCCCCCAAAGAATTGAACTAATAAGCAATTGAAGCAAGAACAGTTTCTTCATCTTAGCGCACCTCTTTCTTCGTACTTGTTCCGCCTTTTAATGAAGAATGGGCAGTACGGCCAGCAGGCTACCTTCACTACCCTACTCTGGCCACAGCAATAAGGGCAAAGCCAGTCCCCTAGTACTACACACAATCTTTCGGCAGTTAGTTTCCCACAAAATACACAATCGGTCATATTCCCTGTTTTCGCATAGATGTGGATGCCAAGCCGTCAGGATATACGCTTCAGGTAAATGGGCAACCACACGATCTGCCCCAACAGAAGGCATCCTATAGCAATTGCATTGGGTTCAGTCTCTACATGTTTTAGTATCTGTAGCCTTGCGCTATGGGCATTCTCCTGCCAGGGCCAAATGCCTTGGACGTTATCCTCAGGGCAGGAGGGGCCTGCTGCCTCTTATACTCGTTCTTGTCAACCATTTCAATAACGTGCCTCACCGTTGACTCATCGTAACCCATAGATACAATTTCATCTAGATTTTTTACATCCTCTACGTATGCCTTTAATATACCGTCCAGGGTATCATACTCTGGGAGTGTATCCTGGTCGGTCTGGTTTGGCCTAAGTTCGGCGGATGGGACCCTGGTAATGATGCTCTTTGGAATAATCTCCCTGTCACGGTTAATATATTCTGCAAGCTGGTAGACCATGGTCTTGGGCACATCGGCCATTACTGCAAACCCGCCAGAGAGGTCACCGTACAGTGTGCAATAGCCGCAGGCAAGTTCGCTTTTATTTCCAGTGGCCACCAATAAGTGGCCAAATTTGTTGGACAGGGTCATCAGAATATTACCCCTTATTCTTGCCTGTAGATTCTCCTCCGCTACTCCAGGTGGTGTACCCTTAAACTCCCCACGGAAGCTCTCCATGTACGTATTGTATATGCCCTTGATAGGTATCTCCCTTAGGGGTATACCCAAGACCTGGGCCAATTTCCCTGAATCCTCAATACCTTCTTTTGAAGAGAACTGAGAAGGCATTGACACAGCTACCACATTCTCCTTGCCTAGGGCGGCTACCGCAAGGCACACCACCACCGCAGAATCTATCCCACCGCTCAGACCAACAATTGCCGTCTTAAACCCGCACTTCCTTGCATAGTCCTTGAGGCCCAGCACGAGGGCTTTGTACACGGATTCGACGGGTTTGATATTCTCTAGTGGCAGCTCCGCTAGTGGCCCTTTGAGGTCAACTACTACCAAATCCTCCTCAAAATCCATTGCCTTGGCCACCAACCTACCCCAGTGGTCTATCACGCAGCTACCTCCGGCATAAACCAATGCATCGTTCCCACCAACCTGGTTTACGTACACAAGGTCAATGTTGTAGGTGGCCGCACGCTTGGAAAGGACCTGCAGTCTGGTCTCATACTCCTCTAACGAGTAAGGGGTGGCGGTAATGTTTATAATTAGCCTCACCCCCTGGCTTATTAATGCCCTCACGGGACCGGTATCTTTGAGAAACTCCTCCCCAATGGTTATGCCTATGTTTCTGCCCTTAAACCATATTGTTGATACAGCAGGGTCCGATTCAAAGTACCTGTCTTCATCAAAAACGTCATAGGTAGATAGCAGGAATTTATGGTGTATAGACCCCATCCGTCGATTTTTTATGAACGCTGCAGCGTTATAGAGGGCCTTTACGTCCCTAGTGTGGTCTCTGTCGACGAAGCCGACTATGGCGGCCATGTCGTTCGTTTCTGAGCTTATCTTCTCCAGGGCCTTCAGGTTATCCAGAACCAGCCTCGGCTTTTCAAGGAGGTCCTTTGCCGGTGAACCGATGACGGCCATCTCTGGGAATATAACCAAGTCTGTCCCAAGCCCTTTGGCCTTTTCTATAGCCGAATTAATGGTCTCTACATTCTTTTTGAACGCCGCTATGGTAGGGTTTATCTGTGCAAGGGCAATCTTCATGTCCTTGTTCCCTGAGGTTTATTGGCCTCTCTCAAGTTCTCCTCGGTGTGTTTTTTCAGCTCTCTAAGTCGCTGGCTCTTTTTAACGGGGTAAGGATGGGTACCCTTGATGTCCTTAAGGCCCTTGGGCAGGTAGGAGATGTATTTTTTGGCCCTATTATGGATATCCTTTATATCAGGTAATTTCACCGTCATCTCACCCTTCTCCATGACACGCTCCAGGAGGGGGATACCGCCTGTGGTCTCGTCCTCAAGGCCCAGCAGGTCATGTGTATAGACACCGTTTTTATCAGAGAAACGGTAGACCTGTTTCTTTGAGGGATAAAAGACCTTGTCCTCACTGAACTTCATCCTTGGTATGGCCCTGCCCCGTCTCTCCTGCTCCACCAGCTTATAGATGCCGCCAAGGGCAGGTTGGTCTTTGGAGGTCACCATCTCGGTGCCAACGCCAAATATATCTATTGGTGCTCCCTGAGTCAGGAGTTCATTAATGAGATACTCGTTAAGGTCCCCACTGGCCATGATCTTGACACGGGTCAGGCCGTCGTCGTCCAGTATCTTTCTAACCTCCTTGCTTAGTTCTAATAGGTCACCGCTGTCCAGCCTGACGGCCAGTAGCTGATTATTTGTGCCTATCTGTTTTGCAAGGCGTGCGGCCTTGATGGTGTCGTAGGTATCGATAAGCAGCGCCGTATTCTCAGGAAAGACATCGTAAAAGCGGCGGAAGGCCTCTTCCTCAGTATCAAAGGCCATGACCCACGAGTGTGCCATGGTGCCCAGGACGGGTATTCCCAGTTCATGTCCGGCAAGCACGTTTGACGTGGAGGTGCAGCCCCCTATAAAGCACGCCCTGGCCGCAAGCACCCCGGCCTGGGGCCCGTGGGCCCTACGGCTCCCAAAATCGGTCACGTCCCTGCCCCTGGCTGCCAGCACCACCCGGGCCGCCTTGGACGCTATTAGGGTCTGAAAATTTATGGTAGACAAAAGATATGTCTCCACCAATTGGGTCTCTATCATGGGCGCAGTTACCCTGAGCAGGGGTTCCTCTGCAAAGGCTACTGTGCCTTCGGGGATGGCATACACGTCTCCATGGAAACGGAAATCTCTCAGATAGTCGAAGAATTCTCCCTTTACCCTCTTAAACGATGGATGACGCCTCAGATAGTCTATGGCGCTCTCAGAAAATCTAAGGGTCTTCAGATAGTGGAGGGCCTGTTCAAGCCCTGCAGTGATGAGGAAGGAGCGGTTTTCGGGCATTTTCCTGACAAAAAGCTCGAACGTGGCAGGGGTATTCACACCGTTTTGAAAATACCCGGCCGCCATGGTAAGCTGGTAGAAGTCGGTAACAAGGCCGATATTATCGTCTGTTATATATAGGGGTTTTGGCTCGCTCACGAGTGTAGCACCAGAAAGGGGTTGCTAAGGTCACGTAAAGGACAAATATAGACAAATTCCTTTACTTTGTAAATATGAAAAAGTTCCTGACGCCTGCGGCTTGGATGAGGAGTAATATTG
>JBHIBD010000086.1:0-7785 GCA_046758865.1 Candidatus Brocadiales bacterium | reverse complement strand
ACAACGGACGTCTTCTCTTCCTTCACCTTTACCTCGGGGGCGGGTGAAGGGGTAACCTCAACAGCCGGGGGGCTTGGCTCCTCCGGTGAGGGGGTTGCAGGAGGATATCTCTTAACCGTCCCCTTCATACCCGTTAAGGTACTCAGTAAGAAGCCCACATTCTCGTCGCTTGGGTCGATCTTCATGGCCTCCCTGTACGCAGAGAAGGCCTCTCTCGGCTTCTTGGCCCTCTGGTATGCCCTCCCAAGGTCAAAATAGACCTCTGCATTCTTGGGGTCATCTGCCAGGGCGAGCTTCAGCTCCCGGATAGCCTCATCATGCATGCCCTTTTGGAGGTATCTCAGACCCAGGGCATGATGAGATACACCCTCCCCCTTCTTTTCAGAAACATCTGCCTCGACAACGGACGTCTTCTCTTCCTTCACCTTTACCTCGGGGGCGGGTGAAGGGGTAAGCTCGGCAACTGAGGGTCTAAATTCCTCTTCCTCTTTTGTGGGGGTAGTTGGCCCAAATTCCTCCGGAGAAGGAATCTCAGGGAGGTGCTCCCTCTCTACCTCAACAGGCGAGGGAGCAACTGCTTCCGTTTTTCCGGAGACCTTTTGTTGCGTAACACCTTCCTCAGCAACAAGTACTTCCTTTTTAAGGGCCTTCTCTAGGGCCTCTCTTGCCTTTACGTTGTCTGGATCTAAATCCAAGGCCTTTTGATACTCTGAAACAGCTTCTTCCGCTAAGCCTTTTTCTCGATAGACATGCCCCAGAAGACAGTGCAATTCTGAATCACCGGGACGTATTTCCAGGGCCTCCTTGTAGTAGCCTACCGCACTGTCAAAATCTCCTTTTTGCCTAAAAAGGGATGCCAGGTCGGAGAGAAGGTCGGCCTCTTTTGGACTAAGTTCTAGGGCGTTTAAGTAATAAGTGGTTGCCTCTTGTAGGAATCCCTTAGCGGCATAGAGGTCTGCCATGGCACGGTGAATTCGTGGAAGATGAGGGTTTATCTCCAGCGCCTTCCGATAGGCGGTAACTCCCTCTACCAGCCTACCTTTTCGTCCATAAATATTGCCTGCCTCATAATACGCCATAGAAAATTGAGGATTAATCTCTACTGCCTTGAGATACTGCTGCAAGGCGACATCCAGCATCCCTTTTTCAGTATAAACCAGACCCAGTTGATAATATAGCTCTTCATCCCCAGGGCCCATCTCTAAAGCATCTTGATATTCCTTAATAGCCTCATCAAGCCTTCCCTGCTTTGCCAAGGCTTTTCCCAGGACTCTGCGGATTTCTGGGTTGTCTGGGTTTTCCTCTTTAGCCATGAAGAATTCCCTCATAGCTACATCATAAAGACCCTTCTCTTGATAGATGAGGCCAAGGCTGTAGTGAGACTCTGCCAGCTTGGGGTCTAGTGTTAGGGCCTTTATATGTGCCTTGACGGCCTCAGTTGTCCCTGCCTCTCCCCTCTTCAAATAGTATCTACCCAGTGAGGCATGGAGCTTTGCGTTATTGGGCTCAAGCTCTAAGGCCCTTTTACAAGCTAAAAGGGCCTCATCCAATCTATCCAACTTATAATAAACCTCGCCCAGGCGGTAATGAGCCTCCGCATCCCCGGGGGTAAGCTTTACTGCCCATTGCCACTCACCCAAGGCTTTGGCCAAATCTCCTTTTTCTTCGTAAATCTGCGCAAGGCTCTTGTGTGCACCTGAATAATTGGGACTTATTTCTATCGCCTTCCTAAACCAAGCTATGGCCTCATCCATTTGCCCACGGGTCCTGCTAAGACTGCCTAGACTCCAGTAAGCCACTAAATTATCCGGATTAGCTTCCAAGATTGTTTTCCACTCCAGAAAGGCTTCATCATCCAAACCCTTCTTTTCCAAGGCAAGGGCAAGATGGACTCGTGCCTCGAGGTGCTGGGAGTTTATTTCCAGCGCCTTTCTCCACATCTGCACCGCCTCATCTATACCCTCCATATCCATGTAACATAACCCCAGGCCTGTGTAGAGGTTTGGATTATTGGGGCTTATCTTTATGGCCTGCGTCCAATATTCCAGAGCCTCTTCCGTCCTTCCCATCTCTGCCAGAGTAGATGCAAGGTTTTCATAAGGTTCTGCGTTTTTGGGGTCTATTTCCAGGGCCTTTTTCCACGAGGAAATGGCATCTTCTATGCGCCCTTTCATTCTATGTATTACACCCAAGCTAGAGTAGGCCAAGGCACTGTTGGGGTTAATCTCCACTACTTTTTCGTATCCGGCTTCTGCCTCATCCAGTAACCCATGTTGTGCCCAGAGGGTAGCAAGATTGTAGTGGATGATGGGGTCTTTAGGGTTGAACTCCTGTGCCATGGAATAGTAATAAATGGCCTTGTCAAACATCCCTTTCTGGGCATAAACAACCCCCAAGTCGTTTTGGAAGCCAGCAACAAAAGGGTTGGCCGAGATGGCCTTTTTTAGCTCTAGTATAGCCTTGTCCAGGAAACCCCTTTCTAGATAGACGCGGGCCAGACCGTGGTAGGCGTCTGCAAACTCAGGATTGATAGAGATAGCCTTATTGAAATGTGATATCGCTTCCTCTAGGTCATTTGTGCGATAGTAGTTAAGGGCCAGGTTGTAGTAGAGTTCGGCCTCACCAGGCATTTTTTTAACTACTTTTTGCAGACATTGAATGGAGTCGTCAAAAAGACCCTTTTTGTAGTAAAGTCTGGCAATGGCGAGAAGTGCCTCAGTGGAGTCGGGGCTAATGGTTAGGGCCTGCTTATATACCCCAAGAGCCCGCTCCATTTGCCCCCTCCCTTCATAAACTCCTCCCAGGTTAAAGTATGCAGGCACATAAAGGGGATTGGCATCTATGGCTGCCTCATAGTGGACAATGGCCTCATCGAGCTGCCCTGTCTCTTCCAAAAGAATCCCTAGATTGGTGAGGGGTTCGGGGGTGTATGGCTTTATATCTACAGCCTTTTTATAATGGGGTATAGCCTCGTTGCGCATACCCTGCTGGGTATATAAGTGGGCAAGGTCTGTATGGGCCTTGGCAGAGGACGGATCAAGCTCTATAACCTTTTTCAGTGCAATTTCGGCAGACTTCAGGTCTCCCTTTTTCAGGTAAATACGACCCAGATTATGGTAAGCCTCTGTAAAATCGGGGTCGAACTCAATGGCGGTTTCAAAGTTGTGGATTGAGTTCTCAAAAAGACCTTTCTTATAATAGGTGAGCCCCAGGTCGTAATAGGCCTCGGAGTCGTCAGGGCGTAGCCTTATTACCTCGTTCCATTCCGTTATAGCGTCATCGTAAAGGTTCTTTTTGTAATAGAGGATTCCCAGGTTATGATGCGCCTGTATATAATCACCCCTGATCTCTATAGCCTTTTTATATTCCAGAAGGGCGTCTTCATAACGACCTTTCAGATAATAGGCAAGACCGAGGTTGTAATGGGGTTCAGGTTGATTGGGGTTAAGTTTTAGGACCTCCTTCCATTCCATGATTGCCTCTTCCAGAAGGCCATGTCTGACATAGGCGAGGCCAAGGTTATTGTGGTAGTTTATGGCGTCCTGCGCCCACAGGAAGGTCCCCTCCAGGGAAAAGGCGATGACCATAATCAGGAAATATTTCTTCATACTTACGACTCCGGGAAAAGTGTGAAATTACTCCAGCCTAATCCTCGAAAGTAAGAATTTAGCCCTTTTATCATTTGGGTCTAGTGCCAAGGCCTTTCGGTAGGCCGCCATGGCCTCTGCCAACATTCTCTTTCTATGGTAAGCCCTGCCTAATTCTGTGTAGGCCTTTGGGAAGTTTGGATCGATCCTTACTACCTCCTTTAGGAATTTTATTGCATCGTCCACCTTCCTTTCTCTTAGGCTCTCGATACCCTTGTCAAAGTTTTCCTGGGCATCAGTGGAGGATGCTGACACTTCTGGACGCTCTCCCTCTTGCTGGCCCTTTGAGACCTGCGCCGTGGGAGAAGGCCGCTTTGCTAACAAACTTTGGACAACCTCGATATTGTTCTTTGCGGCCTCGTCATTTGGGTCTAGCTTCAGAACCATCTGCCATTGAGAAAGGGCCTGCTCATGTAATCCCTTCTGGTAGTAGGCATTACCCAGATTGTAGTGAGCTAACGTATAGTCTTCGTCTAGTTCTACGGCCCTTTTATATTCTGAGATGGCCTCTTCTAACATCCCCTTTTTATGATACACCAGACCGAGATTATAGTGGGGAATAGCTAGGGGGGGACTCATCTCTATCACCTTCTTCCACCTAGAGACAGCCTCGTCCAGCATCCCTTTCTTAGCAAGTGTGAGGGCCAATGTGTTGTGATAATTGATTTCTTCCTGGGAGAAACCATTTTGTGACAACAAGAAGAAAGTAATAAGTAGGATTATTAGAATTCTAGTCATGTCTGTACCCTATGTAACAGAAGTAGCTGTAAGAACCTCCTCCACAGAGGTTAACCCCTTTTTTATCTTCTCTATGCCATCTTCTAGGAGTACCTTAAAATTTTGGTTCTCTTTGGCGAACTTCTTAATGGCATGAGGAGTAGCTCTATTTATTATTAAGTCTCTTATTTTATCGTCTATTACAAGGATCTCGTAAAGACCTATTCGGCCTTTGTATCCCGACTTCCTGCAATAGTTACAGCCCTTGCCCTTTGAGAAGGTTATGTTTGATGTGCCTTGTAATCCTAAGGCCTCTAGCAGTCTTTCGTCAGGTACATAGGTCTCAATACAATGTTTGCAATTAGTCCTTATTAGTCTTTGTGCCACAACGCCTATTACAGAAGATGCGATAAGGAAGGGCTCTACACCCATATCTGTTAGACGGCTCACTGCCCCTGGGGCGTCGTTGGTGTGGAGAGTGCTGAAGACCAGGTGGCCTGTCATAGCGGCCTGAACGGCTATCTCGGCAGTCTCCCTATCTCTCATCTCTCCTATCATGACCACGTCTGGGTCCTGACGGAGGATGGATCTCATTGCGGAGGCAAAGGTGACCCCTGCCTTGACGTTGACCTGGGTCTGGCGGATTAGCTTTAAGCGGTACTCCACAGGGTCCTCCACAGTCATAATATTTATCTCTGGGTCGTTAATTTTGTTTAGGGAGGCGTAAAGGGTAGTGGTTTTTCCACTGCCTGTCGGCCCTGTAATAAGGGTGACGCCGCAAGGCTTTTCTATAAGGGATTGATATGTATCAAGAGATTCTTGCGAAAACCCCAGTTGCTCCAGCTTCATAGCGGCGGTGCTTGTATCCAGGATACGCATAACCACAGTTTCACCATAAATGGTGGGCATTGTGGAGACACGGATGTCATAATCATTGCCGTCGTTCTTTACTTTAAAACGCCCGTCTTGTGGCACCCTGGTCTCAGCTATATTCATCCCCGAAAGCACTTTTACCCTGGATGCTAAGGCAGGACGGATGTTCCTCGGAAGGTTTGCGGACGAATACAAAACGCCGTCCACCCTGTACCTGACGAGTATGTTACTTTCCTGGGGCTGAATGTGGATGTCGCTCGCGCCTTCTCTGACAGCCCGGAGGAGTATCATATTTAGTAGTTTCACCATCGGGGCTTGATCCTGCTTTGACCCCAGGGTGTCATCAATGTCCACCTCCTTGACCTTCTCTATCTCTACATCTGCTTCCGCCTCAACATCGCCTAATTCCTTCCGGACAATATTGTCTACAACGGACCCTAAATCCTCTGCCGTGCTGCCATAATACCTATCCAGGGCCTGGAGTATCTGGTCCTCTGAAGATACCGTGACTTCTATTTCGTAGCCTAACTTGTCTCGGATCTCATCAATCCCGAAGAGGTTCCTGGGGTCAGCAATAGCTATAGTCAGGGTACTTGCTATCTTAAAGAGAGGCACGAATTTATACTGACGCGCCATCCGCTCTGACACGACCTTTATTACCTGCGGGTCTACGTCGTAGTGTTCCAGGTCCACATATGGGACGTTGTAATAGAACTCTAATACCTTAGCAATAGATTCCTGAGTGGCCAGCCCCGTCTTAAGGACAACCTGCTCAAAGGATGTATTAGACTTCTGCTGCTCTTCTTTACACTTCTTCAACTGGTCCTTGGTTATCATTCCCTTCCTTACCAGTATCTCTGCCAGGGTAATTCTTAGCTCCTTTTTACCTGTCTCTATAATCATCGCTTTACTCCCTTAGTATTTCTCCACTAGTCACTTTTAGATCCTCTATACGCCTGGCTACCCTCTTAACCAACTCAGGGTGATCGTTATTAGCATTGTAAATAAATCTAGTGTAATACCAAATTGCCTCCTCCAAATGCACCAGTTCTTCATAAAGTATTGCCAAATTATAACTCGCCTCTGGATTGGAGGGGTCCACTGCCAGTACCTCCTCAAAGGTATCTATGGCCTTTTGCTCCAGTCCCTGCGCCTTATATACAATTCCCAGATTTATGCGGCTCACTAGATTGTCAGGATTAATCTGCAAGACCTTCTTGTATTCTGATGTTGCCGCTTTGTGATTACCTCTAAGATAGTATATCACCCCCAGGTTATTGTGGGCCTCCTCCATACCCGGATTTAATGAGACAACAAGCTGGTAGTGCTCTACTGCCTTATCCAGGTCGCCTCTCTCTTTGTAAATGACCCCAAGGTTATTGTGGACCTCTGCATTGTAGGGGTCTATCTCCAGTACCCTCTCATATTCTTCAATAGCTCTGAGGATATCCCCTTGCTTCTGGTAAAAGACCCCCATATTGAAGTGATAGACGACCTTCTCGTTTGTGGAAAGCCCTTCCGCAAAGTCTGGAGCAGGGGGTGATACAGGTTTTTCTCGGGGTGGTGCCGCTTCTATTTCTTCCAAGGCCAGGCTCCCTTCACGGGAAGGAGCTACTTTGGGAGGAGCTACTTCTGGACTCACGACCCCGAAGACCTTTTCTAGTTCTCTCAGTCTTTCCTCCTCACTATAGGCCAACTTTTTTTGTTCTTGTTCCGACAATAAATATCCGGCTTCCTCCTCTTTGGCCTTTGTTATTGCTGTCATTACACTAGAGGTAAAGCCTTTTTCTTTTGGAGAATCCTCGGCCAGGGTATCCGAGATAAGCATCGAAGGGACTATCTCTTCAGGGGCAATAAACTCTTTATCAAGGCTTAGGGCATCTGCCACATAGCTAGACCTGAGCAGCCTTCTATTATCAAAATCCTTTTCCTGGGAGATGGTGGTCTTGACTGTAACCACTCGAACGGGGCTATCATCGGAATCCTTTTCTCGTGAGATAGCCTTTTTTGTCTCATGGGTGGGCCTGAGCAGCCTTCTATTGTCAAAATCCTTTTCCTGGGAGATGGTGGTCTTGACTGTAACCACTCGAACGGGACTACCATCGAAATCCTTTTCTCGTGAGATAGCCTTCTTTGCCTCATGGCTGGGCCTGAGCAGCCTTCTATTGTCAAAATCCTTTTCCTGGTAGATGGTGACCTTGCCACCGTATATCTTAAGGGGGCTGCCGTTGAAATCTTTCTCTGACGAGACAGCCTTCTCTGCCTCAAGGGTCTCGGTACTTAACGGACGGGTATCAAAGGCCTTCTCTCCCTTTATAGGGGCAGCAAAGACGTCACCCATAAAGCAGAGCATCACAACAGTAAATACCAGAGCATCTACAGGCCCTGCGAATGTCTTCGGTCTAATCAAAAACTTACCCAATTATTCTCTCCTCTTTGAGAACTACCTGGGGAACTGTCTTCTTAGCGTCCTGTATTTTTTTCTGGCGATGCCGAAGTCCCTAGCCCTTGGCCCTACTATTGTGGGAGAAAGGAGTATAACCAGCTC
>JBHIBD010000085.1:0-8053 GCA_046758865.1 Candidatus Brocadiales bacterium | reverse complement strand
ACGGTCAGCCAGAGGATTCGTAAGTCAAGGAACCAACACATCTTATCCAGGTACAGTAGGTCGTACCTGAGCTTACGCCTCACGTCCTCCACAGACTGGTCGTAGTGATACCTCACCTGGGCCAGCCCGGTTATGCCGGGCTTAATCGTCAGGCGGGAATCGTAGTTAGGGATTACCTCTCTCAATCTCTGTACAAAGAAGGGCCTCTCTGGCCTGGGGCCTACTATGCTCATGTGCCCCATGACAACGTTAAGGAACTGGGGAAGTTCGTCGAGGTGCAATCCCCTCATGATGTGGCCAATCGGTGTAACCCTGGGGTCGTCGGCGCCTGCCCATACGGGGCCTGTCCGGGCCTCGGCATCTTCCCTCATTGTCCTCAGCTTTATTAACCTGAAGGGCTTACCGTCCTTGCCCACCCGCTCCTGGGTGTAGAAAACCGGCCCTGGAGAGGTCAGTTTTATGAGAATACCCAGGAAGGCTATAATAGGGGCGCTCAACAAGAGGCCCAGGGTACCCATGAGTACGTCAAAACAGTTCTTGAAATCCCTGTAACGCCTTCGGGCAAAACGTACCAAGAATCCCATTGCTCCGCCCCCTGCTATCGCAATTGTTGTAGGTTCTGGCACTATTTCAATCCTCCACTAACATATCCCCTGAAAAAGCACTAAATGCATAGCGATGCCACAGACTGTCTCTATAAAAACAAGGTTAATGCCCTACTACTATGTCCATCGCACTACAGATACTGGCCCTTTTCCTAACCGATAACGGCGAGGACAGCGAGCTCGTCAAGTTTAATGGCCGCCTCCGTTACGTAAGGGCTTTTGCCGTTAATCCTTATTACCTCTCCTCTACAGTGCACATCAACTGACCTTATTAACAAATCGCCATGAAGGACGCGGATGTTAAACTCTATAGTCTCGTTAAGTCTTAATTTTTCCTTTAATTCTGGCGGTCCAATTATGGAGACACCGCCTGTCGAAATATCCCTTGTATAGTACGTGCCGAAACCAGTCAGGACTAAGGCCCTTAAATCAAGCCTTTTGTGTTTCCTCCTCTCCACGGAGCAATTTGCGGGCATTGAAAGGAGATAGGCCTTTCGTCCTCATAGCAATGTAAACAACTTTCATACTAGCAATTGGGTAATGAGCTGCCCTAATTACCCTCCTCGTAGGCAGACTCAAATTTTCACGCATGTCGGTAATACTCTGTCATTACGCCCTTTCAAAAAGGCAATAATGAAAGTTCGTACCACCTTCCAACGAGTACTAAATGGATATTGCAACAACTACGCCAATTGTCAGAATGGAGAATCTCTTTGTTGTAAGTGTCTAGGACGTATGCATTAAGAACTTAAAAATTTCTTAATGGACCCCTTTGGCCTGAACCCAGAAGTGTTGCGTTCTCACCACACCTGTTGTCCTCAGCGCCTACACTTTGTTATAAGTCCTTACAAGGTGGGGAAGAAAGAAAGGCTAATAAGACACAAAATTTTCCACAAAAGCGGACAAAATAAAATGAGGGCTCTGAAAAAATCAAAGATAGAGTCGTCATTGCGAGGTATTCCGTCGCCTACGGCTAAGGACACCGAGGAGCGAAAGGCGACGAAGCAATCTCATGTTTCCTAACCAAAACCACTTACGAGATTGCTTCACTTCGCTCGCAATGACACCTTGTAGTATCTGTATGTGTTTTTTGGCACTTTTGCAGAGGTCTCAATCTAAGTTCAGGGGGGAGCACTCTAACCGAACAAGCCCCACAGACCTCTTACTGCCGTTCGGCTGAGCGATTCGGCTGAGCTCGTCGTCGAAGGCTCACGGCCGAAGCCCTCTAGCCACCTGAAACCCTTCATAGGGAGAGCAAACCGGGTCTCCCACCACTACTGCCTGCCAGCTGAGGAAGGGTAGAGACATATAATAGCTCTCTGCCAGGTTGAAGCCCGATACATAGGCGGGAAAGAGGATATAGGGCCTGGCGCAGGCCATCAGGTAGGGTTCATAGGTGTAACCCACACTTCCTGTGACACCATCCCGTACAAGGTCTCCTATGAGACTCTGAGGTGCCCCTGCGTAAAAGCTGTTGGGGTCGTCCCATTTTCCTATCGTCCAGTCCCCAGGTGGTTCCTGGAATGTCCTGGCATTGAAGCTGACAAAGGTGGTGGCGATAGCACCGTCTTTCCACCGGAACCCCGGGAAGCGGCCCTTACAGTCCTTGTCATTGCTTCCCCAGCCACAGTAGCTCATCACGTCTTCGGCCCCTGTAATGTACTTTGAGGTGGTGTCGATGATTACGCTAATACCAGCTTGTTCCAGTCGGTTCTTTGTCTCCTGCATCCATCTTCTGGCCTGGGTATGGCCAAATTGTTTATCGTCTATTAAAGACCATCCACCAGGCCCTGCCTTAAGAGATTTACGGATGAGGGATTTCGCCTCGTTTGCGGTATAGGCAGTTAGCCGGGTAACCAGATAGATGTCGAAGTCCTTTCGGTTGAAGTGGGTGTATCTGGAAGGGGGGATGTTACCCGCAAAGTACGGGTTAGGTATGGCTCCCTGGAGTTTATAACTGCCATGGAGCATAAATCGGTAGAGCATGGTGAGTTCAGAGTCCACAGAGGCCATGTCGCCCTCTAGGCCACCAGAGCCCTTTATCTTTAGTGGTATGCCGCTGGTAGTAATGATGTAAAGAATCTTATCTTCTAGTTCGTATTTCTTGAGGTGGTTAACGATAGGGTCTCTGAGTTGTGTATTGAAGGTCTGTCGGTCTATCTCCTCTTCCTCAGTACAGTCCAGGTGGCAGAGGTTTTCAGGGGGGACGTTCCTCATCCTCTGGTAATATTGGGCTATTTCTCGGGAGGCGGGGCTTCTATCATTAACAACAACCAGGATACTTTCAGATGGGAGGGCGTAAAGGCTAGAAAAACCTAACTGGGATAAGGCGAGGAAGAATAATAGAATAACGACCTTTACACAGAGTCTTTTGTCCTTTTCTGCTGGCAAGGTTTACCTTCTTCTGTTAGATGGGGCATTAATACCCTTGTGAACTCTATAAGGGAAGAGAGGGCCTGCTCCACCCCCTGGCCTTTAATCTGGGTAGAGACCCGAATCAGCCCACAAGAAGGGTCCCCACCCAGGATCCAATTCTTCACGAAGTTAAGTTGCTGGTGGTAAAAGCTGGCAGTGAAGTCCTTGCCTGCCTTGTACCAGTAGAGCACAACTTGTTTGCAATCTCCTCTCTCCAGTATCAACTTGATTGCCACAAGCCCCAGGGAGTCTGAGACCTTGATGCGCTTCTTTTCTACCAGGTTCCACCCACCCCCACTCATGCATATTTCTGGGGGATGGATAGCTACGCGCTTTTCCCCTGAAAAGGCTATACATAGGCTGATTGGGAGACCTTTCGGCCGACGGTATTCCCTCATGAGTATGTCATCTGTTTCCAGCATCTCAATGGTACGTGCATCTACCTCAAAGTCTCTTCCCGCCCAAGGGCCTATGCAAGTGGGTATACTTTCAGTGAAAGCATAGTTCTGCGATATGCCCTTTTTATCATCAATAAGGAAGGTAAAAGAGGCAGTAATGGCCAATAAGATGATGACGACTAGATGTCTTTGGTCTATGCCTCTCATGTCAGGTTATCTGCCCCCTTCTTTAGAGGCGGAAGCCCCTTTTTCATGGTCCTCTCAATGACGGAGGATGCAGTTGAGAAGTCAAATTCCTCTAACAGGCCCTTTAGCTTTTCCTCTGTACTTGATAGATTGACATAATGTCTAAAGCGTCTCAGGCCACCAACGGGCAATCGGGGTTGCTGGGGGTCTAGCTCCCATGGATGCAGGTAGACCATGGCCGGGTAGCCCTTTTCGTTAAGCCCAGAAATGGCCCATTTCATGATCCCCAGCGGGAAAAGCCGCAGATAGCCCCCACCGGTTGGAACAATAGGTTTACCGGCAAGGTTCACTGTGGAGATGGGAAACTCTATGATACTACCTGTGCCATTCGTCTTAATTTTGTAGATGCTAGGGTTACCATCCTGCGGTTCAGTACAAAGGGTGCTGGAATCATAAAGAAATCCTTCCTCAACCAAGATATCCAGTGCCCATCGCGACCCTTCTGTAATAGAGAAGTTAGGGGCCCTGTACCCAAACAAGGGCACACTGGTAATACCTTCTATAATCCTTCGCGCCTTTAGGACATCCTCGCGAAAAGAGTGGCAACCTTGTCTATAAACGAGCTGATGGTCATACCCGTGGCAGGCAATTTCATGGCCCCCTTTTGCTATCTCCTCGACCAATTCAGGCACCTCCTCGGCTACCCACCCAAGCACAAAGAAAGTGCCCTTGACCCCAAACTCTTCTAATATGGACAATATCTTCCTGGTGTTAGGGACTACACGAAGGGAATATGACTTCCAGGAACTCCTATCAACCACAGATTCCATGTTGGAGACCTGAAAGTAATCTTCCACATCTACTGTTAAGGCATTAACGATACCCATTCAATTACCCCTCTTTAGGGAAATCCCCAAAAAAAGACTAAACAAATAATGGGCCAAATTTGCCCAAAGTCACAACCACTTACAGCCCTGATGCTTAGGGTAACAGCACCACTTGGGAAACTGAAAAAATATGTTGCTAAAAAACCACACATTTTCGCTACCTACATATTTATTTGCCATTCAAATACTTAGGAGTACACTAAAACTTAATGAATTCCACATGTGTTGAAAGCCACGCCACCCTGCTCCTTTTAGGCCCTGGTCTGGTGGGGAAATATTTGGATTTAGGGGAAAGAGGCTACTCAAGAAGGCGCAGGAAATTTAGCTGGCTTGGGTCGAGCCCGCTCGGTTAGGTCTAAATATCTTTAGCAAAGCAAGTCGTGCCGTAGGCGCTATGCCCAACTAATGGCGGGGCCGCTTATCTTTTTAGTAGTGGGGCTCTGCCTTTGGCATGGCTTTGCCACCACAGTGGGTAGGGAAGGTTAGGGAGATAATGCTATGGTGGCTTAGAGGTCAGTAACCACCCTCACCAGCCGCCTCCTGCCATCTTTTTACCCCCAATGGTGATGGGTAACGGTCTTAAGCGGAGTTACTCCAGCTCAACTATTCCCCCACCGGACTTAATACCCAATACTACCTGAGAGGCCGTATCCTTTCCAGGGGGTCTTAGCACGTTGACAACCATCCTTTTTTGACCCTCCACAGGGGTACTCAGGCTGAGGACCGTACCGGTATAAGGCAGTAGGACAGAACTGTTGGAGAGACTAAGCACTTTCTGACTGTCTGCAGCCAATGTGCAAATAACAGCCGTGTGTAGGGTTTCGGCCAGCATTCTCATAGCCTTGAGCCTCCTGGAGGTCTCCAGAGGGTCTTGCCCTTCTCTTATAGAATGTATCTCATCTATGAATATGGCCCCCAGGGACTTGCCATTTCCAGACACCCTCTTCGCACAAGAGAGTATTTCCTCGGGAAGCGGGTCCGGACAGCTGAAGAAATAGAAACGGTCCTCTAGGCCCATCCCTTTTAGCTGACTTAGTCCCTTTTTCACCTCAAGAGCAAGTTCGCCCCCTTTAAGTCCCTCCTCTACCTGGCTAGAGGGGACCTCCGAGAGTATTCCAAGGAGGCGCGCAAGGGTAAGTTGCTCTGCCGCTTCAGAGGAAAATAAGATGAAGCAGAGGTCCTCGTGATGGCACATCATGTTCAATAGCATATTCAGCGCCAGTAACGTTTTCCCACACCCTGGTTCACCCATTATAATGGACAACTCATCCTGGGAGACTACTGGAATCCTGTCCAGCCTTGCATAACCCGTTTTTAGCCGTTGCCTCTTCGCTACCCTTTTCAGCACCTCTTTGGTGGGGAAAGGTGCGGGACCTTTCATTTCCATGGGAGGGCCTTCGTGAGGGGTACCCACCCGGGCAATTTCTTCTTGCGGTACCTGTTTGGTCTTCGCCTTTTCGGCAGGGGCCGGACCGACTTCACTTTTTACCGTGGCGGGTTGCCCCTCTTTCAACGTAACCGCAGGTTTCTCTTTTGCCACGACTTTCCTCCCGGGAACTTCTTTCGGCAAGGCTGTAGGCTTCGTTAGTAGTCTTCTCCAGGCCTCGTGCCCCATTAAACGAATATATTCAACGAGGTCTCTTGCCACTCTTAGTTCGACAGTGTAAAGACCAATACCCTCAAGGTTGGCAAAGGCACTTGCCAGCTCATTGACCTTCTCGGGGTTTGCCTCTCTCAGGCAGAAGATCAACTCCTTAACTCCGTGTTTTTCCAGGAGGGCTAGCCCTTCCCGGCTAAGGCTTGACCCTACCGGAGCGATAGCATTACCGACACCCAGTGGCCCGAGCATGGTCGCCTCAAGTGGCTCGTCTACCACAATTAACCACCTTGAGTCCCCAAACTCCTTGTCCCGCAGGGCGACGTTGAGGTGGAAGGGGACAGTAGCCTCCTTTGAGCAGAAGAGCCGCCTATCTGGCCGGCCCATTCCCCCCACAGGGCTATAGGCTAGCATACCCAGGGCCCTACCAGACCCACTACGATAAGGCAGTACCAACTTATATCGGGTTTCAAGCTCTGGGGCTAAGACCCCGACCTCCTCCAACTCATCGAGGCTATAACCCTGCGAAAGCATATATTTCTTTACCTCCTCGCAAGGTGGGTAGCAGCCCAGTTCCGTCTCCTTTATCTCCTCCATCCTAAAGCCCCTTGCATAGAGATATGCCAGGGACTCAGCACGGGGGTCTTCAAGCAAGAAACAGGTAGTGAAATGGATGAGCTCTTCCAGAAGTTGCGAGTGCCTGAGGGCCTTTAGTAGGTGGGGATGGGACTCGGGGGCAAAACTTTCGTAGGATATCCCTAACAACTTCGCCAGCCCCTGCAGGCCCTTAGACCCTGCCCCATATTTGCCCCACCAACTGAGCCCATACCCGCATAATCTGCAACGCCCATAGGGCAACCCTTTCCTGGCGAAGAATGTATTTTTGGCCTTGACCTGATTTCTCTCGCACTCTGGGCAGTTGAACCGGAAACAGTCACCCTCTAGCTTAAACCGCCCAAGTTCCTTAAAGACAATGCCGTGGTGAAGCCGGCGGTAAACCTCAAGGTCCAGGCTCTCTATTGCATTCATTTACCTATAGGTCCCTCAGCAGGTCAAAGCTCTTTATAATCCGCGCAGTATCTACAATCCAGACCTTTCCCTCGACGGTGTCCACTATATAGCCCTTGGGTGCTGTGTCGCCAGCCGCCGCTATCTGATACCGCCCACCTGTATAGGTGTGTGCCAGGGCCCTATCCGTCTCAAGGGGCACAGCCCTCATATATACTGCTATCAATAACACAGCAATAATAGTAAGCAAGAGGTTCGTTACACCCATAGTTCTGCTCCCCCCCAACAATTGTCTGAGATTAAGGATATGATTAATGATATTTAAAATGGTACTAGAAGCCCGAACAAGATGCAAGTCCTGAATCAAGACCCGCTCTATCCACTTTTGTAGAAAGTGCCGTTCTCCATTAGCGTTTCTTTCTTCCCATCTTGTAAGGACTTATAACAACTGTAGACCCCACGGCAAAAAAGTGTTGGGGTTTCTCAACACTTTTAAAGTCAGGCAAAGAACCTCTAACCAAGAATTTTTATATCCTTAATGCATATATCACAAGTGCTTACAATAAAGCGCCTTTCCGCTCCAATGATTGGCGTCGTTTTTGCGAGTCCCTAATAATCAGGAACCTTTAGGCGTTCATAGGAGCTACTGCGAAGCAGGAATACAACCTTTTTGAAAAGTAGTTATGATAGAGTCTCGCCAAAATCTTTGAAGTGAAAATTTGAGTCTGCCCGCAAGAGGCGGCCTCAACAATCATCTTGAAGATTGGAGGAAAGCCTTACCATGATATTACAGTGTCGGGTATGCGATAAGGTCAAGAAGTTCGGAGAGTGGATAGAGATTCCTGAAAGGCTTGGAGAGGTAATAAAGGACGTCAACGTAACTACCGCTACGCTTTGCCCCCATTGCCGGGGCAGCGTTCTGTCTATCCCGTCTTTAGAAGAGATAGTGTTAAAGCA
>JBHIBD010000084.1:0-8069 GCA_046758865.1 Candidatus Brocadiales bacterium | reverse complement strand
GATTTTCAAACAAAATGTGGAAAGGACACTCTGAAGTGCATTTATCTCTCCGCCTAAGTTTTAGTGTCTAACTACTTTCGGCACCGTCTATCGAGGCCTAGACTCATGTTTGAAGCCTAGGCCGAAGCGTATTGACAAGTTCACTTACTTGATATAAACTTAAAAGTTACTTTTATTTAGAGGCCTCTGGAAAACCCTGCATAATTGCCATTCTGAGGGAGTGGAATCCGCCTGAGGCGGAGAAAATCTAGACCCTTCGCTACGCTCAGGGTGACAAATTTGCTTAGGGTAACAAATTCGCTCAGGGTGACAAATTTGCTTAGGGTGACAAATTCGCTCAGAATGACATGGGACCATGGGACATTAGAGCAACTCTTGTAGAGGTCTTATTTAGGCACAAAAATAGAGAACAGACAAATGGGCCTTATTGTGCAGAAATTTGGCGGCTCTTCCGTGGCCGACGCCGAGAAGATTAAGGGCGCTGCCCAGAGGGTGGTGCAGTCTTTCAGGGAAGGCAACCAGGTGGTGGTTGTTGTATCGGCCCGTGGGCAGGCCACTGACGAATTATTTGACCTGGCGCATGAGATAACAGAGAGTCCGTCCACCAGGGAGCTGGACATGCTTGTCTCCACCGGTGAACAGATGTCCATAGCACTAATGGCCATGGCCATCCATGCCCTGGGGCACGATGCCATATCCTTTACGGGTGCGCAGGTGGGCATAGTAACGGACAGTCACCACACCAAGGCCAGGATTCTCGAGATTAATACAAAGAGAATAAAGGAGGAACTGGACAGGGGCAAGATAGTGGTAGTGGCTGGATACCAGGGCGTAGATGCTTATAATAATATTACTACCCTGGGTAGGGGCGGCTCGGATGCAACTGCCGTGGCGCTTGCGTCATTGCTCAAGGCCGACCTGTGCGACATCTTCACTGATGTGGAGGGCATATATACAGCAGACCCCAGGGTAGTCCCTGAGGCAAGAAAACTGGATAGGATATCATACGACGAGCTCCTTGAGCTGGCGAGCCTTGGTGCCCAGGTAATGCAGGCCCGCTCCATAGAGTTCGCAAAGAAGTATAACGTGCCGCTAAGGGTGAGGCCCTGTTTTAATAACTCAGAGGGAACTATAATATGTCAGGAGGCGAGGGAGATGGAGGACATCGTGGTCAGTGGGGCCGCGGTTACCAAGGATGAGGCCAAGGTGACCGTCAGAGGCATCCCAGACAGACCCGGACAGGCTGCCAAGATTTTTAGAGAAATGGCCCAGAATAACATCAATGTGGACATGATAATCCAGAACATAGGCTCACACGGCCTTGCTGATATTACCTTCACTGTACCAAAGGCAGACCTCGACGCTGCGATGGCGGCGGCACGGAAGATACAGAAGGAGATAGGTGCCCAGGAGGCCAGTGCCGACAGCAAGGTGGCAAAACTCTCTGTTGTGGGTATAGGCATGCGAAGCCACTGCGGGATTGCCGAAAAGATGTTCCACGCACTTGCGGAAGAGAAAATAAATATCCAGATGATAAGCACCTCAGAGATAAAGATCTCCTGTGTCATTGATGAGTCACAGGCAGAGCGTGCACTGAAGGCCGTACACAAGGCCTTCGAGCTGGAAAAAGTGGGGCAAGAGGTGAGATAATTTGCCGTTATACACTGCCTCTCAGAGCTTAGTAAGGTATAGAGTGTGTCTTGACGCACCTTACCACTATTCCCTCCCCCTTGACGGGGGGAGGGTAGGGGTGGGGAGTTTTGTAGCGTCGGGTCTCCGCACCCGACGTAAGACGTCCGATACGGAGATCGGACGCCACAGCAAGGTCTCATTTGGTAGACTTGTTTAAACAATGAAGAAAATAACTGTTTACGACACGACACTGCGTGACGGGACCCAGGCCGAAGGGATATTCTTCTCTGTACAGGACAAGATGGGTATCGCCCTAAGGCTTGATGACCTGGGGGTAGACTATGTAGAAGGCGGTTATCCCGCCTCTAACCCAAAGGATAGGGAGTTTTTTAGGGATATCGCCTCACGTAAGTTTTCACACGCAAAGGTTGTTGCATTTGGCAGCACGCGAAAGGCGGGTAAAAAGGCGGAGGAGGACTCAGGGCTACAGGCCCTACTAAAGGCCGAGACCCCGGTGGTAACCATTGTGGCCAAGGGGTGGGACCTCCATGTCAAAGAGGTGCTCCGAGTCTCAGCAGAAGACAATTTGGACATGATATCGGATACTGTCAAATTCCTAAAGTCACGGGACAGGGACGTATTTGTAGACATAGAGCACTTCTTTGACGGGTACAGGAGCAATTCAAGGTATGCCTTGAAGGTGTTAAAGGTTGCTGCGGCCTCTGGGGCCGACACCATAGTACTCTGCGATACCAACGGTGGCTGCCTCCCTTCTGACATATTAGAGATGGTAAAAAAGGCAAGGGGCCAGGTGAAGGTTCCGTTGGGCATCCATGCCCACAACGACTGCGACCTGGCCGTGGCCAACACGCTTGCGGCAGTGGATGGGGGCGTTATACACGTGCAGGGGACCATAAACGGGTTCGGCGAGCGATGCGGTAATGCGGACCTCTGTTCTGTCATTCCTGACCTTACATTGAAAAAGGGCCTAAAGTGCCTGGACGAAGGAAAATTGAAGAAGTTGACCGAGGTTTCGCGCTATGTTAACGAGGTGGCAAATCTTGTCTCCAGGTCAAATCAACCCTTTGTAGGCATCAGTGCGTTTGCCCACAAAGGCGGCCTCCACGTGGATGCAATGAGGAAAAACCAGCATACTTATGAGCACATATCCCCTGACGTGGTGGGGAATGAGAGACGCATACTCATCTCTGAACTCTCTGGAAATGCGACCATCCTGGCCAAAATGGAGAGGTATGACATAACCCACGACAAAGAGTTGATGAAGAAGATACTAAAGCAGGTTCAGGACCTTGAGCACAAGGGCTATCACTATGAGTCTGCAGAGGCCTCATTTGAGATGTTGGTAAAAAAGGCACTGGGGAAGCATAAGAGCTTCTTCGACCTGGTAGGTTTTCGTGCAATAGTGGAGAAGCATGACGGTCAGCCAGTGACTGAGGCTACTGTCAAGATTAATGTGGGCGGCGTGGAGGAGTTAACTGCTGCAGAGGGAGATGGCCCTGTAAACGCCCTGGATGCGGCACTGAGGAAGGCGCTAGAGAAATTCTATCCGAATCTTAAGGAAATGCACCTAGTTGACTTCAAGGTCAGGGTCATAGACCCAAAGGACGGCACCGCTGCCAAGGTCAGGGTCATCATCCAGTCCCAGGACCAGCAAGACATCTGGGGTACGGTGGGCGTGTCCGAGAACATCATCGAGGCTAGCTGGGAGGCCTTGGTGGATAGCATTGAGTACAAGCTTCTTAAGGATGAGGAAAGGGCCACTCAGGCACAGGCCAAGGTGTTAAAAACCAAGTAGCAATGACCACGGTCTTAACCCCAAAGTACAATCCCAAAGAAATAGAAGACGAGCGATACAGCTTTTGGGAGGAGCGCAGGTACTTTCACAGCGAACCGGACCAAAACAGGAGAAGTTTTGCCATTGTTATCCCTCCACCAAATATTACGGGTGTACTCCACATGGGCCACGCGTTTAACACGATCCTTCAAGACGTACTAATCAGGTGGAGGAGGATGCAGGGCTACAATACCCTCTGGATGCCTGGCACAGACCATGCTGGCATCGCCACGCAGAACGTAGTGGAGAGAGAACTTATACAAAAGGGGCTTAGAAGGGAGGAGATGGGCCGCGAGAAATTCCTCAAGGCCATCTGGGAATGGAAGGATGAGTATGGCTCCACTATCATAAAGCAACTTAAAAAACTTGGCAGCTCCTGCGATTGGGAGAGGGAGCGGTTTACAATGGATGAGGGCCTTTCAGCGGCCGTTAGAGAGGCCTTTGTACGACTGTGGGAAAAGGGACTGATATATCGTGGTAAATATATCATTAACTGGTGTCCCAGGTGCCAGACAGCACTTGCAGATGATGAGGTGGACCACGAGGCCCACAACGGCCACCTTTGGTATATCAAGTATCCGTTCAGGGACGAGCGCCACCTGAGCATGACCGTCGCCACAACAAGACCAGAGACCATGCTGGGAGACGTGGCAGTAGCGGTAAACCCAGAAGACGAACGCTATAAGGACTTTATCGGCGAGACACTCTCCCTGCCCATAGTAGGCAGGGAGATTCCGGTAATTGCTGATGAGATGGTGGACAAGGAGTTTGGCACAGGGGTTGTGAAGGTAACCCCCGCCCACGACCCTAACGATTTTGAGATGTCGCTCCGCCATGGGCTTGAGCCTGTAGTGGTTATGGAGGGAGATGGGACGATGAGCAAGAATGCCGGGGAATATGCCGGCATGGACAGATACGAATGCAGGGAGGCCCTGGTGGAAGAACTGAGGCATAAGAGGCTCATCGCCAAGATTGAACCATACACCCATTCCGTGGGGCACTGCTACAGGTGCCATACCGTGATCGAGCCTTACCTGTCTGACCAGTGGTTTGTAAAGATGAGGCCTCTGGCAGAGGCGGCCATAAAGGCCACCGAAGGGGGTTCAGTTACGTTTTACCCGGAAAGGTGGACAAAGGTATATCTAGACTGGCTGGAAAACGTCAGAGATTGGTGCATATCACGACAGATTTGGTGGGGTCACCAGATACCTGCGTGGTGCTGTAAGGATTGCGGAGAAATAAACGTCTCGATAACCACCCCGGGTGCGTGCTCTAAATGTCAGGGTACAAGCTTGGTCCAAGACCCGGACGTCTTGGACACATGGTTCAGTTCGGCCCTCTGGCCATTTTCCACCCTTGGTTGGCCAGAAGAGACGGCCGAGCTAAGAAACTACTATCCCACCAGCGTACTGGTAACCGATAGGGGGATAATATACTTCTGGGTGGCCAGGATGGTGATGATGGGGCTTGAGATGCTTGGTGAGGTACCATTCCATAAAGTGTACATCCACGGCACCATACTGGATGAGCTGGGCAGGAAGATGAGCAAATCATTGGGCAACGGTATAGACCCTTTGGAGATGACAGAGCGCTACGGTGCCGATGCAGTAAGGATGTCAATTCTGCTCCTCACTACTGAGGGCCAGGACATAAAGCTCTCAGAGAGCAGGTTTGAAATGGGTCGGAATTTCACCAACAAGGTATGGAATGCTGCCAGGTTCATACTCATGAACCTTGAGGGCCCAACACCCCCGGCCCTTACTACCGTAAAAGGTGAGTTGAGCTTTGAGGACAAGTGGATACTGAGCCGGCTTAATATGACAGTCAGCGCTGTAACTAATGCGTTGGAAAGGTTCAGGTTCAATGATGCCTTACGGACGGTCTATGACTTTTTCTGGCATGAGCTCTGTGATTGGTATCTGGAGATAATAAAGCCGAGGCTTCGTGAACCCGGTAGTCAGGGGGATAAGGCAATTGTAAAGTCCGTACTCATCCATGTATTTCGAGACACCCTGAAACTCCTCCACCCCTTTGCCCCCTTCCTCACTGAGGAGACATGGCAGACCTTACGGGATAATCTCGGGGGAAATGGTCGGCTTGAAGAGGGTGTAATAATAGCCTCATGGCCCAAGGCTGAGGCTCAAGACCTTGAGACAGAAAGGGTTATGGGGTTACTCCAGGGGATAGTACGGTCGCTGCGAAATATACGGCGAAACCTGAACATCCCCGAAAAACAACCCCTGGCAGCCTTCATCTCCGCAAGCAGTACGGAGAGTGTACAGATGCTGGAAGAACATTCGAGATTTCTAAAACAAATGGCTTGCTTAAAGGACTTAGAGATAGGGAAGGACCTGCCCAAGCCCCCCTCCTCTGCCAGCGCTGTGGTGGGACAGCTCCAGATATTTGTTCCACTGTCGGGAATAATAGATGTTGATGTCGAAAAAGAACGTCAGCAAAAGCGCATCACCCAATTGGAGGCGCACCTCCAAAAGGTTAAGCAAAAACTATCCAATAAAGATTTCGTACAGAAGGCACCACCTGATATTGTTGACAGAGAGCGGTTACAGGAAACTGAACTCTCTGAACAGATAAGCAAACTGAGGCAAATACTGGCTGATTTAGAGAGATGAAGAAGTTTTTAACCTCCCTTTTCCTCATCGTCACCATCACACTGTTCGCCGCCACACTATTGGCCGAGGAAAAGGCCAAGATATGCCCCAAGTGCAACACGACATACCCTGCAGATGCCAATTTCTGTACTGTAGACGGTACAAAACTTGTTGTGCAGGTAGTTACCCTTCAGTGCCCAAAATGTGGCAGGATGGCGGGACCAGCCGAAATGTTCTGTCCCCTCGACGGTGAGAAATTGGTACCAGCGGGAGAAAAAGTGAGAGAAGAATTAGAGCGCAAAATGCAGTTGGCTTTAGGGCACTATAAAGAAGGAAACAAACTAAGCGACCAGCGTGACTATGACATGGCACTCAAAGAATACCTGAAAGCGGAGGCACTGCATCCCAATTTTTCCGAACTACAACACAATATGGGATGGGTCTATGGCAAACTGGGCAACCTGGAAGAGGCTGTGAGGCACCTGAGAAATTACATCAACCTGGCACCTGACGCAGAGGACTTCGCTGAGGTCCTCTCATATATTACCATAATGGAGAGGACCTTGGCTGCGAGGAAGGAACGACATGACACCCTGGGGCAGCGGGACGAGCTAATGAAAAAGGCCCTGGCAGAAAATCGGGACAAATGGGACATGGTCCTCATACATGCTGGTGAATTTATTATGGGGATAGAAAACCAGAGAGATGACTGTAGGCCCCAGCATACCGTGTACCTGCCTGCCTTTTACATGGACCGATACGAAGTAACCAACGCCCAGTATTATGAATTTCTGGAATATATAAGGAAAACCGGCGACCACAGCAAGTGCCATAAAGATGAACCCCTGGGAAAGGACCACACCCCAAGGGAGTGGGAAAACGCTTATTACAACAACCCCGAGTTTCCTGTGACCAGGATAGATTGGTTCGATGCCTACGCCTACGCTGCCTGGGCGGGTAAGCGGCTGCCTACGGAGGCAGAGTGGGAGAAGGCTGCCAGGGGTACAAACGGCAATAAGTGGCCTTGGGGAAACACCTGGGACCCCCGCAAGTGCAACATAGGTGTGGATGCCAGGCCTGTGGGAAGTTACGAAGAGGGCAAGAGCCCCTACGGGTGCTATGACATGGCTGGGAGTGTGTCTGAGTGGGTGGCCGACTGGTACGACCCCTTTTACTACCAAATCAGCCCGTCCAGCAGTCCGAAAGGACCAGAAAAGGGTATAAGGAGGGTTACTCGTGGCGGCTCGCGTTTTGGCAGGGGTTTTCTCCTGAGGAGTACCAGCAGGAGGTCAGAGCTGCCAAACGTGCACAACAAGGCCGTTGGCTTCCGCTGCGCCAAAGACCTTTCGTAGTTATCCCGGGCAGCAAAAAGGTGCCAAAAGCCAATATGTTTGGATGCTCGGTCAACTTAAACGTGCGGGTAGATTTTATTCAGAAATTGCAACCTTGTTCTTGCCCAGTTTTTTTGCCTCGTACATTGCCTTATCAGCTTTGTTGACGAAGGTGTCTGTATCGTAATTTTTAAACTCCGCCACGCCAATGCTTATCGTTATTTTTGCCGGTCTTGATGCATCTTTAGCTGTTTTGGGATAGAATTCTAGTTTTTCGACTTCCTTTCTGAACCTTTCTGCTACGTTAAAGGCCATTTCTTTGGTAGTCTCTGGTAAAATAACGGTAAACTCCTCTCCACCGTACCTGCAACAGAAATCTATGTCCTGTCTTATAAGTCTCTTGGCGCATCCTTCTATTGCCTTCAGTACGGCGTCCCCCTCTAAATGCCCGTAGGTGTCGTTGTAGCTCTTAAAGTTATCCAGGTCAAAGAAGAGTAGCGACAGTGGGTGACCAAACCTCTTCGCACTTGCCATTGCATGGGTCAGCAACTCGTAGAAACGCCTGCGGTTGAATAATCCTGTAAGGTCATCTGTGGCCGCAAGCTCTTCCAGTTCTTCCTCCGCCTGTTTGCGCTCGGTGAT
>JBHIBD010000083.1:0-8083 GCA_046758865.1 Candidatus Brocadiales bacterium | reverse complement strand
GGCATTCCACCGGGCATAGGTGCGGCAGGCTTCTCCTCTGGTATTTCCCCAACCAGTGCGTCTGTGGTAAGAAGCAGTGCTGCGATGCTGGCCCCATTCTGTAGGGCAGCCCTGACTACCTTGGTGGGGTCTAGTACGCCGCTACTTATCATGTCAACGTACTGGCCCTGTGCTACATCAAAGCCCTGATTGCCCTGGGCCTCCTTGACCCTGTACAGCGCCACCTCACCATCATAGCCGGCGTTCGCTGCCAGTTGTTTTATAGGTGCCTCGAGTGCCTTCTTGACTATGTCTCGCCCCGTCCTCTCATCGCCAGTCAGTTCCAGTGTATCCAAGGTCTCTGCTGCCCTGAGGAGTGCGACGCCACCTCCTGGCAGTACTCCTTCCTCCACGGCGGCCCTGGTGGCATTGATGGCGCCTTCCATTCGAGCCTTCTTTTCCTTCATCTCCGCCTCTGTAGCGGCACCAACATTTATCACGGCCACCCCACCCGAAAGCCTGGCCAGACGCTCTTGGAGCTTCTCCTTGTCGTACTCAGAGGTAGTGGTCTCCATCTCTGCACGTATCTGTTGTATTCTGCCTTCGATATTTTCCTTACCACCCGCACCCTCAACTATGGTCGTGTTTTCCCTGTCTATGGTTACCTTCTTTGCGCTACCCAGGTCAGAGAGTTCAACCTTGGAGAGTTCAATTCCTAGGTCCTCGAAGATGGGGTTGGCACCGACCAATGCGGCAATGTCTCCCAGCATGGCCTTGCGCCTCTCTCCGAAACCGGGCGCCTTCACAGCAGCAGCGTACAGTGTCCCGCGGAGCTTATTGACGACAAATGTGGCCAGCGCTTCACCCTCTACATCCTCAGCGATGACCAAAAGGGGTCTCCCTGATTGGGCCACCTTTTCCAATAGTGGTATAAGGTCCTTTATCTGCGATAACTTCTTCTCGTGGACCAATATTAATGGTTTCTCTAAGACTGCCTCCTGTGTCTCTGGATTGGTGATAAAGTACGGCGAGAGGTAGCCCTTGTCAAACTGCATGCCTTCCACCATGTCTACTGTGGTTTCGATGGACTTGCCTTCCTCGACAGTAATTACACCGTCCTTTCCGACGCGCTCCATGGCGTTGGCAATGTGGGCACCTATCTCTTCGTCGCTATTAGCTGCCACTGTGGCCACCTGAGTAATATCCTTCTTGCCGGCAACAGTGACACTCCTCTTATTTAGTTCCTGCACAACCTTCTCAACGGCCTTTTCTATACCTCTACGGATAACCATCGGGTTCGCACCCGCAGTTACGTTCTTTAGGCCCTCCAGGAAGATGGCCTCCGCTATGACAGTAGCAGTAGTGGTGCCGTCACCGGCTACGTCACTTGTCCTCGAGGTTACTTCTTGTATCATCTTTGCGCCCATGTCTTCGTAAGGGTCTTCCAATTCTATTTCCTTGGCCACAGTGGCGCCGTCCTTAGTTATAGTTGGGGAGCCGAAGCTTTTCTCTATAATGACGTCTCTACCCCTGGGACCCAACGTAACCTTAACGGCCTGGGACGCCTTACTTACCCCTTTACAGATTATGTTAGAGGCCTCTTCTCTGTAGAAAATCTTCTTTGCTACCATAGCACGCCCATCTCCCACTGAGGGTCAAAAGGTGGTGTGTCGTTAACAAATATGTGTCAATCAACAACGGCTAATATGTCTTCTTCAGACATGAGCAGGTATTCCTCACCCTCGATTGTTACCTCTGTGCCTGCGTATGAGGAGAAAATCACTCGGTCACCCTTCTTGAGTTGGCTTTTAGCCCTTTCACCGCTTTCCAGTAGTTTACCGTCTCCCAGTTCAATCACCTTTCCCTCTCGGGGTTTTTCCTTTGCAGTCTCAGGCAGTACGATTCCACCAGCGGTTTTTCCCTCAGGCTCCAGCCGCTTTATTAGGACCTTTTCTCCGATGGGTTTTACCTTTATCTTCATAGCGCACCTCTCCTTTATTCATTTACGGATTTCCTTAGGACCACCCTTCTCCCAGTAGTACTTCCTCATTATTTGCTTCATGGCAAAGTGCAGGGCATCCAGACTAATGGGCTTAGAGATGACCGTGTAAGCCTCTGCCGAAATGGCCCTGAGCAGCATCTCTTTTGATGCATTTCTTGAGAGAAGGATGCAGGGGAGAATGACTTGAAACTCCTTCTTTATGAACCTGAACGTATCAAGGCCGCTTATGTCAGGGAGGTTCATATCCATTATGAGCGTATGGATGAGCACTTCTCTGGCAATTTCTATGGCCTCCCTACCGGAACCAGCCAGATAGGTATTATACCCCTCTGGTTCGAAGAACTCCTTTATGGTCCCCCTGGAACACTCATCCTCGTCAGTGATGAGCAGTGAGTACTGTCCTTGGTTCCTGCTAGGTGAGTAAATGGCTACCATACCATTATTTTTAGCAAAACAAATGCCAATAAAAACCTCTAATCCCAAGGCCGTTTGTTTGGATATCTTACGGACCTTGTCTGGGTCGCCCCGTGTGTAAGATTATATGACATCAGCACTTAGTGTACTGACCATGATCCATATCTTCTTGCAGGAAAATGGCTAAAGGTATTTCGCAGTGTATTTGGCGTGTCAATCTCCTGCCGAAATGGCAGTTTCTACGACATTGTCAAATGGCACGCCCAATGCCGTAAGGTGATATTTTACAGGCTCATCAGTTATCTCTGGCACAGTGACAGCCAACACTACCTCATGATAGAGGTTTTTTGTATTATCTATCTTGAGGGCAACCATTTCGGATTGAACGTCCTCCACCTTTGTAAGCATCGGCCTCTCCTTGTTCATCTTGATGACCTTTACCAGTAACTGCTGGCCTTTCCCACTCAGAGTTATTTTTAGCTCACCGATGCCCAGCGTGCACAGGTCGAATTTCAGATAATCTATGCCAAAGCCATTTACACTCCTGTCCATGCTAATGGGGTATGAGGTGATGGTCTCAACGCTAGGGATATTGGGAAGGCTGATAGAACGGAGGTAGTATCGGCCACCACTTATCCCTGGGTCATTGAGATAAACGGCGGCCATCCAGTCACCAAAATAGTCCACAAACTTGCCCCTTTGACCCAAGGTGCGTAGAGTGGCATTAAAACCCTTGATCCCGTGAGACTTCTCCGTTACCCAGGCACCAAGGAACCCCTTACCTAATCTATCATAGAGGTATGTGCCCCAAAGGAGGCACGCCCCATAACTCACACCGCCGTGCGTCTTGGTGACCAGTGCCTTGTCCGGATTTTTTAGGTACTTCGTTACATGTTTCTTATCCGTGTAATAGCCACAGAGGATCATGCATACCTCGGAAAGCGTCTCGTTTACCCAATTTTCTTCCTCCTGGTCGTACCGCCAGTGTATGAGGTGTTGAAACTCATGTGATAGTACACCGAGATGGTATTCGTTAGAGGGGTTGTGGGCATCGACGTAGATTATGTCCAGCTTGTTGCTGTGCTCCTCATCCGTCTGGTCCACATAGCGGAAAAAGCCGTCAAAGTGGTGTCCGTGGAATTCTCCAAGCTCTGAGATGAGTATATACACCCTCGGGTCACCATCCTTGTCTGGAGGTAGGCCAAAGGCATCTGTAGCTATCTGGTAGATGCCCTTATTGGGGTTGGCGGGCGTGGAGCGTTCGAAGGCGTTAATTATCTTGTCCACGTCTTCCTGGGTGACTGGATTTTGCCAGTCCTCATCTCTCACAAAGACATAGACATTTTCACCCACCCTACGGCGGGTGGCCTGCACTCTGACACTTTTCGGAGGCATTACCTGGAGGTACCATGTCCAGAACTCACTTCTGAGTTGGGTAGACGCTGCAGCAGTTGACCATCTCCAAAAATCCCTTTGGAGGAAAGTATGCGGGTCGGGAAGAGACCATACCCAGAACCCCCGGTGAATATTTTGGGTATGTGGAACGGTTTCGGCCATTGACGAATACATTGGGGGGTTGAAGAGCAAGAATATGAATGTAAGCAATAATGTAATTAAGGTGTAGGGCATATTGTATATAGGACATCCACGTTAGTATATAATTGTACCTTTAAAAGGCAGAGGCACCAACAGCTAGCGGGCATATCAGAATAGGCGTTCCCGCCTATGCAGCTACGCCACACACCGTCTCTCTTAGAGGCATCTATCAAAAGCACTTATGCATGATCTCTATTGACAAAGCATGGAGGGGCCTCTATCATGGAGACGCCATTTTATATAAGGAATGCTGGAGAATACAGATATAATTTCATTTTAGATAAAAATAGTTTAACTTTAGCAGACTGTTATGTCAAGGAGACGGCCCAAGACTTCATAGTTGTTCGCCAATGGCGCCGTACCTCATGCCAGAGGCAGATTTCTGTCTCTGGCACGCCTCGATTCGTAAGGCCTATTAAGGCCCCATTTATGGGGCAAATACATATTTCGTCTCTCTTCTCGGGAGTTAGGAGAAAAAGATGGAGAAGACCCTCGGAGAGCTGGCCCAATACGTGGGTGGTAAGGTAAAGGGTGATAAAGACATAAAGATTCGCGGGGTGAAGACCATAGATGAAGCCGAAGAGGGCTACATCACCTTCTTAGCCAATGAAAAATACGAAAAGAAGGTAAACAATACCACAGCCTCTGCCATCATCGTATCGCCCAAGTTTGAGGGTGTAGATAAGCCACTGCTAATTAGCAGCAATCCCTATCTGGCGTTTGCCAAGATAGTTGACCTCATGATGAACCCGGAGATAGAGTACCCGAAGACCATCCACAAAACTGCCGTAATAAGCCCCACTGCCCAGCTTGGCGAGGACGTAAGTATATTTCCTCACGCCTATGTGGGAGAACGTACAAGAATTGGTAACCGTGCGGTCCTTATGCCCAAGGTCTATGTGGGGGATGACTGTGAGGTCGGAGACAATACAATAATACACCCCAATGTAGTTATCTACGCAAACACGAAGATGGGTAAGAATGTTATAATCCACGCTAATTCAGTTGTCGGAAGCGGTGGCTTCGGTTATGCCCCAGACGGCAGCGATTATTTTGACATCCCCCAGGTAGGTAAGACCGTGATAGAGGACGATGTTGTAATAGGTGACAATACCACCATCCAGAGGGGTGCCCTGGACGCTACCAAGATAGGCAGAGGCACAAAGATAGGCAGTCAGTGTCAGATTGCCCACAATGTTGAGATAGGCGAAAATACGCTACTGATAGGCCAGATTGGCATTGCTGGAACCGCAAAGATAGGAAACAACTGCGTCCTGGCAGGGGGTGTGGGTGTAGTCGGGCACGTCACGGTGGGCGACAGGGTCACGGTGGGTGCGCGCGCCGGCGTGACAAATGACCTCCCCAGTGGGGGTACTTACCTTGGTTACCCGGCCGTTCCTATAAAGAAGATGCGGCGGTCGCAAATCGCCACGCAAAGACTGCCCGAACTCATAGAGGGATTAAGGTCTTTGAGAAAGCGAATAAAAGATATAGAAGAGAAGCTGGGATGGAAAAAATCGGGCTCATAGCGGGAAATGGTCGCTTTCCCATACTCTTTGCACAGGGTGCAAGGGAGAACAACGTCAGGGTAGTCGCTGTGGGTATAGAGGGAGAGACCTCACCGGAGATAAAGGACTACGTGGAGAGCCTCCACTGGGTAAAGCTGGCCCAACTGGGCAAGCTCATAAGATGCCTCAAAGACGAGGGCGTTACCAAGGCCGTTATGGCAGGGGGCCTCACAAAGTCAAAGATGTACTCCCGTTTTCCATTCCTGAAATACAGACCCGACTGGAGGGGGATAAGTCTCTTTTATAAAAGGGTTAAGAACAGGAACGACCACACCCTCTTGAGCGCCGTGGCTGAGGAGTTGGCTAAAGACGGTATAGAGCTGCAGAGTTCCATCCTTTACGTACCACAACTGCTCGCCGAAAAGGGTTGCCTCACCACGAGAGGGCCATCCGAGACGGAGATGAAGGACATCGAGTATGGCTGGACAATCGCCAAAGAGATAGCAAAACAGGGGATAGGCCAGAGCATGGTGGTGAAGGACCAGGTGGTCGTTGCCGTTGAGGCCGTAGAGGGCACGGACGAGACGTTACGCAGGGGCAGCAAGCTGGCCAGTGGAGGGGTGGTGGCAATAAAGGTTAGCAAAGAAAATCTAGACCTCCGGTTCGACATCCCAACAGTCGGTCCCGAGACCGTAAAGACGTTGAAGGATTCCGGCGTAACGTGCCTTGCAATAGAGGCAGGGCGGACACTGGTGCTAGACAAGGGCGAGGTCCGGCACGCCGCCGACAAGGATGGGATTTGTATTATTGCGTTGTAAAAAGATTGAAATAGGAAATCAGTCATGTCACTTCTTGATGACATTCAAGCGGCCGCTATAGACGCAAATAGCGACCTTGGCACACTCCTCCGAAAGTGCAAGGTTCTAGCGGCTCGCTTGGGTAGTGTACCGTTAGAAAACTGGCTCCTATGGGAATCGAATGGTTACCCTCCAGACGTAGAAGTTCCCGATTACCGTATTTGGCCGCTTGAGCCTAAGGGACATTTCGCGGGACCTTTCGGTTCTAGCCTACAGAATGCTTCCATACCCTTAGTCTGTATTCCAGAAAAAGCACGTAAGCATTACGAAAGGTACAAATGCAGGGAAAGTATCGCAAGCATTGAAGCGCTCCTAAGGAAAAGCGACAAAGGAACTGTGTCGGTAAGCACTGGAGACCTTGCAGTACTTCTAGGAACCAATGTGTACCAAGGCCTAAACTGCATACAAGCGTGGGCCGAGTTTAGTACCACGCATCTTGTTGAACTCCTTAACACGGTACGAAATCGGATATTGGATTTTGCTTTAGCAATACATAAAGAAGCGCCGACAGCTGGAGAGTCAGTGGGTAATGTAGCTGCTGTTATCCAACCAGAGAAAGTTACACAGATCTTTAATACGACTGTTTATGGCGGTTCCGCTAATCTCGTGGGAACCGCTTATGGTTCTTCGATAGTCTTCAACATTGTTACCAACGACTTCGCATCTTTGGCGCGCGCTCTACGCCATGAAGGTATATCTGATAGCGATATTAAGGAGTTACACGGCGCAGTTGAGTCGGATCATAAGCCTATAGATGGAGGGAAATTTGGACCAAAGGTGTCTTCCTGGGTCGGAAAGATGATGCAAAAGGCGGCGGATGGTAGTTGGGGTATTGGAATTGGTGCTGCGGGGAATTTATTGGCACGTGCAATCGCTAAGTACTATGGCTTGTGATGGCACTGATTGGCGCTAACAAGGGGCTCCAGCTGACACAAAACCTCGTAGCGAGCTTATGCGTTAAACAGCAATCTAGCAGCGATTATTCTGAGACAGGAGAACAGTAGATGCCTTTTTCAAACACATGGAGCGCTCTTCAGAGTAATCTTGCAGTGGGAATGACAATCCCGGACTGGACGGCGGCTAGGGGACTGCTTGATGACTCGTTCTCTATCGCCTCGGTTACCTCAACCCACGTCGAAATAGATACCCCCGGAGCCCAGAACATACAGCGCGTTCCAAGAGATGATTTTGAGGTTGTTTACAATCTATGGCAGGATTACTGCCGTGGAGCTGTGCCACGACATCAAATCCGAGATCTGACACGTTTTTCAAAATATATCATCAGCATTTTCCACTGGCTCGAGGGCCAATTGGGCGGCCAACTACTGTAGTCTATATTTTACTGTCCAAAATGAAAACTACTTATGAGATTGCTTCGTCGCTTTCACTCCTCGCAATGACCGTCTGAGGCATTACTATACTTTCTTTTAGTATTTTCTCAGAGGTATCGCAACGTATGTCATTCCGTACTTGATACGGAATCTAGATTCCTGCTTACGCAGGAATGACAAAATGACCCGCTTTCGCGGGAATGGCATATTCAGAGTTCTGCAAAAGCTCCCAAATACCCTGTGTCATTCTGAGCGAAGCGAAGAATCTAGTATTTTAGAGATTCTTCGGTCGTTTCACTCCCTCAGAATGACAATTGTGCAGGATTTTCAGCAATCTTAATAATTTCAAGCCTTCCTCTGCGCCATGAACTGGGCAATCTCGCGGAACGTGGCCTT
>JBHIBD010000082.1:0-8256 GCA_046758865.1 Candidatus Brocadiales bacterium | reverse complement strand
GCCACTGCACCCAGGCATGGTGGGTATCTACGTATGCGGCCCCACGGTCTATGACCATCCTCACCTGGGACACGCCAAGAGCTACGTCAGCTTCGACGTCATCGTCCGCTATCTCAGATACCTAAAGTATAAGGTCCGCTACGTCCAGAACATTACAGACGTGGGCCACCTGACCGATAACGCTGACGAGGGCGAGGACAAGATAGAAGAACGGGCACGGCTTGAGCGAGTGGAGCCCATGGAACTGGTAGAAAAATACATGAAGAGCTACTTCGAAGATATGGACGTCCTCAATATACTAAGGGCAGACATAGCTCCCAGGGCCACCGGACACATACCGGAGCAGATAGAGTTGGTAGAAAAGCTCTTGGAAAAGGGGCTTGCATATGAAGTAGGTGGCTCAGTGTATTTCGATGTCAACAAATTCAAGGCGTACGGGAGGCTCTCCGGCAGACGGCTTGAGGAACTCCAGACATCCGTACGAATAGAACCCAATCCAAATAAGCGCTACCCCCTGGATTTTGCCCTCTGGAAGAAGGCCCAGCCAAACCATATCATGCGGTGGAGAAGCCCGTGGGGATACGGCTTTCCGGGGTGGCACCTGGAGTGCTCGGCCATGTCCATGAAATACCTGGGCGAAACCTTTGACATCCACGGTGGTGGACTCGACAACATTTTCCCACACCACGAGTGCGAGATAGCCCAGAGCGAGGCGGCAAACGAGATACCCTTCGTAAGATGCTGGATGCATAACAATATGGTCACTGTGGGTGGGCAAAAGATGAGCAAGTCTCTGGGTAACTTTGTCACCCTTAAGGGTGCCTTCGCCGTACACAACCCCCAGGTGGTACGGTTTTTCATACTCAACTCCCATTACCGCAGCCCGCTGGACTATACCGATGAGGCCATGAATGCCGCCGCCAGCGGCCTCGAGCATCTGCTAATACCGATGATGGAAGTAAAGGAACGCCTCAGACATGCCAAAGAGAAACCTCCAGAAGAAACCATACTAAAGAAGGTCGACGAACACAGAAAGCGGTTCTTTGGGGCAATGGATGACGACTTTAACACCGCAGAGGCCCTGGGGGCGCTCTTCCAATTCTCCAGGGAGGTTAACATCATCCTCGACTCCGGCCAGGAGATAAGCCTCAAGGCACTCCAGGAGATTGATTCCTTCTACCACACCTTTGGGGGTGAGGTACTGGGCATAGTTACTGAAAAACCTCAGCCGAAGGCCGGACGAGATGAAAGGGAGGAGGGCCTGGTAAACCTGCTGGTAGAGACCAGGGAGGGCCTGCGGCGGGCCAAACAGTGGCAACTGGCTGATGAAATCAGAAAGAAACTCGGCGAGCTGGGTGTCATCCTGGAAGACAAACCCGAAGGCCCGAAGTGGAGAAGGAAGTTGTAAAATAAGGTTATTAACCTCTGACTCAACTTTCCCGCTAATTTTGGAACCCCTGCAGGAGTCGATCCAGCACCATGTATCATTTAATGTAGCGTGCGAGCTTGCTCGCACGTTCGCTTAACACGTCGGAGCAAGCTCCGACGTACATTGCCCAGGATGACATTTAAGTATTCTGCAGAGACTTTATGACTCCCACCAATGATCCTACTGCTGATACCGGATACAAAAAAGACAACGGCAAGAAGGTCATCTACCTGGACACAAACTTCATAAGCGCCATAGCCAAGGTCCACCTGGGACAAATAAAGGACGAAAGGTTTTCTGCCATTTATGAGACACTAACTGCCTTGTCAGAGGAAGGCAGGATAGTTGTTCCCGAATCCAACTTCCACCATATTGAGTTGGCCGGTGCAAGCGAGATTATCAAAACAAAGGCGTTGGAGGTATTAAAAAGCCTGTCCATGGAGGTGGGCGTTAAGGACTGGCGAGACATCTTAGATTTGCAAATGGGTAGGGCCGTGGAAGGCTTCTTCGGCGGGGCCTCCGTCCCACCTTCCAGGCAAGAGGCCCTTTGCAAGACACCAAAGAGATTATCAACGGATATATTTTTTGATCTCTCAGAAACGTCACGGGAAAAGGAATTATTTATGTTATATGGAAAGAGGCAGAAGGCACTCTTTGAAAAATTTCTCGGTAAATCGTGGAAACTTCTCCCACAAGAGACCCTAAAGTTTTTCAAGACTGGAAGAGAAGGCGAAAGACGTGTGCTAGTTTGTGACTATTTTAAGCAACCCTGCCGCCGGGGACACTTCTCAAACTGCATAGTGAATGCCTATCGTATAAACAGAGACTCTTCCAAAATTGTTATGGCTAGATACAGGGAATTCGACCCTGGCTTCAGGCGTTTTAAGGAGTTTACTGATTCTAACGAACTGAAGGGTGCGCCCTTTATAGATATTATCTCTTCCCTTATTGCAGCCATCTTTGCCTACGAACGGGCCAGAAGCCCACGGATGGGAGATTTCTACGACGTATTGATAGTAGGAACAGTTCTACCCTACTGCGACGCCCTGGCCACCGACAACTTCATGAAATCACTGCTTGTGACCCGTCTGGGGTTGGACAAAAAGTGCGGCGTCGAGGTCTTTTCTAAGAAAAACGATGAGATAGACAGGTTCCTGCATTACCTGGACAGGATTACCTCCCAGGGGTGCTGACGAAGGCCATTTCTTTCTTTGGCACCTTCTCCCAGTCTGCTAGAAATTTCTTTACGCCCTCGTCGGTAAGCGGGTGCTGCACCAGCTTATCGAAGACCTCAAACGGTATAGTGGCTACATCGGCACCCATAAGCGCAGCATCACGCACGTGCATGGGGTGGCGTATGCTGGCTACAATAATCTGGGTCTTGTACCCGTAATTATCATAAATAGTGCGTATCTCCTCTACCAGGGCCATCCCGCTTTGCCCCCTGTCGTCTAGCCGTCCCACAAATGGGCTCACATAGGTTGCCCCCGCCTTTGCCGCAAGAAGGGCCTGGTTTGGTGAAAAGCACAGGGTCATATTGACCTTTATCCCCTCCTCTGTCAGCCGCTTTGTGGCCTTTAGACCATCTTTGGTACAGGGCAGTTTTACTACCGCATTGTCTGCCAGCCTGGCAAGCCCCCTTGCCTCCTCAATCATGTCATCTACCTTAAGGCTGACCGCCTCAAGGCTTACCGGGCCGTCAACAATGGAACATATCTCCTCAACCACGTCCATGAATGGCCTGCCGGTCTTCGAAACAAGCGTAGGATTGGTAGTTACACCGTCCAGGATGCCGAGGCTGTGCGCCTCTCTTATCTCTTTCACATCCGCCGTGTCGATGAAAAACTTCATCTCTTGCCTCTCCTATATAACATCTATCCGCACAGTTTGAATATCAGCTTTTCAAGAATAATCTTGTTATTCCCGGCACTGACCTTTCCCTCCATGTCGGCCTCCAGTAAAAATCGGTAGTCCCTCTCGAGGTCTTCCTCGGAGAACAGTTTAGTTTGCTCCACGAGGTCATCCACATATCGTCTGGGCACACGGAGGCCGTACGTAAGCGCCTCTCTATCCCCACCGCCATCCAGGATGCGCCTTGCGCGCCAGAGCCTCTTGATTTGCCACGCGAGCGGTGGGATTATCTTCACTATCTCCTCGCCAGACCTTATTAATTTCAACAACTGACCGAGAATTTTTAGGGCCTTCGGGAAATCTTTTCTGGCTACAGCACCCGTTAGCTCAAAGACATCACGAAGGCGGTCTGTGCCTACTAACCCCTCTACATCCTCAGGCTTTATCTCCTGCCGCCTACCCACCGATATAGCAAGCTTCTCTATATGTCCTGCCAGTAGAGACAGGTTGTTACCCACATTTTCCGTCAAAATATTGCAGGCGTCAAGGGCTATTTGCTTCCCATACGACTTTGCCCTGCCCATCATCCAGGCTGGAAGTTGCTCGTCCTGAACCCTTTTGCACGCAATCGTGCCCCCCATCCTATTCAGTTTGTTAAAGAGAGACGTGCGTCTATCCAGGTCACTACAAACGAGCACCAGATAACCAAAGGGGGAGGGTGACTCTAAATACTCCTTTAGTTGCTCACGGCTGCGAGTCATCAATTTATCCGCCCCGTAAACCACTGCCAACCTCTTCCCCTCTGAACCAAAAAACGGTACTGTCTCCAGCTCTTCTACAACTACAGGAAAGGGGGTCTCTGCTCCCTCCATCTCTATAAGGGAGACGCCGCTCTCCTCTTTCCCCAAGACACGAGACCTTATTAGCGAGACCGCCTCATGTATAAAAAACTCCTCCTCCCCATAAACCACATACACTGGCAGGACTTTGGCCTTTTCGAACGATTGCTTAAAATGCAGAAAGTCCATTACACCACCTTAAACCAGCAAAACATTTCCTTCTTAAAACTACATCTACTCTCCAAAATAAAATTGAAACCTTAGACGAAGAAACTCGTCTTTTATTTCAGGGAAAAATCTATCAAGGAGAGCTGTCTCAATGGCCCCCTTAACAATAGCGGCCAACACCGGATTCCCTGCGGTGTCAACGATACTTAGATCACTTATAAGCCCGGTGTTATAAACCTTGGCGTCAACTATGATTGGAAGACTGTTGCGGGTTGTATAGCTTATCCCGTCTATATTACCATACAAAAAATTCCAGTGCGATTTTATCCTGTTACGGATGTGCTGGTAATAGGGTGCATATACACCCTCCTCCAGATTATGGGCCATGTGGGCCTTCTTCGCCCTTTCGTATACTGCACTAGGTTCAGGCTTATCTGCGGCAGACGCCCTGGCCCGGCCCGCTGGACCCCCTGCGTAATATACAATAATAAAACGAGGGGCCTCTTCTGCAACGACGGCACCTTCCATCGGCTCGTGCACCAATGCTTCTTCGGGGGTCTCCGGGCCCACCAGTGCCTCTTCAACGGTCTCCAGGCCAGAGACAGTCTCCTGCTGGGTCTCCTCAGCAGGTGTTTCTGATGGGTGACGTGTAAAGCGTTCTTCTTCAGGTACGGATTTAAACCAGTTTACTGGGTTCGGTGAAAATGTACACCCTAGGGGGAAGATGGTCAAAAAGCCGATGAGGAACATAAATATCAGTCTCATTTCACTGCCTCTAGACGGGAAGCTTACTGGAATAGGAACCTATTGCCTGTTGACCAGGCTTTCTTGGATTATAATTATAATTCTCGCAGGCCTTTTAGGAAATTTTTATTGAGAACTTAAGGTGTCCAAGGACAGCATTTAATATACAGCTTTATTAGATTATGTCCCCGATCTTGTGCCGTTTAGGCCTATCGTGGAAAATTCTATCCCCTTTGGGACACGTGTCAAGGTTTTTATTATAACGGTTTACTTAACCACTATGTTGACCAGCTTTTGTGGGACTGAAATGATATTTACAACCTTCTTTCCGTCAAGAAACCTCCTTACCCTCTCATCGTCTAAGGCCCTTGCCTTTATTTCATCCTCCTTGGTATCGGGAGACACGATAAGCCGGCTGCGGACCTTACCGTTCACCTGTACTACTATCTCTAATTGTTCCTCCTGTATAGTTCCCTCGTCGTAAGAGGGCCATCCCTGCTCAAAGATACTGGGGTCATTGCCAAGTATCTCCCACATCTCCTCACATATGTGCGGTACAAATGGGGCAAGCAGTAGTGTGATGCTCTCCAGGGAGTGGCGAAGAACCTGCCTGGAGACAGGGTCGCTGGCGTCAAATTTCTCCACTTGATTAAACAATGCCATAATGGCCGCAATGGCTGTATTAAAGTGCCACGAACTCTCGATATCCTCGGTCACCTCTTTTATAACCCTGTTAGTAGCCCTGTAAATGCGCCTGGAATCATCAGGAAGAGAGGCGACGTCTCCCTCCCATTTCTTTACAGACCTCAACTCATCTGCGTGCTTCATAACCTTCTGCCACAGCCGCGTTAGGAAGCGAATCCCCCCCACCACAGCCCTGTCGGTCCACTCGGCGTCTTTCTCCGGCGGCCCGATAAAGAGCAGATAAAGCCTCAGGGTGTCTGCGCCGTATCTCTCTATAATTGCCTCCGGGCTAACCACATTGCCCTTTGACTTGGACATCTTTGCACCACCCTTAATTATCATGCCCTGCGTGAAAAGGTTCTGGAAGGGTTCCTGAAAGCTTACAAGGCCAAGGTCGTACAGCACCTTTGTAATGAACCTTGAGTAGAGGAGATGCAATATGGCGTGTTCCACCCCACCTATGTACTGGTCTACTGGCAGCCACCGGTTCACCACGTCAGAGTCAAAGGCCTTCTTATCATCCCTCGGAGAAAGGTATCGGAGATAGTACCAGGAGGAGTCCACAAATGTGTCCATGGTATCTGTCTCCCTCCGAGCCCTTCCACCACACTTGGGGCACTTTGCGTTGACAAAGTCCTCCACCATCGCCAGCGGACTCCCTTTCGCCGAGCCAAAATCCTTAACATCAGGCAACACCACTGGCAACTCCTCTTCCGGAACGGGCACAGTACCACACTTTTCACAATAGATTATTGGGATAGGCGCACCCCAGTACCTCTGGCGTGAGATGAGCCAATCCCTGAGCTTGTAGCTTACCGAGCGGACACCGACATTATTTTTTTCCAGATATTCCGTTATCTTCCCCATCGCCACCCTATTGGGAAGTCCATCAAACGGGCCGGAATTTACCTGCACCCCATCATCTACAAAGGCCTCTTCCATGGTATCGGGGTCAAGACGTTTTCCCTCAGGCTGTATAACCACCTTTATGGGCAGGTTGTACGCTCGTGCAAACCCAAAATCCCTCTGGTCGTGGGCAGGCACTGCCATAATCGCCCCGGTGCCGTACTCCATAAGCACGTAGTTGGCCACCCAGAGAGGCACCCTCTCATTATTGACGGGGTTTATCACGTAATGACCGGTAAATACACCCTCCTTGGGTGCATCCGCAGCAGAACGCTCGATAAGACTCTCCTTCCTCGCCTTCTCGACAAAGCTGAGGATTTCCTCCCGCCGAGGATTCCCCTCCACCAATGACATAATAACAGGGTGCTCAGGGGCAAGAATCATGATGGTTGCCCCGTATAGGGTGTCGGGGCGGGTGGTGAAACAAGGGAGCAACTCACCGCTGGCCTCTATCCTGAAATCAACCCTGGCCCCCTCACTCCTCCCAATCCAGTTCCTCTGCATGAGCTTGACCTTCTCGGGCCAGTGCTCGAGGTGTTTCATGTCATCGAGAAGCCTCTGCGCATACTGGGTTATCTTGAAGAACCACTGCTCCAAATCTTTTAATACAACAGCGTTGTCACAACGCTCGCAGCGGCCTTCCAGCACCTGCTCATTGGCCAGCACTGTAGAGCAAGAAGGGCACCAATTCACCGCCGCCTTTTTCTTATATGCCAATCCCTTCTCGTACAGCTTCAGGAATACCCACTGAGTCCATTTGTAATAATCCGGCTCGCAGGCCGTTATCTCTCGGGTCCAATCGTAACCCGTGCCCCAACTAAAGAGCTGACCCTTCATGGCGGCAATATTATTCGATGTAAATATAGCGGGATGTATCTTCTCCTCTATCGCTGCATTTTCTGCAGGCAGACCAAAGGCATCCCAGCCCATTGGCGAAAGGACATTAAAGCCCCTCATCAGCTTATAACGCACCACCACATCCCCGAGGACATAGTTCCTGGCGTGACCCACGTGTAGTGTGCCTGAGGGATAAGGAAACATCACCAGGGAGTAGAATTTTTCCTTGGTAGAATCCGTCTGCATGCGAAAGAGCCCGCACTTCTCCCAATATTCACGCCATTTGGGCTCTAGTGCAGAAAAGTTATATGCCTTCTTTCGCATGATTAACCGGTGGGCTGAAATTTGTCGTAACTTATAATATCATAATGTACTTGCACTTTAAAGAAAAAAACTTGACACCTCCAAAAGATGGATTATAAGTTAAGTTTGGAGGCAACAGAGAGACCTCTTGAAAAAGTTGCTACACTAGTTGGTCTCATTCTGAGCGAAGCACGTCATTGCGAGGGGCGTCAGCCCCGAAGCAATCTCATACTCAATAGGGCAATTTTGCGTCAGGGTCGGAAATAGGAGATTGCTTCGCCTTCGACTCGCAATGACCACTTCAGGCGAAGAATGACATTTTAGACATTTTCAGAGGTTTCATAGATTAGACCTAGTCTGTATCTTACATCTTTGACCCGAATCCTCTAAGGTGGGGGATTAGCTCAGTTGGGAGAGCGCTTGAATGGCATTCAAGAGGTCAGGGGTTCGAATCCCCTATCCTCCACCATATCTTCCAAGGACTTACGTAAATCC
>JBHIBD010000081.1:0-8322 GCA_046758865.1 Candidatus Brocadiales bacterium | reverse complement strand
GCCGTGAATGGGGCCTCGTTGAGTTGATTTTTTTGACGGAACCACTTGATGTAGCCGTCTATCTGCCTGTCTATCTCTTCGTAATTACCTTCCCCCGTGTATCCAGCTATTATAAATCCTTCAGGGTCTATGAGGACCTGTGTGGGCCAGGCATGGACCCCATAGGCTGACCAGATGCGCAACTCGTTGTCGTTCACCACAGGGTGTTCTATCCCATAGCGGAGTACGGCCTGTCTGATATTTTCGGTAACGCGCTCGTTGATGAACTTTGCCGAGTGAACACCGACGACTACCAGGTTGTTCGGGTACCTGGCCTCTAATTTCTTTAGGTCAGGGATGACGTGCATACAGTTTATGCAACAGTAGGTCCAGAAGTCCAGTAACACCATCTTCCCGCGCAGGTCAGCGAGTCGGATGGGTTTCCCGCCCGTATTTAACCACTCCATACCCTCGGGAAACTCAGGGGCCTTTATCTTGGTCGGTGATGCCTGCGTCTTAGCCTCTCCTGATAACGTGCTCACTGGAACAGTCAGGAAGATTAATAGAAATACTGATAATAATGACAGCCTATAGCATCTCATAGTTGAAATCCAGGAAGACTTCCCTTACTAAATTCTAAGCCCATCTGCCCAGGGATTCAATGAAGGAAAAATGCCGGTAGCGGTAGGGTTTGCTATGCGGTTGCTCCATTCGTGAGGCTTTATGGTTACCCCATTTATGGGGCCTTCAAAGCTCGATAAATCGAGCAGCTACAGAATAAGTGGTGCGTCGAGACGCACCCTACTGCTACTAAGGCTGTCATTGCGAGCCATCCGAAGCTTCGCATAGGACTGGCGAGCGAAGCGAAGCAATCTCATATTTCCTCTGAGATTGCTTCGGGGCTTTGCCCCTCGCAATGACATTCCGCAATATAGGGCGCATCGAGACACAATCTACGCGTTTGTAGTTGCACAATTATGGGCTCCAAAGTCAACATCGTGCCAGAGAAGGGTTCGCCTCAGTATGGCCCTAGCTACTTGGCATATTCCAAAAACTCACCACCTTGGGTCGGTGGCCTGGATAATGGCACTGACAGATTTCTGGTTAAACCCCTTGAAACCTTCTCTCCGCTGCAAATTCTCTAAATGGCTGCCCCTGGCACCCTTTTTGATAAATCTCTTGTACTGCTTTTCTGTTATGCTTCCATCCTCTAAGAGTCTCTTTGCCCGCTCGGGTATCACCCGCCAGACCTCTCCCTCAGCAAAGGCCTGCTTGAGGAAGTCAAAGTAAGAGAAAGGTTCCATGATACTAACACCTTCCTTCACCAAATCTTCACGCAAACGCTCGAAGTCGAATCTCCCCGCTACATGGTGCAGCCCCGCCTGGAAGAAGCTTTCACCGTGGAGGCCCACCCAGAGTCCGACCGTGCCCAATTTCTTTTTCATAGGTAGAGGCTGATGGGCAAAATCTACCTCTGTCTCCTCCGGCGCAAGGTCTAAATCGGCAAATATGGCTATCTGTAATACTGGATGCTCAAGCACCTGCGCCCCCCAGCCAGCCTCTTCGCCTGCGTAGAACCTTTCTCTGCACTCAAATCCAAGTTTCTCAAGTATCTTTATCAGGTCTGGCATGTGTGTGCGGGAGCACCTGAAGGTGTGGTGGTCGTGATTGCCCCAGCCAAGGCCGAGTGTATCTTGACGCCCCTTCTGGACACGCGCCGCACGGTTCCTCCCCAGCCAGTATTCACGCTCTACCCTAAAGACGATATGGCCCGCAAGGTCCCTACCCACGCGGGAAATCATGTCGTCAACAATCTTTCCGGTCTCACGAAAACCGTCTTCTTCACTGTCGTACCAGCGGTTTCTGGCCCGCCAGAGCTCCTCTGCGGTAGCGTATTCTGTGTAATACTCGGAAGAAGACACTCCGATAAGATACCCTTGATAGGCACGGCGCTCCACAGCCAGAAGTTTGGTGCCATTATCCTCGCTTACTAGAAGCCTGCGATAGCGGCTAAGGGGTGCACCCTCCACGGCATGTGCCAGGCCATGGACGGCCGCAAAGTCCGCCACAGACTCGGGCTTAAGTGCCACCTCCAGGACAGGTCTTCCTGCGCCCTCTTTCACAAGGATGGCGGGGAATATTGCACCGGTGTGCGAAAAGGCAGAGGTATCTGATGGGGTTTCGGCCAGCAGATTTCTGCTGAAGCCAATTTCCTCAAGCTCGGCGCGGATGCCACCCGTATCTGGGATTATTATGTGGTCTATCCAGTCAAAAAAAAGCGTACTGGTCTTTCCTTCGAGAGTTTTGGTAAAGTTTGCGGCCCATTGGTTTACTTCCAGAAAGGCCCCCACGCGCTCCATTAAAAAGCGCTCTGCCGCCGGGCAGCGCTTCCAGTCAAACACACCCATCTGGGCCATAACCGTCTCTCACTACAAAGCAGTTCGCTTATACAGACGTTCTCTTATTTGCCTGCCAAGACGTATGGCGAGCTCTATTACCTCGGTCTGGTCTTCCACCCGTTTAAACATATCCTCTGTAATTCTATCTACCTTACCAAAGACCCACGGGATAGCGCTGGTGGGGCACTCTGTACCGTATCCACATGAGAGGCAGGGTACGTTTCCTGATGCGGTCACCTGCCCAAGCACCTCCATCTCCTCCATCCGCATGAAGTGTGCTATCTGCTCTGCTGCACGGTCTGCCCCGGGGACGCCCTTTTCATTGACGCCCACCGCTACCGCTACGCCCAGCTTGCCCCTGCTGAGTGCCTTCTGGTGGCGGAAGCAGTACATTCGTTCCAGAAAGGTTTTTGTTCGGGCGTCCAGGCTACCGTATGGTGAATAGCCCCCTATTACCAGCGCTTGGGCCTCAAGTACCTTGTCGGAGATACTCTGCCAGTCGTCTATCTGTTTGCACTGGTTGTCACTTACGCAGCCTTTGCATGCATTGCAGGGGTGTATGTCAAGGGTGGAGAGTTTTATGAAGCCCCACTCCATCTCGGTAGCATGCAGTATCATCTTTATCAAGCGGTCGGTGTTACTATCCTTTATTGGACTTCCGCTGATTCCAAGTATCGTAGGGTTCATATCCCACCCTTTCTTTCCACTTACTCTGCGGCGTAAGTGTTAGTGTAGCATCTGCCGTATATCTTTGCAATAAGTTATATGCCTGCTGGCAGTTACGGATGTACTGTATGGTATGAAGCAGACCGTGGTTTTGTTTTGACAATTTTACAACTTATTAAGTATCATGAAGTTTTAGGTATATATTAAACCTTTTGTGTGTGTTCTATTAAGAATGAAGGTATCACAGTACTGCAGAGTGCGTCTCGACGCATCGTATACCGCCGAATGTCATTGCGAGTCCACCAGAGGTGGACGAAGCAATCTCATATTTCCCCCGAGATTGCTTCGCTTGCAATGACCGCGTAAGAGGTAAGCGTCACCCTCCCCAATTAGGGAGGTAAAATAAAAGGTGCATCAGCTCTACTTATTGTCATAGGCAAATATTTTTCCCGGTTTCCAGGGTGTAAACATGGAGCAGATTGCTAACAGATATTTTGGTCTGATGGCCAGGAATTTCCCCATCATCTGCGCCAGCGACGAGTTTTACTTCTTTCCCAGGGTGCGAGAGTCGCTGTCTTATCTGGATTTGGTAGACAATTTCGAGAGGAATAAGATTGAAGAGAATATTGATAATGTGAAGGGGCTGCTACAGGAATCGGACATGGTGGATGAGGCAAGACTGGATTTAGATGAAAGAATAGACCTGGAATTAATTAGAAACAGCATGCTCAGCTTTCTGAGGGAGTTTGATGACATAAAGCTGTGGCAGGGGGACCCTACGTTTTATTTGAAGATAATCTTGATGGGCATTGACAGTGCGATGTCAAAGCCCTATTCCACAAAAGAGGAGCTGGTGGGGAGACTTTTAAGGAGACTCAAGGCCACCCCACGACTGCTTGCGCAGGCTGGGAAAAACCTCAAAGACATACCCCGACTCTACACTGAGGTTGCACACGAGATCAAGAATGATTGTATTGACTTTTTCAATTTCTCAGTAACCCATTTTATATACCATAGTTGCGACGGCAATGAAGAACTTCTAGAGGCCAACAACAAGGTAATGCAGCACCTGGATAGGTTCGACGTTGTGCTGGAGCTTTGTACCGGGGGTAACAATTTCTTCGTCGGGAAAGAGAGGATGCATCAGATACTGAGGGAAAGTTATGGATGCGAGAGGACCGTTGAAGAACTGGAAGAGATAGGTAAAGAAGGGTACCGAACCACCTTAGAAGAATTGAATAAGCTAAGCAATCAGATTGATTCGCAGAGGACGTGGCAGGAGATATACGAAGGATTTAAGATAGAGCTCTTTTCGCAGAGAGACCTGTTGAATTTGTATAGGAGCGAGGCTGAGAGCATAAAGGAGTTTTGTGAAGAAAAGGGTCTGTTGGGCCCATTTAACCACAGGGGGTTGGATATTAGGGAGACGCCGATTTATCTAAGGGCCTTAAGGGCATCGGCCTCCTATTGCGCCCCCATTGGTGACGATTTAAAGGAGGAAGCTATATTTTATATATCCCCTAGCAAGGAGATTCTAAAGACACGTGGCAAGGGCCGCTACGTGGTGGACGATGTACACCGGGAGTACATATTTACCACGGCTCACGAGGCATATCCAGGACATCACCTGCTAGACGCCATTAGAGGGCAGTTAAAGAGTGTGATGCGAAAACAGCTTGAAAGCCCTCTGTTTTATGAGGGCTGGTCATGTTACGGCGAGCATTTGCTCCGGGAGGCAGGTTACGTCCAGGACGCTATGCAGGTGTTAATAAGTCTAAAGAGGGATTTGTGGAGATACACGAGATGCATTCTGGACATTGGACTACAAACTGGCAAATTTGGATGTGAGGAAGGTGCTAATAAGCTGACGGAACTGGGATTTGGCCCCTCCGAGGCATTGAAGCAGGTGAAACGATATGCGATGATGCCAGGCTACCAGTTGAGCTACGCAGCAGGTAAGCACGAGATACTCGACCTGAGGGCAAGATATGCACCCAGATTAGGGTTGAGGGGTTTCCACAATGCCCTTTTGGCGGGAGGACAGGTCCCATTTAAGTGGGTTGAAAAGAGGATGGGGAAAGAGGGCTGAGATGGAGAAACTTCTAGGACACCATTCAGAATGGAACCTCGGTAGCCCGGGCGGCTGGGAATACCAGAGGATGACCCTGGAGTTGGGAAAGTGGAGCTGGGAACGTATACAAGAGCTGACCGGATTGGACATACTGCTGGATTTTGAACACACTATTTTGAACCCCCGTGACGGCTTTGTTGACCTTATGCTGAGGGCCCACCACAAGAGGAGTAATGGCGGGAGGAAACCCTTTATCGTGGTTACCGCAGAAGAAAAGACGCTGGAGGTTGTGATGGAGAACCGCAACACGGTTGACTACCTCGACAGTCTCCCAGGTGTCTCTGCTGCCCTCGTCGCCCCTGAACAGATTGAACAAAAGGGTGACGCCGTCACCTTAGACGGTAAAGAAATCACGGTGTTGTTTATGGATTTTAATAACGATGTGCTGCTCGAACTCAAGAAAAGACACGATATAAGCCCCTTGTTGACAGCAGTAAAAAAAGATATTGTCGTGAATCCCAGGGGCACGGACCCAATAAACTCAAAGGCCGTTTTTGAGGCCATACACAAAGATTTACGGGACTCCTTCTCCAAGACCACGGTTTCCCGCACACCCTGGACGAGACTATTCAGGGAGCGGGGCACAACTGGCCCACAGGGCGAGCATATACCTGACCTTGTGGAGTGGGTCAGGAGGAACTGGGAACGTGTGGTATTGAAACCTGAACGTGCCCATTCCGGCGAGGGCGTCTTTGTGGGATGTATAAGGGAAGACAGGGACAGGGATATCCAGGAGGCCCTGGAAAGGAATGATTACATTGTACAGGAAGTCATCCACTTAGACCTTTGGGCCGAGGAATACCCCTGGCTTGACCACGAGAAGAAAGAGGTATTTCCGAAAAAGTGGCAAACAGACTTCAGGTGCATGATGACCGAGAGGGGGCTTATCGGATTTCTTGGGCGATTTGGGGGAATACCTACCAACGTCGGCTCGGGGGGAGGCACCCATAGTATTGCAATACTCCACTCACCCATCAGCATTAGAGAAGCCGTTGACAGAATAAACGAGGCGATAATGGGCCTGGGATACACCACCCTAAAGGAAATTCAGGATGAGGTTGACCGCAGGGCTGCCCAGATGGGACTAGTTTATACTAAAGGGCCTATAAAGACATCACTCAGACCGAGGATAATAACTCCCCGGCATCTTGAGGAACTCAAGGAGTATGTGAAAAACGTCTGGCAAGATGCCATGACGTTGGAAAAGCTCTGGCAGGAAGGGAGTCTTGACCATCTCATCCAGCTAACGGATGAGGAGAGGGAACTTGCGCTGCTCCAGCCCTGGAATGGTGGGCCTGCCCTATTTGCCAGCGACGGCCTCTTCAGTTTTGGTGCCCATGTGGGTGAATGGTGTCTGAAAACGCCTTCCTATTAGGAGTGGAGTCTCGGTAATGGATACAAACCCAGAGTGGTGGAAGACACTATTCGACGATGTCTACCTCGTCACTGATGCCAGAAGCGTCTGCGACGATGAACTCACGCGAAGGGAGGTTGATTTCCTGGAGGCGTATCTAAGACCGGAGAAAGAGGACGAAATACTCGACCTCTGCGGTGGGGAGGGACGCCACTCCCTGGAGATGGCAAGAAGAGGGTACAAAAGACTTACCGTATTGGATTACTCAGATTTCCTTGTCGGACGCGGTAGGGTTAGAACCCAAAGAACAGGATATAATATCCACTACCTGCGCGGCGATGCCCGCCAGGTAGGACTCAAGGGGAGCAAATTTCGTTACGTTATCCTTATGGCTAACTCATTTGGTTACTGCCTCAATGAAGAGGAAAATGCCAGTGTGCTTCGTGAAGCACGCAGACTCCTTGACGCCGGGGGAGGAATATTACTGGACCTCTGCGACCCTGATTACGTTACCAGAAATTTTCGGCCCTATTCTCGACACGAGGCAAATGAAGATATTGTAGTCACCCGTGAGAGAGAATTGAACCATAACAAAATAATAACCAGGGAGAGCGTGTCGTCTAAGAAAAAGGGTCTGATACGAGAGGGCACCTATTGTGAAACCATATACAGTGAGGATAAGATAAAGAACATCCTTGCCGGGGTCGGTTTCAAGAATGTTGAGGTCAGACGAAATTTCTCCTCCCATACAGAGGCAGGTGACTACGGATTCATGACCAACCGAATGATAGTTACAGGAAACAAGGTGAGCACGTCAGACGATTAATTATAGGATATGAGCCTAGCACAAATAATACCTCATAAAAGTTGGCATAACGCAGTACCAGGGCCTCGTATTCCCATTGGGGTGAACCTCTGGGTCTGTCCATACACTACCTTTAGTGAAGTCTCGATATAACTCCTCCTTCACTTATGTATAGAGAGCGAGAACAACCGCTTTACAGGCATACGAATCAGGAGCAAATTAAAGAATGAAATTAGTACGGAACAAAGGAGTGCCATAAAAGAGAGACTTCCTCAAGGCGCCTGGTAAATTCCTTAAATTGCGCCATAGTCTCTTCTGTTCTTTTGTTCACGCTAGCAAGCCTGCGACACAGCCCTTCTACTATTAATAGTGCAAACTCAGGACTCTTACTAATAGCCTCTTTAAAGGACTTTTCGTCCATGGACCATACGGTACAGTCTGTTACTGCCACCACGTCTGCCGTGCGAGGCTTACCCATCATTATACCCAGTACCCCAAAAAAGTCATCTGGCCCCAGAGTGGCTACTTCTATCTCACTTTCTAACTCAGGCACCCTCCTTTGTATCTTTACCCGGCCCGAGTCTATAAAATACATCTCCCGGGCCAGCTCATTCTGCGAGAGAATGACTTCGTTGGCAGTATAATGAACCTTCTTGGCCGTAGCCTCTTGTTGTAGATATGCCCTTATCTTCATCATCTCCTCCTCCACATCTTAACAGGCTGAAATTGCCAACTTTAGAAGAGTTCAGCAACAAATACATGAGAGTGAGAGCTCCACAAAAGTCGCTCCAATACCCTATATCATTCCGACCCACCTACGGCAGAGAAGAATCTCTAGAACACTTGGGAGATTGCTTCGTCCACCTCAGGCGGACTCGCAATGACAAAACGGGAAGCATTGCGCCTCACAATAACCAAGCCCGCTCTCATTGCGAGCAAAGCCCAAGTTACAGGCAGAGCGAATCGGCCCCAATACGTCATTGCGAGC
>JBHIBD010000080.1:0-8455 GCA_046758865.1 Candidatus Brocadiales bacterium | reverse complement strand
GCTATCTCCCGCGTGCGGTCCTGACTCCCGCCGTCCACCACAATTATCTCGAACAGCCCCGCTTGCCCATCCGTCACCATATAGGGGCTAAGGAGGGCCTGTTTATTCTGTATTTTCTGTTCAGCGACCCCCCTGAGCGTGGCCTCAATCGTCCCCTCCTCATTCAGCGTCGGTATGATTACGGAGACCATCTTACTCTGTGGATTCATTATTCGATGCCTCTGCAAAACACCCAAGTACCATCCTGGGGCATTGTAGCGGCAGAGCTTGCTTTGCTCGTATTGATTATTCAGCGCCCAAAGTTTGTGGTCTGTTGTTCTATAGAGACCTGTCCGTATCGGACAGACCTGAAGGTCTGTCCCTACATTTTACCCTGCATCCAGTTTGTGGTTCTATAGACGCTTCAGGCCGAGTTCTTTTAGCTGCTCGGTGGATACGTCGGCGGGGGCATCGGTGAGCAGGCAAGTAGCACGCTGGGTCTTCGGGAAGGCTATCACCTCTCTTATGTCCTCAAGTCCTAATAGCAGGGCTACTACCCTGTCTAGGCCGAGGGCTATACCGCCGTGGGGTGGTGCGCCGTATTTAAGTGCCTCGAGCAGAAAACCAAACCTCTCCTGTGCAGAGGCCTCGTCTATGTTGAGGAGTTTGAATATCCGCTTCTGTAATTCCGGGTCATGTATCCTTATGCTACCACCGCCCAGCTCTATGCCGTTCAGTACTATGTCATATGCCCGCGCCCGCACCTCAAGTGGCCTTTCTTCGAGGATTGGCATGTCTTCGGGTCTGGGTGAGGTGAAGGGGTGATGGATGGACACGTTCCGCCCCAGGGTCTCATCATATTCAAGCAGAGGGAAGTCCGTTATCCACGTAAACGCATACTGCTCGTCTTTCACAAGCCCAAGTTTTTTGGCCAGGTGTGACCTCAGTTGTGAAAGGGATTGTGCTACCACCTTTTCCCTGTCGGCGACGAATAAAAGGAGGTCTCCCACACTGGCCCCCATGTGGTCTTTTATCTGGGTCTGTTGTTCTCCAGTAAAAAATTTTGCGATAGGCGAGCTTAAACCACCGTCCTCTACCCTGAACCATGCCAGGCCCTTTGCGCCGAATTGGCCCACAAAGACTGTAAGCTCGTCAAGCTCCTTCCTTGTGAAATCCTTACAGCCCTGGGCGTTGAGGCCCCTTACGATACCGCCCCTGTCCACCACATCGCGGAAGGTCCTGAAGCTGGAGGTGCTGACTATGTCCGTAATCTCTTTTATGGCAAGGTCATAGCGTAAATCCGGTGCATCTGAGCCGTAAAGCTTGATGGACTCACCGTAAGAGAGCCTTGGGAATGGGGTGGTTATTTTCTTGCCCATCAGTTTCTCAAATATTTCGGCGAACAGGCCCTCGATTACGGCCATCACATCGGCTTCTTCCACGAATGACATCTCAAGGTCGAGTTGGGTAAACTCCGGCTGGCGCTGTGCCCTCAAGTCCTCGTCCCTGAAGCACCTCACTATCTGGAAGTAGCGGTCAAACCCGGACACCATCAGTATCTGCTTAAAGAGCTGTGGTGACTGGGGAAGGGCGTAGAAGTGGCCTGGACTAATGCGGCTGGGTACCAGATAGTCCCTTGCGCCCTCCGGGGTGCTCTTGGTCAGAAATGGGGTCTCAATCTCGAGAAAGCCCTGGCTGTCCAGATACTGCCTTATTGTCTGAGAGAGTTTGTGCCTGAACCGGAAGTAGCGCTGCATGTCCGGCCGCCTCAGGTCCAGATACCTGTATTTGAGCCTGAGCTCCGTGGAGACGTTCCCGGCCTCCTCAATCTCAAAGGGGGGGCTCTCGGCCTTACTCAATACCTCAAGCTCGGAGGCATGAACCTCCACCTCACCGGTGTCGAGCCTGGGGTTTACTGTGCCGGGTGGCCTTTCCAAGACCTTTCCCTTTACGGCGAGTACGTACTCGGCCCTCAGGTCGCGGGACCCCTTGTGTAGCTCCTCACCTTGCTCAGGATTAAATACCACCTGTGTAAGGCCGTAGCGGTCCCTGAGGTCTATAAATACTAAACCCCCGTGGTCGCGGCGGCTCGACACCCAGCCGCTCAGTACGACCTCTTTGCCCACATTTGCCTTACGCAGCTCCCCACATGTATGTGTGCGTTTAAGCATTTTTCTTTATTATTTCAGCGCAGGGTAACTGTCCTCTCAGGGGCTAGTCCCAGTTCCCGACGTCCATCTGCGAATACACTACTACTTGGTCTTTGGTGAGCAGCTTTTCTTTACCCGTCTCCATATCCTTCAGCTTCACCAGTCCCTGTGCAAGCTCCTCAGGCCCAATCACGATGACCCTCTTGGCTCCCCGCTTGTTTGCCGTGCGCATCTGAGCCTTCGGGCTTCGGCCCTCGTAGTCTAGGTCACAGGACAGGCCCTGGGACCTCAACCTTCGGGCAATCTTGAAGCACTCCTTGTGAGTGTCATCTCCTATGGAAACAAGATATATCTGTGTGGGAGGCTCACCCTCGTCTATGGGCACTTTCTCCTGGTAGACCTTTTCAAGGGCGAGCATGCTGCTCTCCATACCCATGGCGAAGCCAACGGCACCCGTGGGTGGACCACCTATCTCGGAGATGAGATTGTCGTAGCGTCCACCGGCACAGATGGCACTCCTTGCGCCAAGGGAGGGGAGGATTACCTCATATACGGTCTTGGTGTAGTAATCCAGGCCCCTTACTAGGAATGGGTCCAGGTCGTACTGGATACCTGTGTCAGAGAGCGCCTCCTTGACCACCTCAAAGTGGTCCTTGCACTCCTCGCACAGGAAGTCGTATATCACTGGCATCTTGTGAGTTATGTCCCTGCATCCCTCCTCTTTACAGTCGAGTACGCGGAAGACATTCCTCTCCATCCGTGTCAGGCAGGGCTTGCAGAGGCCCTTTTTGTACTGGGTCAACTCCTCTTTTAAGGTCTTACGATACGGCGGCCTGCACATCTCGCATCCGATGGTGTTCATCTTTATCTCATAATCGACCAGGCAGAGGCGGTCGTAGACCTGGGTGGCAACAGTTATGGTCTCCACGTCCACAAGGGGGTCCATAGAGCCCACTGCCTCTATGCCCATCTGATGGAATTGTCGGAGGCGGCCTGCCTGTGGCCTCTCCTTTCGGAATTGGGGCCCAATGTAGTAAAATTTTTGAAATTTTTGTGTCTTGTATAGTTCGTACTCGACGTAGGCGCGCATCACCCCTGCGGTGTTCTCTGGTCGGAGGGTGATCGAGGAGTCTTCACCACCGGCAAAGGTGTACATCTCTTTTTCCACGATGTCAGTGGCGTCGCCAATGCCCCTGACAAATAGTCTGGTGTCTTCGAAGATGGGGGTGCGGACCTCATGGTAACCAGACAGCTCGAATATCTCTCTGGCCACCTCCTCTAGCCGTCGCCACAGTCGCCACTGGTGTGGGAGTACATCCTCCATGCCCCTGGGTGCCCGTAGCTCTAGGCCCTTTTTTGGTTTCTCATCCTTACCCATGACGTATAGTTTAATCTTTTCTATATATAGACTTATAAATACAACGTCATTATAACAACTGCCGCCAAGGATTCAAGCTCTTTAGAAACAGCTTGGAATTTCTAACGGTTTATTGTAATTTTGTGAGATAAGCAAAGGTGGTGAACAGTGATTGAGATTTACCTTCCCCTCCCGCTTGATGTGAGGCGTTAAGGGGTAGTATTTGTGGGTAAGGATGAGATATGGCGTTAATGGGGAGATTATTTCAGCTTGTAGGCCTCCTGCTGGCACTAGAGGCCTTATACTTTGGGATAGTACTCGAGTCTATGGGGAAGGAAATGACTTTCTTGATCGTGGGTGGTGCGATTTTTTATCTAGGAAGGATAATTGAGGGGAGGGCACATTGAGGCCTAGCCTGCATTCTTTTTTAACTTAAGTTTTTTGTGGTGCTGTTTGTCCCCTTCCACTTGGGTTTCCCTTATCTCAGGTTTTTTTGTTCGGTCTTTAAGCGCAAACCTGCGAAAGAGGATTTGGATGCCAAAGAATATGCCGACAAGGAAGGTAATAGCAGCAGCGGCTATGAATGCTTGAAGACCTTGATGCATGCCTGAGTCCCTTTTAGTTGGGGTTGAAATAATTCCTGCCTATTCGGTGAGGTTTACAAAGATTAATTATAAGCGTCCTCTCAAGCACACGCAACCCTTATTTCAGCCTTCTCTGCTAAACGCCGCTGTTTATCATATTCAAGACCTCTTCGGCTGCACGCATTGATGCGCCGGTACCGCCCATGGTTGCCTTGACACGCGCCAATCCCTCTATGACAGAGCTCTTTCTGTCCTTATCCAGTACCAGCTCCAAGACTCTATCGGCTACCCATCGATGACCGTCCCTGTACATGAGTAACTCTGGGACTAAGTGCTCCTCTGCAACCTTATTGGCGAGGCACAGGAAGGGCGTCTCTATGTAAGGTTTTGCCACGAAATAGGCAAATGGTGTGATACGATAAGCAACCACCATCGGTGTAAGGTGGGCAGCCACCTCCAAGGTCACCGTTCCGGAACTGGTCAGGCAAACAGTGGATGCCTCAATGACCTCTGGTAGGTTGCCAATAACTATCTCGCCCGGGAAATCAAACTTGCTCGTAATGATTTCTATCAAGTCCGCATTTCTCGCATGGTGGCAGGAGATGATAAAATTTGCCTGTGGGAGTTTTTTCTGCAAATCCTCCGCTGCTCTCAGGAATATGGGCAGGAGCTTCGCTATCTCCTGTTCCCTGCTCCCAGGGAGGATTGAAATTATACACTCTCCTTTCTCAGCCCTGAGGCGGTTGACCAGGGCGTTGTCTTGCTCCCTTTTTGCAAGTTCATCAAATAGCGGGTGGCCCACATATCTGAAGGGGACACCTAAGTCGGCGTAAAATTCCTCTTCGAAGGGATAGACAAGGAGCATCTTTTTTACCACCCGCCCCAGTTTCTTTATCCTCCAGCTCCCATGGGCCCAGAGCTGGGGGCAGACGTAGTAGATGACCGGCACCCCACGTTTGCTGGCCGCGCGGGCAAGGTATATATTAAACCCGGCGTAATCTATCAGTACTGCAAGATGCGGCCTCTCTTCCTCAAAGAACCGCTTACAGTCCCTGTACAACTGCCAGAGGGTTGGTATCTTGACGAGGGCGCTTGCCCACATAATTGCGTGGTCATCCATGGCATGCATACATTGGAGTCCGGCGTCGTGCATCCTGTGTCTTCCCAACCCGTAGAATCTCACCCCAGGGTCTCTTTTTGATATCTCTGCCATGAGGTTGGCACCATGTATATCTCCCGAAGGGTCACCTGCGCTGATAAATATCTTTTTATCGGCCAAATTCTTTCCCCCGCAAATGGCTAGGTCTTGGTCAGGAGAAGACGCAGAATACTGCCCACCAGGTTAATACCAAACAATATTATGGCGAAACCCCATACAAAGGCCCAAGAGTACGACATATCAAAACAGAACCACCCGTATCTCATATCCAGGCCAAAGAGTATTAGAAGGAAGGTGGGCCATAGGACAAGGATGCAAGTGATTACCCAAAATATTACGCTGTGCCCGGGAACAAAAAGCCCGTAACAAATCCAGACGTCCAGTGAAAAGAATACCACCAGGAAGAGGAGGCAAAGCTTAATCCAGGCGTTAAAATAGGCTATCCCACCAAGTAGAAGTGCCAAAAAAGCGAGGATTATGGGTGTCATATTCGTTACGGTGCTCCGCCATCACCAGGAAAGTGTTGGGAACGTCCTCGGATTTTTTACACCAAAGGCCCTCAGCAATCTCCTCGTCTGAGTGGGTATCTTTGTTACGTAGTTTAGCCTCCTTCCCGACACTACGTTCGTCACCAGCTTAATGTCCTTCAACATCTCCAATAACCCTAAGGGTGTGAGCTTACGGCCCATCCCCGCCTGGGAAAGCCCCCTGTCCAGCGTCCTTGCAAGAAGGTAGGTCAAAAAACATATAAAAGTATATCCCCTTTTATATTCCACTCTCGACAAGACCCCGGCAGGTGGTGTTATATTCCCGAAAAACTCTTCCAGATGAAGACATTCCCTGCGGGCTTTGACTGCCTTGGCTAGAAATGCACGGTTAGTCATATTTGTTTTAAGTGCACACTCAACGTGTCTTTTCGTCCGAGAGGATTCTTGGGCCTTTTTGGAGAGTATGTAGACCCGAGGCCCTTTCTTTCTACTGGTTTTAATTCTTTGCGCAACGTATCCCCTGCCCACTTTATAGAGGGGTTTCCTGACACCCTTCTTACTCCACCTATTGATGAAGACTATATAGGGAATCCCCTCCCTATTAAATAAATCGGTAACACCATCACCGATGGTTGACCTGTTGGCCACGAAGACGGTCTTGCGTCCCTTCAGGCCACGCACAAGACCATCATCGGTAAGCACGTCATGCATAAAGGCCAAGGGGCTTTTTCCGTCATATATACCGTAGGCCCTGGGGACACCGCCCGCGGTGAGAATCACCAGCAGCGATTCCTTTTGCCTTAATCGGCTCCCGCGCACCGCGAGAGCGTTCATCTTGAGCTTGATCATAAAACAGAAGGGTACCGACTTTTTCCGGGTGGTCTTTGATATGACACGCAGCCCCCTACCCTTGCCGTCTCTCTCCAGATATTCAAAAAGCCTGAGAATCCTCCCGGCAAGGCGCGCCCTGCCAGAACGCGAAGGCCCCTCCAGCTCTGGTAGATAGACCCTGTCCAGCCATTCAGTGATGGGGGGCAGACCACGTGGATTCAGCAGGCGGTGAAAGGCGACGGCCATGATATAGGGTCTCATTCTCTCAGCGGTCTTGTCCCTACTAAAAATTTCCTCGATCCCAAGTCCCTTCCACAAGGTTCTCAGAAGGAGCATGTTTCCGTACTCCCTCACCCCTTCGCTCTTCAGTTCTCTGAGCGAAACGAGCGGTACACCGGAATGATTGCCCAGGGATTTCGCAAGTCCTGGGAGCTTATGCCTTATCTTTTCCAGGTTCCCCAGATTCCACAGCACACGCTGCTTTATCTTTCCGTCATCCCTGTAGTTCTCAACAACCCGTAGGTAACGGTGTGTCTTCCCGCCGCTTCTGGTCTCTACAGTCCTTATGAACATGATGATACCTTGGGGTTCTCGGCAAAGACCTTGAATGTCATTCCTGCGAGAGCGGGAATCCATAGATTCCGTATCGAGTACGGAATGACATAGTGGTAGACAACGAGGTCATGCCAAAGGCTGATGCACCTCTGGCGCATTTACCTCGTTGAAATGCATGATCAACGACCGTAAGGGTCGTTGTCTACCAGTTGCATTTTTCAGATGTAGGGACAGGTTTTTAAACCTGTTCGTGAACGGTAGACCTTTAGGTCTGTCCCTACAAGATAGATAAATCCCTTACCATGTTAGTGGTATAGTAGGGGCACAACATGTTGTGCCCCTACTTCTGCCACAGGAATTATATAAGACCATATCTCTATCCGCAAGATGAATCATTTCATCAGAGCATGTTATAGAGTGATTAAAGTTCTTAGAACGGTTGTAGAGGCAGGGTAAAGAATAGCTGTAGGTGCATCGAGACACACCATACATACTAGCTTTTGGTGCGGGGCTTGGTAGCTTCTTGGGGATACCAGCAAGGGGCGCATCTTTCTTTGGCTTTAAGAAGTCATTTGGGTTTAAAGATTAACGCCCCATAAGATTTAACATTGTCTGTATTTCCTGTGCACCGCGTATATCGGATGCAACCTTATGGTTTCTTTTGGATTGAAGCACCATAATTCTCAGCTTCTTTTCTTCTAGTAACATATTAGGGTCGGCCAGAATCATGTTGATTTGCTCGTGATAGGGCGGTTGGGATGGGCCAGAGGCACAGCCGAGGAATAAAAGAATGATGGATAAGATTATTACCAGTCTTTCCATGGTTCTCTATAATTTTCTATTTCTTTTATTCGGCGATTAACCATTATATTTACTGCGTCTTCTGCCATAAATATGTAGCGGTCTTTTATATTTATTTTCTTGTACTTCGGGTCTCGAACTATCTTTAGTAAATCGGCTTTCATTTTTCTTGGGTTTGACCATTGGGGAGGGAACCCCTTTTGGGATAATTCTTTATAAAGGTAAGTAGTTGGGATTAAATCTGCAACTCGTTGCATCTCTTGAATTTCGAAATCCGTTGGTTGTGAATTGCCACAGCCTAGAGCTAAGATAATAGTTATTAGTACGATTGATAGAATCCTAATCACGGTCTGCTACTGCAAGAAAAGCAATGGATAAAGTAGCGGCTAGTATGGCAGCAAATAATGCAAAAAATATAATAGGGTGTAAAAGGCGAGGCCCCAAGGTAAATCCATTCCGAACCCATTCTATAGCGATAGAGATTGCGCCAGAGGCAAGAAAGGATACGAAAATCCAAAAGAAACATATACCAACGAGTTCCCAAACATTAG
>JBHIBD010000079.1:0-8609 GCA_046758865.1 Candidatus Brocadiales bacterium | reverse complement strand
GGGTCTACCCATATTTACCCTGACCCCTTGGACTCTTGAATCCTTAATCTTTAAATCCAGGGTTTTTATCCCCGCCAGCGTTTCTATCGTCATCCTCTTTTTTGGTACCAGACCGTGCTCATAGGCATACTTTGCCACACAACGTATGCCGTTGCCGCACATCTCGGCCTCACTGCCGTCGGCATTAAATATCCTCATCCCTACATCCGCCCTCCTAGAGGGTGTTATAAGTATAAGCCCGTCTGCACCAATGCCGAAGTGCCTTGAACTTATGCGCCTGGCGAGCCTGCTGGGGCTACCTATCTTTTCTTCAAAACAATTAACGTATACATAATCGTTACCTATCCCGTGCATCTTGGTGAATCTCATGTGTAACCCTCTAATAGGTATTTGCTTATATCATATAACGATTTCGGAAAAGCCTTAACAATTGTCATTCTGAGGGAGTGAGGCGACCGAAGAATCTAGTTTTGGAGATTCTTCGCTTCGCTCAGGAATGACATAAAGGGTCAAAGCCACTTTTGCAAAGGCTCCATACGGATTAGGTGCCAGTTTATCGCCAATGGGCACCATTGTCAAAGGGCTATGGCCTTATGGAGGTTTTTGTATTAGCTATAGACATAGGTAACGCCCAAGTAGGTAAAATTTATTTTCCCTCCCCCTTGACGGGGGAGGGGAGGGTGGGGGTGGGCAGTATCACCCCAACCCTTACCCCCTCCCTCGATAGGAGGGGAAAAGAGATACAATCACCGTATGAAAAAAGTGTTACCCACGTCTATGTACTCTAGTGTCATAAAGGTTTTTGGCTTGCAATCTGGAAAAAGTCCATTATAGAATCTACTTCTTAGATTCGAAAGGAGCTTTAATCACCATGCGCATAGTAGTTACCGGGGGGGCAGGCTTTATCGGTTCCCATATCTGCGACTATCTGTTGGAAAAGGGCCATTCCGTTATCTGCGTAGATAACCTCCTAACCGGTACGACGGATAATATCGCCCACCTGCTAGATAATAACAAGTTTAAATTTATAGAATACAACGTCACAGAATACATATCTGTTGAAGGTGATGTAGACGCAATTTTGCACTTGGCCTCCCCGGCAAGCCCGATTGATTATCTGAAGCTCCCCATCCAGACCCTAAAGGTCGGCTCACTTGGTACGCTGAATGCCCTGGGCATGGCCAAAAACAAAAAGGCCAAGTTCCTCTTGGCCTCCACCTCTGAGGTGTATGGTGACCCTCAGGTACATCCACAGCCCGAAGATTACTGGGGACACGTAAACCCTGTGGGGCCAAGGGGTGTGTATGACGAGGCAAAACGCTTTGCAGAGGCCCTTACCATGGCCTACAATAGGGCACATAACATAGACACAAAGATAGCTCGCATATTTAATACCTACGGCCCAAGGATGCGCCTCGATGACGGTCGCGCACTGCCCACATTCATGTCACAGGCCCTTAGGGGAGAAGACCTTACTGTCTTTGGTGACGGCAGGCAGACACGTAGCTTTTGCTATATATCCGACATGGTCGAAGGCCTATACAAGCTGCTCATGTCAAAGGAACATGGGCCGGTAAACCTTGGAAACCCTTCCGAAATTACTGTGTTGCAGTTAGCCAGAGAGATTGTAGAGCTAACCTCCAGCAAGGGTAAAATTGTCTTTAAACCCCTTCCACAGGATGACCCTAAGGTCAGGAGGCCAGACGTATCGAAAGCAAAGAGGGTTTTGGGCTGGGAACCAAGAACGGATAGGCGGGAGGGTTTAATCAAGACCATGGAATATTTCACCCAAAAGGTCCAGGGCCAAGCTGCACGTCCCCAGAGAGCAGGCAGGCAGACCCCAGCCAACACCCCGTGGAGGAATCCCGGATGAAGAAGTTATTAGCCATTGCAGGAAGCCCAAGGCGTGGAGGCAACTCAGAACTCCTTCTGGATGAAGTAATTAAGGCAGCTGATGACGCCGGGCTTGAAGCAGAAAAGCTGGTAGTTAGTGAGCTCGGCCTAGCACCCTGCACAGCGTGCGGCAACTGCTGGGAAACGGGGAACTGTGTCATAGAAGATAAAATGCAAGAGGTCTACAAGAGGCTTCTTGATGCAGACTATGTGGTAGTGGCATCGCCCTTGTATTTCTTGGGTGTAAGTGCCCAGCTCAAGGCCCTTATAGACCGCTGTCAGGCCCTGTGGGCACGGAGGTTTATACTCAAAAGACCTTTGCGAAACGGTAAGAAGCAGCCCAAGGGGCTATTTATCTCAACTGCGGCCGTTAGTAAGGCAGATGATAAGATATTTTCCGGCTCCAGACAGACCATAAGGGCCATATTCAATGCCCTTGAGATAGAATACGCAGGTGAGCTCTTCTTCAAGGGCCTGGAGAAGCGTGACACTGTCACAGCGCATCCGGAGTTTCTAAGACAGGCCTACAAGGCCACCACAGAGCTTGTAGAGGGATAATATACCTCCTCCACGTTACCTGGCCGGGCCTCTATTGCTGACCTCTGCAATTACGCCCGATATAGACGTCCACCCAGGGTAGAGAGACCTACTCCAAGAGAGATGACCCTATGGGCCATTTCCTGCGACCGGCAAAAAAGACAGAAGTTCTTTCTTGACAGTATGGAGGCTTGGGAGTATAAATTTTCCAAAAGTTTTTCTACAGGTGTCCGCTAATATGTGGACTAATAGGGAAGATGGTGAGACGCCATCACGGACCCGCCGCTGTATTCGGCGACGAACGCTGCGATAGGCCACTGTTCGTTTTTAGCGAATGGGAAGGCGCAGTCAGTAGGGTGAGCCGATAGTCAGAAGACCTGCCTGTGGAAACTTCATAGTGTTCCTCGTGGTCAAGGAGGCTTGAAGTGTACATGCGAATTTACCCGTATCCTCTTCTCATCTATTACACAGAGAGGAGATGCGGGTTTTTTTATTGGGAGGAAAACCGGGGACATAAATTAATTAAAAACTAGGTTTTGTGCAAGGTGTAAGGGAAGGCAGTCCAAATCTGCCGCTGCCCCGCAACTGTAACGGGGACGAAACCTGTATGTAGGCCACTGTTCGCTCGTGGCGAATGGGAAGGCACAGGGAGTAGGACGAGCCGTGAGCCAGGAGACCTATCTTGCACGCAAAATTATCCCATTTCCGAGGGGAAAGGAGGATAAGTCATGAAATATATCTTCTGCTGTTTAATTTCTTTGCTTATTTCTTCCGGCACGGCCTTGGCCACGGAAGAATCCCAACTCCAGTACTTGATGGAGCAGCTAGAGACCTTGAAGGCCGAGCAAGACAACCTGAAGGCCCAGATGAATAAAAACAAAGAAAAGATGATGATGATGGAGTCGGAGCTGGAGGGGTTCCGCGGCACTGTTCCCACACCAGAGATGGCAAGGGCGGAAGAAGAGGTACCAGCCGCACTCCCTCCTGCAAAGAAGGAGCGCCTTGAAAGACGCATCAAGAGACTTGAGGAGATGGCGGGGAAGATGTTCCTCCTTGAGCCCGTTGAGGAGATAAAAAAGGTCTGGGAATGGGTCTGCCCCGAGGGGCACATCTATGACCACCCGGGTCCCGGCAACAAGTGCGAAATTGACGGCTTGCCTCAGACAAAGAGATTGGCCTACAGGAAGTTTAAATACGCCCGCAAGGAGAGCATCTCCGACCTAATAGGGAGCATGCTGGAGGAGGAGTTTAAGAAGCGAGTGGCCGTGGGCATGAGTGCAACGGGGATAGTGCAGCAGTCAATAAACAGCGACAAAAAGGATACTGCATCTACCCAGGGGTCTTTTGACCTCTTCTTCCTCCACAGGCCCATGTTCAACTCTACCCTCTTCCTGGACCTTGAGGCCATCGGGGGCAGCGGTCCGGACATCTTTTCGAGTACTGCCTCGGGCCTCGACGACGACGCCTCCAGGGGCTCTACCCAGGACACGGATGGGGTGGACAGGGTGAGCGTCAGGGAGGCCTGGCTACAGTCTATATTTGCGCAGGACAGGCTCCGTCTAGTAGCGGGAAAGATAGACCTCACCAATTACTTCGACATGAATACGATGGCCAACGACGAGACTACCCAGTTCTTCTCCAGTGCCTTTGTCAACAACCTCGTCCTCTCACCCCCTGATAACGGCCCTGGGCTGGTTGGCTACTTTGACACAAAAAAGGGCTACAGCTTCGGTATTGGGCTTCAGAGCGCCGATAACTCAGGCACTGCCGTAACCGACAAGGTCTATGGGATAGCTGAGGTAGACTACTATGCCCCGCGATTCTTCTTTGGTCTTGGGGGAAATTACAGGCTGTGGGGCAGATACAATGGTGACACCCGCAGCCGTGCCGTTGGGTTGAGTCTCGACCAGCAGCTTACCCAGAGGCTCACTGCATTTGGCAGATATGGCATCACTGGTCATACAGCGCCTGGTGAGGGGGAGTGGGCATGGAGCCTGGGCCTTGGGTTGAGGTCGCCGTTTTCATCCAGGAGGTACGACCACACTGCCCTGGCCTTCTCCCAACAGAAGGCCCGTGATGATGAAAAGGAGGACCTAGCGGAGGCCTATTATAGTTTCTTTCTTACTGACCATATGAACCTTACACTTAACTCGCAGGTAGTCTTCAACTCTGCCAGCGATGACCCTGTGGACGAGGATTACCTTACTACATTCGGACTTAGAGTTCAGATGGATTTCTAACATCAAAAGGAGGTATGATTATGGCAAAATTTTTTGCAGTGGTTGCCCTTCTTGCAGCAGTGGCGACATCCTCTCCTTATACAGAGGTAAATGCCGCATCACTCTCAGGACGGGACATGAGCTCTATCGTTTTTGTTACTAATAGGGATAGTAACGATGTTGTCGCAATAGACACCGCAACCAACATGCTGGTCAGCCGTTTTGAGGCGGGTCCGTGGTGTGCGCCTCATATGTCTATGCTCACACCTGACGGGAAAAAGCTGGTGGTGCCGGGTACCAAGAGAAACGACCTGATGGTCTTTGATGTGGCCTCCGGTGAGATGTTGGCCAAGCTGGACGTGGGGCTGAACCCGGAGCACTTTAATATCTCCCCCGATTCCAGGCTTGCCTACATAGGCAATATTGAGGGGGGCACGGTATCTGCTGTAGACCTCATCACCTTCAAAGAAGTGGCCCGAATCGAGGGTTTTGCCGAGCCGCACGGCGTTACCTTCTCACCCGACGGCTCAAAGGCCTATATTGCCAACTTCGGCGCCCACGAGGTGGGAGTGGTGGATACAAAGACCCATCGCCTTATTAAACGAATTGCCGTAGGGGGCGACTTTAAGGTTGCTGCGCTTAACCCCGACAGATACCTCACAGAGATAAAGGGTGTAGCCAATGTAACCCTCACACCTGATGGCAGATACGCATACGCTGCCGACGGCGATTCCGGAATGGTGGCGGTAATTGATACGAGCACAGACAGCGTGGTAACCAATATCATGGTGGGGACGGAGCCCTGGCGTGCCTACTCTTCACCTGACGGCAGGCTTATGCTGGTTCCCAATAATGGTGATGAGACTATCAGCGTCATAAGCACGGAGGCCAATAAGGTCATCGCTACCCTGAGGGGAGGGGCGGGGATGACCGGCATTAACTTCGTTAACGGTGGCGAAAAGGCCTACGCTATTTGTAGCGAAGAGGGCGCCGTAACCGTGTACGACATGGAGAAGATGAGGGAGATAAAGCGGCTGAAACTGGGCTATCAGATGATGCTGGAGACGGCCTCCACCGACCCCGCGGGGGAAAAGATCTATCTGGCCTGCTCGACCACCAACTCTATTTATGTGATAGATGGGACGACTGACAGGGTTTCGGTTATTCCCAATGTGGGGCACAGCCCATGGGCAGTGACCATCTTGGGAGGTTATAACTACTGTCATTAATCGAAACCTCTCAATTGTCGTTCTGAGGGAGTGAAACGACTGAAGTCACGCCATAGGTGTTCCGTCGCCGAAGGCTAAGGACACCATAGGCGGATGCGCCTCTGGCGCAGATCTCTAAGAGACTAGATTTTTCGCTTCGCTCAGAATGATACAGGACATTTGAACAACTTTTGAAGAAGTCTCAATCCGGAGAGACGGGCTGACTGATTGTGCGTCTCTACTCTTGTTGGGTATGGCGGGGCTTCTGGCCCCGCCATACAAGTAGAGAACTCTGCAAAGCGTCATTCTGAGTTGTCGAAGGCAACGAAGAATCTCGGCTGAAAACAAGAGATTCTTCGCTTCGCTCAGAATGACATATTGTACCGTATAGACTTGTAGGAGTTCTCAGGTAGGTGGAGATTTTGGAAAATATTGTGATTGTGCAAAAAATGTCAATCTTGAGTCTTAGGTACGTCTCTTTGGTGACAGTCGTTGGCATTTTAGTCTTGAGTCCCGCTGTCATGGCCCACCAGGGTCGGCAGGGCGACGCCACAACCCTAAAGAAAGAGGCCACTGCCCCTACTAGAGAGATTCCCATAGAGTATGATGAGATTTATGTGGATGATGGCGGCAGCGTCTCTGGCGTGGTCAGATTTCTTTCGTCAGATACGGCTGCGGTGGGCATCAAAGACGCCGTGGTGTACATAAAGGGTATGCAACGGGGGAAAACCTTCGCAAGGTTTTTAGAAGAAAAAACTCCTTTCATAGACCAGAAGGGCGTTGCCTTTGTTCCGCATGTTCTTATTGTGCCCGTGGGTAGTACGGTGGAGCTTAGAAACACCGACCCTGAGATGCACAACCTGCACTCTTATTCTGTTAAGAATGCGTCATTTAATGAGGGTATACCATCAGCAGGTAAACCCATTCGGAAAAGGTTCGACTATGTTGAAGTGGTACGAATTGGGTGCGATATCCACAAGGAAATGGCCGCATGGGTAGTGGTCAGGGATAACCCGTATTACTGTTTAACGGGTGAGGATGGTAGCTTCAAGATTGTGGACATCCCTTCCGGCATCCACAGACTCGCCGTCTGGCACGAGGATTTTGATAGAGAAGAACTCGCCGCCCTGTGCATAGATGTAAATGTTGAACCCAATAAAAAATTTGAGGTGGACTTTTATCTTTCTCACAAGAGACAATCTTGCAGGGATTTCTGAAAATGTCCGCAATTCTGCAGAATTGACCCGTCTTTTTGGAGGGCGGGCAGGCAGAGGCCGGGCCTGCCTGCGGCACAAGCTTTCATACATTTTTTTAAGAAACATTTTCGCGATTTATATATACCTCCTTCTAGTAAGAGTATCGCTGTCCCTTCTACTTGCCATCCCTTTCCTTATGGGAAGCTCTTACGGAGAGCCACATCAGGTCCAGGGGTTTACTGACACTGAGACAAAATACGTAATGGAGTTAGAAAAGGTCATCCGCACCATCAAGGAGTCTTACCATACTGGAAATGGAAAAGAGGTTAGTGTAAAGGCCCTGGTGGATGCCGCACTCGAGGGTTTGGTTAGTTCTCTGGATAAAGAGAGCATGCTCATGGACCGCAAACCGTCCTCCCTGGAGTTCATCCGCGGACTCAGGGAAGAGGGCTCCATTGCCGAGGCCAGATTTTTGGGGAAAAATATTGGTTATATAAAGATAGATTTCTTCGGTAGAAGGACGGGCACGGATTTCAAGAAGGCACTGGACGACCTTGAGGGTATGGATGGACTAATAATCGACCTGCGCAATAACCCTGGAGGTGTTTTGCAGAGTGCACTCGATGTGCTTGGTAATCTTGTGCCCGGTGGAAAACTGCTGCTCACAGAGGAGCACCAAAAGGGACGAAACCAACACTTTTCTCAAGCCGAAACCGTGCCAAATCTCCCTACCGATCTCCCGATAGCAGTCCTTATAAATTCCTCTACTGCCAGCAGCGCCGAGATAGTCGCCGCAACCCTCAGACACTATAGGAATGCTCTCGTAGTTGGCCAGAGAAGCTATGCCAAGGGCACCATCCAAGAGGTCATACCCTTGGGCGCGAGGAAGACGTTAATACTCACCACCGGGGAGTATATACTGGTTGACGGCTCCTCACTCAAAGGTTCGGGCATCGCACCTGACCGTCTAGTCAAAGGCAAAAAAGAGCAGCTTGAGGCTGCCGTATCCCTACTAAAGGGCCGTTAATACCCCTCCATCCCCTTAAAAACCTGCACAATCCTTTGTATAATATTATCAGGAGAGTAGTATCCGAAATGAGTAAGTTGCTTCTAATTATTACCCTGACATTTTTCATTGGCTGTGCAGCACCCCAAAGGGCAGTGACGCTCTCTGAGCTGGCTACCACTCCTGAGCTATATCTTGATAGTACTGTAACGTTCTCCGGACTGGTAAAAGAAAGTGGTTTTACAGAAGGCCGTTACTACGCCAGGACGAGGAACCGATTGTATCTAACAATCACTGATGGCACCCGAGACGTGTACGGTTATATGGAAGGATATAATAAGGGCCGCATTCTAAGGGCGGTAAGACTGGCAGAAAGGGCCGAAGAGGAAGAGGGACAAGTTACAATAACTGGAAAACTGACTGGCCTCGCCCCCTGGACGGAGCTTAAATTCAATCGCCTCCAATATAAGGATGAAAGCGTCGAGATAATGAAAAGCTATTTATATACTTACCCTGGGGACCCACACTATGGGCACCGCTGGCATTATCC
>JBHIBD010000078.1:0-8624 GCA_046758865.1 Candidatus Brocadiales bacterium | reverse complement strand
TCCGGAGGCCAGCGCTCTATTCAACTGAGCTATAGGGGCATTTTTGGCAACGGCCAGTGGGATATATCGGCTATTTAGGCAACTATCTTGAGGCCCTTCTGGCCCTGGTAGCGGCCTTCTTTTTGGAGGCCCTCTTCACCGCCTTTGCCGGTATGAGTTTTGGGGCACAGAGGACGTCTCTGCTAGCGGCAACGCGCCCACAGCTCGTACAGCTATATTTTATGGCTACGAGTTTTGGTCTACATATGTGCCTTGGGTCACTACTCGTCATGCCGCAGTAACTGCACACCGCAATCCTTGTAATCGGTGCAGGTGCGGGATTACACAGATGCCCCTTACTAGTGGTAATAACACCACAGGTCTTGCAGGTATACATCCTGGTGGTAGCCTTGGCCATTTTTTCTCCCTTCGTTTATGGACGCAAATAGCCAGGCCCAAACTTGGGCCCAATTTGATTAAACTAGACAAAAGGTATCACCAAATGCAGACATTCTCAAGGAGATTTTGGTTTGATGGTGATTCGGCACTTAGTGTTAACGTAAAGGTCAACTGGACCTCCCATGGAAAAGGCGTTGACCTTTACGACAATTTGTGATAATTTCTGCTAAGTTGACAACCTTCTAACACCATAAAAGGTATGGAGCTTACCAGGCGTTCCTTCCTAAAGCTGAGTGCTACTGGGGCCTTGCTTACAGGCTTTGGCTTTGATGTGACCCCAGCGCTTGCTCAGACCCGTCAGCTAAAGGTTGCCCGCACCACAGAGACCAGAAGCACCTGCCCTTACTGCTCGGTAAGTTGTGGGGTAATAATACACACCCTGGGAGATAAGGCAGATAATGTCAAACCCACGGTGGTACACGTGGAGGGTGACCCGGACCATCCCATAAACGGTGGCACCCTGTGCCCAAAGGGCGCCTCACTAAAGCACTACATAGTAAACGACCGCCGCCTGACCAAGCCTCTGTACAGGGCACCGGGCGCCTCGCATTGGGACGAGGTATCCTGGGATTTTGTCACAAGCGAAATAGCCCGCCACATAAAAGAAACCCGTGACAGGACCTTTGTACAAAGGGACCCACAAGGCGGGACCGTGAACCGCACGGAGGGCATTGCCATGATAGGCGGATGCACCGACACCAGTGAGATGAATTTCCTCATGGTAAAGACCTCCAGGGCCCTTGGCATAGTCTATCTTGAGCAGCAGGCCCGCCTCTGACACGGTCCAACGGTTGCCAGTCTGGCGCCAACCTTTGGCCGCGGGGCAATGACCAATGGGTGGACGGATATAGGCAATGCAGACGTCATACTGGCCATGGGTGGAAACCCTGCAGAAAACCACCCCTGCGGCTTCAAATGGGTGATAGAGGCAAAGAGGAAACGCGGCGCAAGACTGGTATGTGTAGACCCAAGATTTAATAGGACAGCAGCCGTCGCCGACCACTTTGTCCAGATACGTGCCGGCACCGACATCGCCTTCCTGGGCGGCCTCATAAACTACGCACTTACCAACGGTCTGTACCATGTAGAATATCTAAGACTCTTCACCAATGCCCCATTCCTGGTGAAGGAGAATTTTTCCTTCAAAGACGGGCTCTTCTCTGGCTATGACCCGGCCAAAGGTGCTTATGACAAATTTAGCTGGCAATACCGGCAGGACGAACACGGGTATGCATTGCAAGACCCCCTGCTCAGTGACCCGAACTGCGTGTTCCAACTCCTCAAGAAGCATTTCGCCCGCTACACACCTGTTGTTGTTTCGGAGATTACAGGGGCTCCTGTAGAGGGTTTTGTAAAGGCCGCAGAGATTATCTGCTCCACGGGCAGACCAGAAAAGGCAGGTACTATTATGTATGCACTCGGATGGACACACCACAGCTCTGCCGTACAGATAATTCGCACCGCAGCCATGCTACAGATGCTCCTGGGGAATATTGGCAGGCCGGGCGGTGGACTCAACGCCCTCAGGGGCCACTCGAACATACAGGGTGGTACAGACCACGGTGTCGCATACGATAAACTCCCTGGTTATCTGAAGCTCCCAACCGCAGACCAACAAGACCCCGAACATTATCTGGCAGAAAACACGCCCAGACCTCTTTCCCCTACCTCTATGAATTACTGGAGCAATTACCCGGCCTTCTTCACCAGCTTCATGAAGGCAATGTATGGTAACCACGCCACCAGAGAGAACGATTACGCATACCATTACCTCCCCAAGATAGACCGCAATTACAGTTGGGCATACATCTTTGACGACATGTACCGGGACAAGCTGGAAGGGTTGCTTGCCTTCGGCATGAATCCGGTGGCCAACGGCCCACACTCTAATAAGATGCTCTCGGCGCTATCTAAACTTAAATGGCTTGTGGTGGTGGATTGTTTTGAAACCGAAACAGCCCAGTTCTGGAGGGCCCCTGGGGTTGACCCTCGCGAGGTGGATACAGAGGTCTTTTTACTGCCAGCATCCATTTTTGCAGAAAAGGACGGCTCCTTTACCAACTCGGCGCGCTGGGCGCAGTGGAAGTGGAAGGCACTAGACCCACCCGGAGAAGCCAGGGCAGACCAAGAGATACTGGCCAGAATCTTCCTGAAGGTGAAAGAACTCTACGCGGAGGGTGTGGGCGCATTTCCCGAACCAATACTTTACCTGAGCTGGCCATATTCAAGGCCCCATGACCCGCCCCTGGAGGAAGTGGCAAAGGAGATTAACGGCGGTGCTATCGCAGATGTGGTGGATGAGGAAGGACGGGTGGTTGCCAGAGCAGGTGAACAATTGTCTACCTTTGCCCATCTCAGAGACAATGGCACCACCTCATGCGGTAACTGGCTCTACTGCGGGAGCTTTACGGAGGAAGGGAACTTAATGGCAAGAAAGGGCCTGAGTGACCCCACCGGGCTGGGCATGTATCATGGGTGGGCATGGAACTGGCCATTGAATCGACGGATACTCTATAACCGTGCCTCGTGCGACTCAGATGGCAGGCCATGGGACCCCACCAGGGCGGCCATACGATGGGACGGAACAAAATGGATAGGCGACACGCCCGACTATAAGGTCGATAGCCCACCAAATGCCGGGCTAGGTGCCTTCATCATGCTTCCAGAGGGTGTGGGAAAGCTTTTTGCGACAGACTTTGTAGAAGGGCCTTTCCCGGAACACTATGAGCCTGTGGAATCACCCCTAAAGAACCTACTCCATCCAGAAGTCAGCTCAAACCCCCTGGCGAAGCTGTTCAGGTCTGATAAGGACAGGTACGCAAACCCGGAGGATTTTCCAATCGTATGCACCACCTACCGGCTGACTGAGCACTTCCACTACTGGACTAAACACATAACAGTAAACTCCTTGCTTCAACCGGAATTCTTCGTTGAAATACCTCATGGGTTGGCACAACTGGAGGGCATCAAAAACCAAGACCTCGTGAGAGTGACCTCCATTAGGGGAAGCATTGAGGGAAGGGCGCGAGTAACCAAACGCATAAAGCCTATGAAGATAGGCGGGCGGGAAGTATGGCAGATAGGAATACCCATACACTGGGGCTTTGCCGGGAGGGTTAAAGGTCCGTTGGCCAACCTACTTACACCAACGGCCCTTGACCCGAACTCCTTTACCCCTGAGTACAAGGGCTTTCTGGTGAGGCTGGAAAAGGTCTAAAATGGCGGTAGAAGGCCTAGAGATAAGGGATATCTCTGCTACCAGTTATGTGGCCACTGGTATCCGAGAGGTACCCAGGGTAACCAAGCTCATAGACGTATCCACCTGCATAGGCTGTAAGGCATGTGAGGTGGCCTGCCAGGAGTGGAACGACCTACCTGTGGATGAGACTTACAAGTCTACTGGAAGCTATCAGACAGTTCCCAACCTATCGTACAACTTTTGGAATCTGATAAAATTTAGCGAGCTGGATGATGGCGACAAGTTTTTGTGGACCATGGCCAAGTACCAGTGCATGCACTGTGAGAACCCCGGATGCCTCAGGGCCTGTCCTGCCCCGGGAGCCATTGTGAAGTACGCAAACGGTATCGTGGACTTCGTCCAGGAGAACTGTATTGGGTGCCAGTTTTGCGTGACCGGCTGCCCCTTCAACGTGCCCCGCATCAGCCCGAAGGGCCAGAAGGTGTATAAATGTACACTGTGCTCAGACCGTGTTGCCGCTGGGCTTGAACCTGCCTGTATAAAGGCATGCCCCACAGGTTGCCTCCAATTCGGCACAAAGGAACGGCTGCTTGAGTTTGGGAGACACAGGGTAAGGCAGTTAAGACTCATGGGCCTTGAGCATGCAACCATCTACGACCCGCCTGGAGTCCTGGGGGCACACGTCATTTATGTCCTGCCCCACGGAAACCGTCCAGAGGCGTACGGACTGCCGCCAGACCCCAAGGTGCCTACCACTGTGTCGCTGTGGAAGGGTCCGTTAAAGACCATAGGGAGCACAATTATGGTGGGGGGCGTGGCTACGGCCTTGCTCCACTACCTTATATATGGGCCGTTGGAAGTTAAGACAGAGGCCGTCACGAAAAAGGCAAGAATGACCAAGAAGACGGCCAAAAAGGCGACTAAAAGAACAAGTAAGAAATGAGGCGAAAGAGGACTACCAAACAACCTAAACCTGTCGAAGGCTACAAAGACATAGAGAGATTCAGTCTTAGAGAAAGACTGGTGCACTGGACTGCGGCCGTGTCATTTGTATATCTTATGCTATCGGGCCTCTCTCTATACTATCCTCGGTTGTACTGGATTTCGTCGATACTGGGTGGTGGTACAACAGCCAGGGTATGGCACCCGTACGCCGGCATTGTATTCTTCATTGCACTTACGATAATGTTTTACTCCTGGGCACGTTGTATGTTACTATATCCGGAGGATAGGGAGTGGTTGTCAAACATTTGGGACTACATAACCCATAGTGGCAAAAAGCTGCCAGAAATTGGTCGGTTTGACCCGGGGCAGAAGATGTTTTTCTGGCTGATGGTACTGGCCGGCTTTCTTCTCCTCGTTTCCGGGGTACCAATGTGGTTTCCTGAGAAATTCTCATGGAATGTGAAGCTGGTTAGCATATTCATACACGAAGTGGCATCCACAGCGGCCATCGGCGGTATGATAGCCCATATCTACATGGGTGCCCTTGGTGTACCGGGCGCTCTGGGTGCTATGACAAGAGGCAGGGTCACTCACGAATGGACAAAGACCCATCACCCAAGATGGTACCGGCGGCTAAAGGAGAAGGGAACAATATAAATAAGGTGAAACCCTCATGGGACAAACGTATCGGCCGTGCAGAGCAATTGGCCAGCCGCCTTGCCTTTGCCAAGGAGGTATTGGACTTTTACAGCGTCCTCACCAGTTATCAAAAGGACATGTATCAGCACCTTGAGTCCCTAATAGATGGCCATGATGGCCTCCCGTCCCTAAAAGAAGAGCTGCCCCTTCACATATTACATCCGCACTTCTCATCATTTATATCCTTAATAAAAAGAGAAGGCCCACCAAGACTGGTCAGACTGGCCGAGAGATTGGGAGAAATGAAGGAAGAGAACTCGGGCGTGATGCTTCAGTCATACTGGAGGGAAAAGGCGCTGAGTACAACAGAAGACCAGGCCATGTCGTTCTTTCCCAAGGCCTTCCTTCAGCCCTACGCAGAGTATCTTGCGGGTGTGCGTGGGAAACCCACGGATTGTCTTGCGGAATCTACTTCAAGGTGTCCTCGATGTAACGGTAGACCACAGGTGTGCTGTCTACGCCCGGCAGACAACAGCTCGAAACGCTCTCTAGTTTGTTCCCTATGCCAGGCGGAGTGGAACTTCCGCAGGCTCTCATGCCCGGCCTGTGGTGAAGGCAGTAATGACAAGTTTCCCTACTACATCGCCAATGATTACCCACATATACGCCTGGAGGCCTGCTGCAACTGCAGAAAATATATAAAGACCGTAGACATGACAAAGGACCCGGAGGCAGTACCTGTGGTGGACGAGCTTGCGAGCATACCCCTCGACCTATGGGCCCACGAGCAGGGCTACAAAAAGGTAGAAGAGAATGTGCTTGGTATATAAGGCAATAAAAGGGTCTGAGAAGATACGAAAAGCCTCTGTATTAGCGCTGTGTATCTTTACATCCATATCGATATTCTTTTCTGAGGTCGCGAGTGCGGAAGAATCTTCTCTCAAAGAGCCGTCCACTGAAGAGATAACCGCCGAAGAGTTAAAACCCGAACCGTTAGGAGACCTGTTCGCCATAAAACTTTTGGAGAAGATAATAGAGCTGGAGGATGCACTTAAGTATCTAGCTAAAGAAGTACGTGAAATGAATGAGAGGCTCACGGGGCAGGTAGACGAAATGAACGAGAGGCTTACAAAACTTGAGACAGCGCCTCCACCTCCAACATATACGCCGACGCCTGGCGGAACTTACACCCCCCCGCCGCCTAAGCAGACACGGTTTGAGGTGGGCGATATTTACTTAGGGTTTGGATTTAAGGGCCATGATATAGTGTATGAAACCACCGAGAAAGGCACTATTTTCACGGGTGAAATAGAGGCTTCTTCTACTGGGGCTGAAAGGGCGGAGTTTGAGATAATAGTCTATGATGAGGAGGACAAGATGATAGGTTTTACAACCTTTTGGCTCGATGACATTGACCTGGGTGAATCCAGGCCTTTTGAGGCGACCGTAAAGGGCCCCGCGGCCCACTGGATTAAGAGGTATGAAATACACCACTTGAGGAGTTCTTAAGGAATTCGTGGCGCTCGCACAATCGAGAGGCCATAAGGATGTGCATAGGACATAAAGATACAAACGGTACCGGCTGGAAATTTAACATGCCCATAATAGCACTATATCTCTTTCTACTTCTGGGTTCATTGGGGGCCAATGACTCTCAGGCCAGAATCATGGAAAAGATAATTGCGCTGGAAGAGACCCTGCACGAACTTATGGCGAAGATAGACAGTCTGGACAAGCGAGTAACAGCGCTGGAAAAGGGTCTGCCAGTGAGCCGTGAGGTGCCAAGGGCGGCAGAACCTAAAAAAGGTATCACAAAGGACAAAAAAAGGGTCATAGGTATAGGGCAAGGGTTTTATGTGCATAGTTTAGACTACAAAGGCATAGTTGAAAACACTGTCTTTACCGGGGAATTAGAGAACAGCGGCTCCAGAGATTACCAATTCGTGCTTATTAATGTAGAAGTTTATGATGAAAAAGGTAATGTATTGGGCAATAATGTCCTAAACATCACGGACATGCCGGCGGGTTCAACTAAGCCATTCAAGATTACCATCTACGGCGTCAATGTAAGGGACGTGGCTAGTTATAACGTTAAATTTGTCAAGGGCTTCTGAGGCCCGAAGGGGCCTTGGGCGTTGTGAGCATCTTCTCCGCAAGTCCTACCAGCTTAGTGGCAATCTCCTTCTTGGTACGAGCAACATCCGCTACCTCACCCCTGTTGGAGACAAGATAGGCCACGTGGTGGTCCTCCGTTATCTCCGTGAGGTCATTTACCACAAGGAGGTCTGCACCTGAACTTGAGATGAAGTTTTTGGCAGTCTTGAGCAGATCTTCTCTACTACGGCCCACCTCAAGCTTAAAGCCCACCAGTATGGAGTCAGGCCAGATTTCTCTGATAAGTCTTATTACCTTTGGTGTCTTAACCAGTTTTATGTCCCATGCCTCCTCTTTTTGTGATGATACCTTTCCTTTTCTTGGGCTCTCTGGTGCAAAATCGGAGACCGCCATAGCATGAAATATAGCATCAAATTTTTCGCCCCTTAAGCCCTCTACGGTCCTTGTCAGTTCGTCAACCGTCTCCACTTCTATAAGACACACCCCTTCGCCGGGGTCGGGCCTCATGCTATCGGTACCGTAGAGAAAGGTCACACTGGCACCGTGCGCCAGGAGTTCACGAGCTATCTCCACACCCAACCTGCCGGACGACTTAGAGCTTATAAAGCGTACGTCGTCCAGTGGGACCCTGGTAGGGCCGGAGGTCACTAATATCTTCTTCCCGGAAAGGGTGTCCATGGTTTTAATCCTTTGTCAGGCCCCCGTTTTTTGTTCCCTGTGGGTGCAGACCCCATCGCTGGCCGGCACGCACGATAAAGGGCATAAACTATAATATTTACGTTTTCCTGTCGAAATAAATATTCTTCCCGGTAACAGAGAGGGGTATGCCCATAACTATGTCCCAGTCACAGAAGCCGGCCTTCCTTGCCGCCACACCGGCACGGTACATAATCCGATTGTCAATGTTGAGCATACCCAGGGTCTTGACCGCTGAGCCCACTGCTATACCAAGGTCCTGGTGTCTCCAGGCACACTGAGGGCCCTTAAATTCATCAAGCTCTTTAGGTATGACCTCGTTACATGTGGAAAAGCCGCAGGCCCCGCAGTTTAGACCGCAGGGTTTGGCGTCCTTTAGCCCGATTAGGAGCATGGAACCAGAATTCCGTACATTGTCACCGTCCCTGTCGAAATTCCTCCTCCCCGTCTTGGCCCCATATTCCGCCATGGCGTCGGCAAGCCGCCTAAGCTCATCGCCCTCCATGATCATTACCTTTACAAAATCCTCACCCTTGGACTTGGGTGCGGTACGGGCTGACACAGCCGCGAGCTCCGCCGCCACCCTTAAACC
>JBHIBD010000077.1:0-8770 GCA_046758865.1 Candidatus Brocadiales bacterium | reverse complement strand
AAGCCCAAGTTACAGGCAGAGCGAATCGGCCCCAATACGTCATTGCGAGCGAAGCGAAGCAATCTAGTGTTCTAGAGATTCGATGCCAGAGGCACATCCGCCTGTGGCATGGCTTCGGTCACTTCATTCCCTCAGAATGACAGGTACATCACCTAAGCCCTAGCTTTCGTCTCCGAAGCCTTCTGTTCTTGACATAGCCCTAAGAGTATCAGGGTAGCATCTAGCATCTGAGAAAACTACAAGATAAACCAAAGGTTTAATCTCTCACCTTAGTATGCTTTCCCCTACCTCCTCAAAGCTCCCACCCTTAGCAACCCTTTATATCGTCTGATTACCAAAAATTCTACTAAAATATGACCTTTTCATGGGTCCCAACATATAACAAAAACCCTCAATTCAAGGGCACTGTGACACGTATTTATTAAGAAACCTGTTTCTGCCGCATTGTAAATTCGTTGACATCGGCATTAAAAATAAATATACTGCTGTTACTGAGACTCATTTTCAAATACATCTTAACAAATGCTGCGACTAAAAAATAAAAAGACCAAACAGCCAAAACCCAAGTCAAGCCGCCCCACAGTGGCCCTGGTGGGCAACCCAAACGTGGGGAAGAGCGTCATCTTCGGCCTCCTCACTGGAAAATACGTGATAGTATCCAATTACCCAGGCACCACGGTAACCGTATCAAGGGGTATATGCAAACGCCTCAACGGAGGGGTAGAGATAGTTGACACACCCGGTGTTAACAGCCTTATCCCCCAGTCAGAGGACGAGAGGGTGGCCCGCGACATACTCCTCGAGGGGGGAAAAAGGGTAATACAGGTAGTAGATTCCAAGAATCTCCGCAGGGGTCTTCTCATTACCACACAACTGGCAGAGATGGAGCTTCCCGTTGTGCTAGACCTGAACATGTGGGACGAGTGTCTCGAGCGGGGCATCGACATCAACACCCAAAAGCTTCAAGGCCTCCTCGGTGTGCAGGTGGTCAAGACCGTGGCTACAGAAAAACGAGGAATAGGGGACCTAATAAACTCTGTACCCACCGCAAAGAAGCCCACCCTGAGAATCGACTATGGACAGGAAATGGAGGACGCAATCAACAAAATAGAATCTCTCTTGCCAGAAAGATATCCTAAGAGAGCAGTCTCATTAATGCTCCTCTCAGGCGATCCTAACCTGGAGAAGAGACTCAAGAAACTACTAGACAAGGAATCTATAAAAGATATAAACAGGACAAGGGATACACTACAGAGCAGGTTCACCGACCCCGTAAGTTATATAATAGGCAAGAAGCGAGGCGCCTTTGTTGATAAACTTGTACAAAAAGTAGTACAACGCCCCTTAAGGAGGGCTGAGTCCAATCCCTTCTTACGCGCATTGTTTTTCTTCTTCCTGATACCTTTATTCTCATTTGCGGTGGGCTACAAGGTAATGGACCTGGTCCAGTTTCTTTTTTCCAGGCAATTCTCGCCCCCCTTCTTTTTGAACCTCACTCTGAACCTGGCTGGTGGCGTAGCCGCATGCACACTGACATCCGTGCATCTTTACAAAAGAGAACTAAAAACCAAGAGGACCATCTCCGAGGTGCTGGGCAACCTGACCATGCACCCAGTAGCTGCCTATCCAACACTCGTCGTCATCCTGTGGGTGATATACAAGATGGTAGGAGAATTTGGTGCAGGGACGTGTGTAAACTTCCTTGAGAACAAGATATTCGGGCAGGCTGGAGCACCCTCGGGAGGGTTTGACCTCTGGGTCGGTGTGCCATTTACGAGTATCGAGTACACCATTACCCACGTTCCGTTCCAGGGCATCAATTACTATCTGGGCACCCTGGCACGGATGGTAATAAGCCCCGAACACATCGCTTACAGGTTCTTCCTCGGCAGCGAAGCAGGCATTATTCAGGTGGCAATCACCTACTCCGTCGCAATAGTCCTCCCTATAGTCACCTTCTTTTTCCTGGCATTTGGACTGATGGAAGACAGCGGCTACCTGCCTCGTCTGGCAGTAATGCTCGACAGACTCTTTAAGAAGATAGGTCTGACGGGCAAGGCCGTCCTGCCTATGGTCCTTGGCCTTGGTTGTGTAACCATGGCAACGCTGACTACTAGGATACTGGATACAAGGAAAGAGAGGATAATATCCACACTGCTACTTGCCCTGGCGGTACCCTGCTCAGCGCAGCTTGGTGTTATCGCCTTCGTCCTGGGGGGCATTTCGGGGTTGTATTTTGCACTCTATGTCTTCATCATAGGTGCGCAGCTCCTCCTGGTCGGTTTCGTTGCCTCGAAGGTCCTACCTGGGGGACGCTCAGACTTTATTATTGAAATACCGCCCTTCCGTCTTCCAAAGATAACTAACATACTTGTAAAGACGCTATACAGGACAAAGTGGTTCCTGAAGGAGGCCGTTCCTCTCTTTATCCTGGGTACACTGGCGCTATTTATTGCAAACGAGGTGGGAGTACTGAAATACATCCAGCAGGGTGGTGGCCATGTTGTGGGCCTCCTTGACCTGCCCAAGGAGACCTCTGAGGGCTTTATCCTGGGCTTCCTGAGAAGGGATTACGGTGCAGTAAGCATCTTTAAGACCCTGGGGCAGGCCCAGGGCGCCTCAGGCATAGACCCCATACAGCTTATTGTAGCCCTTGTGGTCATCACACTTTTTGTCCCCTGCATCGCCAACTTTTTTGTTATGATAAAAGAAAGGGGCATCGCCCGTTCAATGCTAATAATTATCTTTATAATACCATACGCCTTTCTGGTCGGTGGTATACTGAACCTGATACTGCGTGCCTTTTGACGGGAGGGCTTTATATCGATGGGCGAACAATATGTAGATGAGATACTAGAGCACATATGGACACACGAAGAGGAATTTCAGGGCCGTGTGGACAAGAATATGGTTGCCCAGTGGATAGACCCTGAAGCGGTCGAAACGGTCCTTGCAGATATGGAGCGCAAAGGCCTTGTTCGTGTATATGACTCCTTTATCGTGTTAAGTGCCTCTGGCAGAAAGGGGGCGGAGCAGGTCATAAGGCGCCACCGCCTGGCCGAGAGACTGCTCAAAGACGTGCTAGAGGTCGGGCATGAGGCGATGGACTCTACGGCCTGTGAATTTGAGCACTTCCTTTCAGAAGAGGTCACAACCAGTATCTGCACCCTTCTCGGCCATCCCGTAAGATGCCCCCACGGAAAGGTCATCCCGCCAGGCGAATGTTGCCAGAGAGAGAGGAAGACACTCCGCCCACTGGTACTGCCTCTCTCCGAATTATCTCCCGGTGAAGAGGGAAAGGTGGCCTACATCACCACAAAGTTCCATCCAAGGCTCGATAGGCTTTCCTCATTGGGCCTCCTGCCAGGAACCAGCATAAGGGTACACCAGAAACAACCCACACTGGTGATATTTATGGGTGAAACACAGCTTGCCCTGGACGAAGATACGGCCAAGGATATATACATAAGACGCTCTTCCTAGTCGCCCATTCCTTCTTGACATACGCCACCAAATATGTTAACTTCTTGCCGAGATGGGGTGGCCAGCCTTTAGGGTACAATCACTTCAACATGAAAAATCACATACCTTTCATCCTCCTTTCCGGGAGCCTCATCTATCTAGCCATATTCTTTTACCAAGAGAGCCAAAGTCACACTAAGACCCTTTACGCAGAACCCAGCACCAAAGAGACCGCCGATAGTGATCAGATAGAAGAAATCAGCAGGGAAGACATAATCTTCAAGGCCAAGACCCCAAAAACCGGGAAAGAGCGATCTCGTCCCTCTGAAAAGCGTCATCCCGAGCAACAAACCATAAAACCCCATGCATCCCCCCCCGCCACAACGGGTACCGTCGTTTCCGCACCTACACGCCTCCTGGCAGAAGAGAGGTCTCTGGCCCGCGCTCAGACAAGCAACTCCCAACCCATAAAGCACACAACCAAAAGGGTGTCTCTGCAGGAAACGATTGATAATGCATACGAATATCTATTGAGGGGCAAGAAGTACGAGGCACGTAACCTCTATTCAAAGGCCCTGTTTATGGAAACATCAAGAGAAAGACGGGAGATAATAAGAAGGCACCTCGACACACTTAACAAAGAACTCATCTTTTCACCCAAGCCCGGACCCGGCTCTATCATCTACAAGGCAGTCCCCGGAGACAACCTCACAAAGATTGCAAAGAAACTTAACACCACACCGGGGCTTATCATGCGGATGAACAGGAAAAAAGACACTCGAATTCGTGTCAATGAGCCACTGAAGGTCCTGACCGGTCAGCCCAGCATACTGGTGGATAAGAGTGACTTTACTCTGACACTGCTTATTGACGGTCACTACGTTAAACAGTATCATATTGGGACGGGAAAAGATGGCAGCACACCCGAAGGAACTTTTGTCATCGAAACCAAGCTCAAAAACCCTGTATGGTATTCACCAGATGGGGTTTACCCCTATGGGCACCCGAAGAACATCCTGGGGTCACGCTGGCTGGGATTTCAAAACGAACCCGGCGTTGTCGGTTACGGCATCCATGGCACTACAAAGCCCGAGACCATCGGCATCGAGTCATCCAACGGCTGTATAAGGATGTTCAACGAAGATGTTGAGGAAATCTACGATTTCGTGACCCCTAACACGAAAGTGCTTATTAGGAATTAAAGTTTGCGTCTTACAACCGTCTGACGTGTTTACCGGCTAGCTTCAAATACCACACGTACTATGTATTGCAAGGAACCCCTCGAAAGATACCTGAATGATGCCGCTGCAGGCACACCCACCCCCGGGGGCGGCAGCGTCTCTGCCCTGGCCGGTGCACTGGCTACAACCATGGCCAGCATGTCCATTAACATGACCGTAGGAAGACCCAAATTTCAGGCCGTGGAGGACCTGCTTAGGGACAAAGGTAACAGATTCGAAAAGGCCAGGACAAAACTTTTAGAACTGATGCACAAGGACATGGAGGCATATCAAGGGGTGCTGGATGCCTATAAACTGCCCAAGGCCAGTCCAGATGAAAAGAAGAGGCGTACAGAGGCCATCCAGAATGCCCTAAAAGGGGCAATGGAGGTGCCGCTTAGGCTTCTCAGGTGCTCCCTGGCCACGCTGGAAGATTTAGCCAAGATAGTCGACACGATAAATCCCAACCTTATTGGTGATATCGCTGTGGCTGCTGTCCTTGCTCAAGCTGCATTACAAGGCGGGATGATAAACGTAAAGGCTAACCTGGCGTATATCAAAGATGAGGAGCTAAATAAAACCACACGTGCCGAGGTAACCCAGGCAGTTGATAGGGCGGAGGTCCTCCTCAAAGACATCATGGGCACGGTAGAAGGTACATTCAGTAAATAATACCAGGGCAACTGTATGAACTGGGATATTGTCAAAAATTCGGGGACATGCACCAGATGCGAGAAAACCCTCCAAGAAGAGGAAGCCTTTTACTCCTCCCTCTTTCTTGATAACACCTTCTTCTTAAGAAAGGACTTCTGCGAAAATTGCTGGAATAACAATCCAGATACCTCCTTCTTCTCCTTCTGGAAGACGCGCATACCCAAGAAAGGTGAGCCAAAGCGAAGGGTCATAGACAATACCGCCATATTCACCCTCTTCTTAAGGCTGGGGGAGCATGGGGAACATCACGATGAACCATGGGCAAAGAATCTACGGTATGTACTGGCACTCTTCCTCATGCGCAAGAAGCTGCTAAAACTCAAAAACCAGGGCAGGGACGATATGGGAGAGTTTATGGAGCTCTACAGCACGGAGGAGGATAAACTCTTCAAGATTCACAACCCCAACCTGAGCGAAGAAGAAGTGGTAAGACTTAATGACGAAATCCTAAAGCTCTTTGACCCATCTACCGCCGGCCAGAGCACACTATTACAACTGACACAAAATTCCGCCTCCACTTAGGCCGTAGCCGCTGATCCTCTCACAGGTGCCTGGGCCTTGTTGTAAGGGCAGCGAGGACAATCCACCGCTATCCCAGCCTTCTTTTTGTCACGGAGTTTCTTTCTAAGTACCTCCAGTTTGTCCAACGGCGTCTCCGGTATCCTCGCCAGCCTTAATATCTCCTCGCGGAGCTCCCTGGTCCTCCGGATACTAGGGCACCGGGACTTCCGTATCCCTACCGGACAACAGCTTACCACTTTCTCAGGATTTCTGGGCTTAAACGCCATCTCTCAGGCCTCCTCCAAACTATATGCAAGTATATCTTGTTCTTCCCTCCCCCATCAAGGGGGGAGGGCAAGTCACGCCAGAGGTGTTCCGTCGCCGAAGGCTAAGGACACCAGAGGCGGATGCGCCTCCGGCGCAGGTAGGGGTGAACACACCCTCCCCTTTCCCCCTCCCGTCGAGGGAGGGGAAAAATGTGAGGGGAAATTATACTATTTTCGCTCCGCAGTTCCAAGGTTTTCCTGTTCATCTGTCGCTATTGCCTTACAATGCCTTCAGACGGGCACCTTACATGGACCTTACTATAATGCAGAATCGACGCTGATTCTACTTTCTAGATGTTGCCTATATGTTCGCGCTAGCCATCCTTATCAGTATCTTACCATTTCTCCAAGAAAAGATTGCATCCGCGGAAACCCTTACGGAGATAATCTCTAAAGCAGAAAGGTACTACGAAAGGAGGGATAATCCAGAAAATCTCCTGCTGGCCATAGAGGCCGTGGAGAGATTTCTCGTCAGCGCATAAGGTGCATTATAAAGCACCTGTATTAAAACAAAACGTAGGGACAGACCTTCAGGTCTGTCCAACACGGACAAGGATAAACCACATCCCTACATTTCTGGTAGACAACGACCTTTATGGTCGTTGATTCACCCTCCCCCTAACCCCCTCCCATCGGGGAGGGGGAATAAAAGGTATAGTGCGTCGAGACGCACCCTACACCACTTATAAGGCCCCATAAATGGGGCAACTACAAGGCACAGACTGTAGGGGCAGCTATAAAGCAAATTGTAGGGGCAACCCTTGCGGTTGCCCTTTATTTTTTATTTGTAGCGTTGGAGCTTGCTCCAACGTTGAACGTGGCAGCAAGCCATCCGAAGCTACGCATAGGACTGGCAAGCTGCCACGCTACATCAAAACGTTTTTCAGAAATGGACAGAGACGGGCTCACCGGAGGCGAATCTACTTTAGGCACGACCCCATTCCTACGATGATGATATCGGAAACATAAAAAAGACGTCGGGTACAGAGACCCAACGCTACAAAAATGCGCCCGAGGTGCACCGCCTATGGCATGGCTCGACCACTACTACTTCAGGAGTTCGTGTACGGCGGCTCCTGCGGCACCGCCGGCAACACCTGCTGCACCACCAACCGCAGCACCCGTGCCAGCGCCTTGAAGTACCTTCCCACCACTGATTGCCGCCGCAGTGGCACCTCCAGCCGCACCAGCAGCAGTGGCAGAAGCACCACCGATGGCAGCGCCTTTACCCGCCGCGGTTCCTACGTTTGAGGCTTTCTGGGATGTACAGCTACATACCAGTACAAGTAGCCCCAGGCAAAATACTAGAGTCGTCCCGCACAAAGGGTTTCGCAAAAAATAAAAGGCCCTTTTCATTTATTGTTCACTCCTATAAATATCTCCCAGAAAGGATAGGGGGTTTTGGCCTCAGTGTCAATTAGAAATGCAGCTCCAGTGTATCGTCTCTAAGCTTGAATTCGGTTCCGTAGCCCTTAGAAAGGCTCTGCATCTTTTTGCAAATTTCTCTAGCAGTCTCACCCCTGGCCTGATTGACCTGACACCGCAATATTATAACAGGTATAAGTCTGAGAAGTACAGTCCCGTCTTCATCCACGGTCACAACAAACAAGAATGATTCATCATTTCGCTCTGGCCCCACAGCATAGTCATCAATAAAATCGCCAGTATCATAAAGAATGAGGCGGCCTTTATAGACCTCCACTGGCTGAAAGAGATGGGCCGAGTGGCCCCAGAAAAGGTCGCAGCCTGCATCTATAACGGCATGTGCAAAATCAATAAAATCCCTAGAGGGGTATCTGACCATATTGGGCCCCCAGTGAAATGTTGCTATTACAAAGTCACTCCTTTCTCTTGCCCTCTCAAGGGCCTTTTGGACCCTGAAAAGATGCCCCTCATCAAGGTCGAGGCTGATAGGCACATAATTTATGCCGACTTTATCCTCACCTGCCGCCCATACGGGCTCGTTATCAGTAAAGGCCACGATACCGAACTTTAGCCCACCGGCCCCAAGAAACGCCGGCCTCTCGGCCTCTTCCATGTCCTTGCCGGCGCCGGCGTGAGCTATACCGGCTCTATCCAAGACTTCGATGGTTTCTACAAGCCCTTCTTCCCTAAAGTCCAGGATATGATTATTCGCAAGGGACACGAAATTGATACCTGCCGCCTTTAATACCCCCACGTTCTCAGGTCGGGTGCGAAAGAAAAAGACCTTGGGAGTCTTTGACCAGCGCCTCTCTTGGGCAGTGATTGTACACTCAAGATTTATTAGCCTCAAACCAGCCTGGCGTATAACTGGAAGCATATCCCCCCAGGGGTAGGATGGGCCGTGGAAGGTTATGAACTCATTTACGTTCCTGCCCAGCATGACGTCTCCGGTTATGGCAAGCGTGACCATATACTTCCCCCTCCTGTCATTGCGAGGGGCGAAGCCCCGAAGTAATGACAGATGAAGTACGGTACGTCGAGATGCAATCTACGGCTTTATTTGGACGAGTCTCTTACACTATTCTAACTCCTCAGTAGGGTAGTTTTGAAGGGAATTCACAG
>JBHIBD010000076.1:0-9217 GCA_046758865.1 Candidatus Brocadiales bacterium | reverse complement strand
AATTCAGGGCTTACGAGCGCGAGGCCACGAAGTACGAGATATGAACGGTTTTGCTGTTCCACTTGCAATTGGTAACTATGGGATTCCGATGGGACCTCCTTCGCCCGCAGTCCAGGAGTCGGAGGAAACCACTCGGATAGAAGGGGCAGGATATATGGCTGAGGGATATGGGGTTGAGGGGCAGACTGGCGGTGTGCTGGAACTTCCTGCGATAGGGCTTGAGGACGTGAAGGCGGGGTCGAGTCTGTGGCACACGGACCCTGCAAACAGCGTCCTGCTGGCGATAGTGATAATTATTGCTGCTGCCAAGATAGGTGAAGAGGGAGCCAAGAGGCTCGGTCTTCCTCAGGTGGTGGGTGAGCTTGTCATGGGTATAATCCTGGGGAACATGTATTTCTTTAGTGGTTGGGACTTCTTTAATTTCCTCCATGAGATGCCTTTTTTGAAGATTATGTCAGAGATTGGAGTTATAGTCCTTCTTCTGATGGTGGGTGTAAATACAGACCTGAAGGCCATGTTGAGGGTGGGACTTTCTGCCTTCCTGGTTGCCTTTGGAGGTGTCATGATGCCGGCAGGGCTTGGATATCTTATAAGTTACTTTCTCCTCCCTGATGCATCTCTACATGCGCGTTTGTTTCTGGTAGCAAGCCTCTGCGCCACCAGCGTGGCAATAAAGCTTAAGGTATTTCACGAGCTTGGTAAACTGCAGACTACCGAGGCGAAGATAGTAATAGGGGCAGCCGTGGTTGACGACGCCTTGGTCCTTCTAATTTTGGCTGCGATAAGTGGCATCGCTATAACGGGCCAATTTTCAGCAGGGGGTATAGCAGTAACGGCGACCGTTGCGGTTGCCTTCTTATCGGCCCTTGGGGTGGTTAGCCTACGGTATGGAGAGAGCTTCGGGAACCTCGTTACCAGGAAGTGCCCGGAAGGTATCAAGATATTTATCATTGTGGTGGTATGTCTGGGCCTTGCTTTTCTCGCAGAGTTTATAGGACTTGCGACCATAGTGGGGGCCTTTAACGCAGGGTTGTTCCTCAGGTACGTAAAGGCAAAGACCCTGATGGGTAAGGAGCGCAGTATGGAGGAGCTGATATGGCCCGCCTACCTGGTGGTCGTACCCATCTTTTTTGTGCTGGTGGGTGCGCAGGTGAGGCTAGAAAGCTTCATGGATAGAGATGCTGTGGTGTTAGGGCTCAGTATTACTGGGGCTGCTATCTTGGGGAAACTCTTCTGCAGCGTCTGTGTGGTGGAAAGGGGTGTAAACCGCCTGGCAATCGGCATCGCTATGATACCGAGGCTTGAGGTGGCGCTAATAATAGCAAGTGTGGGCAGAGGCCTGGGGGTCTTAGGTGATACCCTGTTTTCGGCCGTAACAGTCATGGTTGCAATCACTGCCATCATGAGCCCGCCCCTCTTAAAGCTGGTATTGACCAGGGCGAAGGAGTTTGCGCCCGTGAGACCCCTCGTGCCTTATTATCTCAGTGACGAAAGCAGAAGAGAGCTCCTGAGGTCACGCCAACTGGGTAGGAGGTAAACATTAGGTTGCAGAGCATGATAGACTTCGCTGCGGCTTTGTAGCAGATGGAGAGAACGGACAGAAACTTCTGGAAAGATCATGTAGGGATAGGGCTATGCACTTGTCCGTATTTTCTCTCCCCTTAATGGGGGAGGGAAGGACAGGGGTAGGTCTTATATTTGCTAGCATGGGTTTAAGCCTGGGCGTGCTTAATGATACCACATATTCTGCCATAGTAATGATGGTCATGTTCACAACGCTTATAACACCACCTCTACTTAAGAGGGTACTGTATACCCCGGAGGAGTTCGAGGCTTACGAGCGTGAGGCCACGAAGTACGAGATATGAACGGTTTTGCCATTCCACTTGCAATTGGTAACTATGGGATTCCGTTGGAACCCCCTTCGCCCGCTGCCCATGAATCAGAGGCAACCCCTTGGACAGAGGAGGCCGGGTATATGGCTGAGGGATATGGGGTTGAGGGACAGACTGCCGATGCGCTGGAGCTTCCTGTGATAGGGCTTGAGGACGTGGAGGCGGGGCAGAGTCTGTGGCACACGGACCCTGCAAACAGTGTCCTGCTGGCGATAGTGATAATCATTGCTGCTGCCAAGATAGGTGAGGAGGTAGCCAAGAGGCTCGGTTTACCTCAGGTCCTTGGTGAGCTTGTTATGGGCATAATCCTGGGCAATATGTATTTCTTTAGTGGATGGGATTTCTTTAACTTCCTCCATGAGATGCCTTTTTTGAAGATTCTGTCAGAGATTGGTGTAATAGTCCTTCTTCTGATGGTGGGAGTCCATACCGACCTGAGGGCCGTGTTGAGAGTGGGAGTCTCCGCCTTTCTGGTTGCCCTTGGGGGTCTCTTGATGCCGGCAGGGCTTGGGTATCTTATAAGTTACTTTTTGCTCCCCGAGGCATCTATACATGCGCGTTTGTTTCTGGTGGCAAGCCTCTGTGCCACCAGTATAGCGATAAACCTTAAGGTATTTGATGAACTGGGCAAACTGCAGACTACCGAGGCTAGGATGATAATTGGGGCTGCGGTGATGGATGACATCTTTGTCCTTTTAATCTTGGCTGCGATAAGTGGGATTGCCATAACGGGCCAGTTTTCGCCAAGGGGTATAGTTGTAACGGGTGCCATTGCGGTTGCCTTCTTATCGGCCCTGGGGGCGGTGAGCATAAGGTATGGGCAAGGCGTTGGGGACCTTGTTACAAGGAAGTGCCCGGAAGGTATCAAGATATTTATCATAGTGGTGGTATGCCTTGGGCTTGCTTTTCTCGCCGAGTTTATTGGACTTGCAACTATAGTGGGAGCCTTTAGCGCAGGGCTGTTCCTCCGGCACGTAAAGGCAAAGAGCCTGATGGGCAAAGAGCGCAGCATGGAGGAGCTGATATGGCCCGCCTACCTGGTAGTCGTGCCCATATTTTTTGTACTCGTGGGTGCGCAGGTGAGGCTGGAAAGCTTCATGGACAGAGACGCTGTGCTGTTAGGGCTCAGTATCGCTGGGGCCGCTATCTTGGGTAAGCTCTTCTGCAGCGTCTGTGTGGTGGAAAGGGGTGTAAACCGCCTGGCAATCGGCATCGCTATGATACCGAGGCTTGAGGTGGCGCTGATAATAGCAAGTGTGGGCAGAGGCCTGGGGGTCTTAAGTGATACCCTTTTTTCGGCCATAATAGTCATGGTTGCAATCACTGCCATCATGAGCCCACCCCTCTTAAAGCTGGTCTTGACCAGGTCTAAGGAGTTTGCGCCCGAGAGACCTCTTGTGCACAACCGTCTCAGCGACAAGAGCAGGAGAGAGCTCCTGAGGTCACGACAACTGGGTAGGAGGTAGGCATATTAGGTTGAAGGGTATGGGGTCCCGTAGTATTGTAGTGGTCGAGCTTGTCCGCCGGAGGCGGATCTGCCTCTGGCACGACTCGACTACAGGCAGAGTAAACTCTGCCACTACAATTAGGCAGAAAGAAAAAGACGATGAATAGTCTGTCATTTCCAATAGCTGTTGGTGGGTATAACGTTACCACGGCGAAGGTACCCGGGGGCCCAGGGTCGGAGCTGGATATATGGCATGCGGAGCCAGTTAGTGACTTCTTGCTGGCTATATTAATCCTTGTTGCTGCTGGAGAGATTGGCAAGAACGTGGCCAGGGCGCTCAATCTTCCGGTAGTTCTGGGTGAGTTGTTGATGGGCATATTGTTGGGGAATGTGTACTTCTTTAGTGGATGGAGCTTCTTTGAGTTTTTACACACGACGCCCAGTATAAGGATACCGGCGGATTTTGGTGCCATAGTACTTCTACTGAGCATTGGCCTGCATACGGACCTTAATAAGTTGCTCCGTGCAGGACCTTCCTGCTTTCTGGTTGCTCTGGGTGGTGTCATTGCCCCTGGAGGATTGGGATACCTTGTGGGCCACTTCTTGCTTCCCGACGCCTCTGTCTATACCCGCCTCTTTCTGGCCATTACTCTCTGCGCCACAGGTGTTGGGATTATCGCAAGGGTGTTTGACGAGATAGGGAAGTCACGGAGCAACGAGGCGAGAGTAATCATAGGCGCAGCCATAATTGATGATGTCCTGGTGCTCCTTATCCTGGGTGTCGTTAGCAGTGTGATACTTATGGGTGGGCTGACTGTAACAAGCCTGGCCATATCAGGGGTGACGGCAGTGGGATTTGTGGCTGCAATAGTGGCAATCAGTCTAAAGCTCAGCAAGGCTTTTGGTGACATTGTTACCAGGAAGTTTCCCGAGACTATGAAGGTGTTTCTTGTGGTAGTCGTATGTCTCCTGCTTGCGTATCTTGCTGAGTCCATTGGGCTTGCCACGATAGTGGGGTCTTTTGGGGCAGGTTTGCTCCTCAGGCACATTCGCTTAAGAGACTTAGACGGCGAGGAGCACGGCTTGGAGGAAATCGTGCGGCCTGCCTATATGATATTTGTTCCCATTTTCTTTGTATTCGTGGGTACCCAGGTGAGGCTTGAGAGCCTTTTGAACTGGCATTCCGCACTAATAGGAATCAGCATTACGGCGGCTGCCATGTTGGGCAAGCTTTTCTGCGGTGTTTGTGTGACCGAAAAAGGCATAAATCGCCTGGCTGTTGGTGTTGGCATGGCACCAAGGGCCGTGGTGACCATAACCCTGGCTGGTATCGGGCTTGACCTTGGAGTATTAAGTGAAGACCTGTTTTCGGCTATAATAATAGTGGTGGCCTTTACAGCACTTGTAGCCCCGCTTTTGTTAAAGTTCGTTCTATCTGAACGACGGGGACTTGTTGGGACCAGGTATTCCATACCTCCCTATGTCAGCGTTGAAACTAGGAAGGTAACTCTAAGACTTAGGAGACTGGGTAGAAGATGATAACATTCAAGAAAATACTGTGTCCGATTGATTATTCCGATTGCTCGGCTAAGGCCCTGAGGTACGCGGCGGGACTGGCCCTGAGAGATTCTGCAAAGCTTTATTTGATGCACGTAGTTGACAAACGTATATACGACTATGGTGGTCCTATATATGAGGTGCGGCCTAGCCCAGATGAGGAGACCGTTGCCCACTTGAAGGAGAAGCTTACTCAGAGCGTGCCGAAAGAGATAAGCGGGGACATAGCCGTTGAAACGATTGTTACAGTGGGTGTGCCTGCTCAGGAGATTATTAATGCTGCCAATGAGAAGGAGGTAGACATAATAGTGATAGGTACTCATGGAAGGACGGGCATTGCCCACGTGGTCATGGGTAGTGTGGCTGAGAATGTGGTGAGAAAGGCCATCTGTCCCGTGCTTACGGTGCGCCAGGCCCACTGATAGGTGACCAATTATTTTTAGAGGGCGGAATGGTAAGATTAAGGAACATACTGTGTGCGGTTGATTATTCCAGATGTTCTATGGAGGCCCTGGCGTATGCAATACATTTTGCCTTAAAGAGTTCAGCAAAATTATATTTGCTCTATATCATTGATATGCGCCACTTTGATGACTTTCCTCCCTTTGAATATCCCGGTCCAGAGTCTGAGACTGTAAGCCGAATGAAGAAAGAGCTTGCCCTGAAGGTCTCAGATGAGGTAAAGTCAAAAATAAATGTGGATACGATTGTGACTGCTGGCACACCTGTCCAGAGAATCTTGAGTATCGCAAGGGAGAGGGATGTGGACATGATAGTAATGGGTACGCATGGCCGGACGGGCGTAGCCCGTGCGGTCATGGGCAGTGTGGCGGCGAATGTGTTAAAGAGGGCTAATTGCGCAGTGCTTACCGTCCGATGGCCAGGTTAGCAAAACCCTTGTACCTTACAGGGGGACTACTGGATGATAAAGATAAAAGTTATACTTTGCCCCATAGATTATTCCAAGGGTTCCCTGGCGGCGCTAGATTATGCCGTGCATTTTGCCTTGAGAGAGGCCGCCAAGCTGTGCCTGGTGCATGTGATAGATGTCCGTTACTTAGAAGGTTATACTCCCTCGGAGGTTGCAAACCCCGATTCTGAGACCATAAACCGCATGAAGGAAGAGTTGGGCAAGCGTGTGCCTGAGGAGGTGAGGAAGAAGGTCGGTGTAGAAACCATTGTTACGGTAGGTATCCCTGTTGTAGAGATAATAAACGCCGCTAAGGAGAAGGGTGCAGATGTGATAATTATGGGTACTCACGGTAGGACAGGTATAGCTCACGTGATCATGGGTAGCGTGGCAGAAAACGTGGTAAGGAGGTCCCCCTGCCCGGTCCTTACTGTACGCCAACCTTGATATGCTCTCTGTTGGAGGGATGATTGATGGAATATTTGAGACTCAGACAGCTCTTTATGGCGAACTGGCGAGATAGGAGGGATACATGAAATGGTCAGCATAAAAAAGATACTTTGCCCGGTTGATTACTCTGTATGTTCTTCGGAGGCGATGAAGTATGCTGCACATATCGCCGGTGGGGAAGGGGCCCAGATGTATCTAATGCATGTAATAGATATCCGTAGTTTTGGCCATGAGAGCCCTCTTGACTTTGAGGTGCCCAAACCAACCCAGGAAGTAATAGAGCGCATAAGAAAGGAGCTTGCTGAGGATTTGGTCCACGAGAGGGACGGAAAGAAGGTTGAGGTAGAGGCCATCGTGGTGGTAGGCAAGCCCGTCGAAGAAATTCTGAAGGTGGCTAAGGAAAAAGAGGTGGATATGATAGTAATGGGCACCCATGGCAGGACCGGTATACCTCATGTGATTATTGGCAGTGTGGCCGAAAATGTGGTGCGGAAGGCCCCCTGCCCCGTACTCACTGTGCGTCATCCCTGATACCCATCTTTATTGAGAGAAGCCTGTTGTACCACTCTATGGGGAATACATTGTGAGGGCTTGATTTATCCTGTAGAAGCGGTTACGCCAGAGGCAGACCCTCCTTTGGTGGAGATGTGCCTCCGGCGCAAATCGCTCCCTACAATTATAAAATGCGGATTAGAAGTGCTTAGTCTTGCAGAGGCCCGGCAAGGTAGGAGAGATAGACAAAATGGTCAATATAAAAAAGGTGCTGTGTCCTGTTGATTATTCTGTGTGTTCGCAAGATGCCTTTAAGTATGCCGCACATATTGCCCGTATAGAATCCGCAAAGATGTACCTTGTGCACGTTGTAGACATCCGCAGCTTCGGGCATGAAAGCACACTTGATCTTGATGTCCCCAAGCCGGGTGAGGATGCAATAAAGCGTATTAAGGAAGAACTTGTCAAAAAAGCTGCCGATGAGGTAGAAGGAGTTGATATAGAGCCCATTGTTATTGTAGGTGTGCCTGTCAAGGATATCCTGAGTGTAGCTAAGGAAAAAGAGGTTGACCTAATAGTGATGGGCACTCACGGCAGGACAGGCCTTTCCCACGTGATTGTCGGCAGTGTGGCCGAAAATGTGGTGCGGAAGGCCCCTTGCCCTGTGCTTACCGTGCGCCACGCTTGAGGGGTGGCCTTATACTATGGGTTGGAAGGTAAGCCCATGACGAAGCTCCCGAAATGCTTACACCTTTTGCTCTTGCCCATGGTCTTGCTCTCATCCTGCTGGTTCTTCAGGAGAGAAGAGCCCCTAGAACCTCCTGTCTTTAACCCGGCCGAAGTAGCATTAAAACTTCAGGAGGAGCCCATTATGGAAGCAGGCGGGGTAGAGAGGCATATGAGCATGGGTAACAAATACTACCTTCGGGGCGGGTTAGAGGATGCCATTCGGGAATACAAACGGGCCTTGAAGCTGAACCCGAATCATTTAGAGGCCTGGTATAACCTGGGCATCGCATACAACAAGAAGGGTATGCAGGAGGAAGCAGCTAAGGCGTGGGAGAAGACCCTGGAGATTGACCCTACCCATGAGGACGCCCGTTATAGCTTGGGCCTCTTATACCTGGAAGAAGGAAACCCTGACAAGGCTATTACTTACCTGAGTGGTGTACTAATGCGTAATCCCAGGAGCACAATGGCATACTATAATCTCGGCAGTGCCTATCTTGCCAAGGGGATGTTTCATGATGCCCTTGGGGCATACGGTAAGGCCTTGGGCGGTAACGAGAACTTGGTTGAGGCGCGTCTGGGCCTGGCCAGGAGCCTGGCCGAACTAGGAAGGTTAGATGAGGCCATAAAGGACGTTAAGGATACCCTAGCTGTCCATCCGGGGCTTCCCGAAGCCCATCACACTTATGGTTTACTCCTGGAAAAGCAGGGGCTTAAGGAGGAGGCGGAGAAGGAGTTCCTCGAGGCCTCGAGGTTATCGGCGGCAATGTATGCAGATACCGAAAAAGAAGGTGAAAAAGAGGGGGCGGAAGGGGTGGTAGAAGAAAGCGAGGTTGTGGAGAAGGGTGAGGTTAAAGAAAAAGGAGAGGTTGTAGAGAAGGAAGAGGTTGTGGAGAGAGGCAAGGTTGTATATAAAAGCAGGGCTGCAAAGGAAAGCGAGGTTGTAGAGGAAGGTAAGGCTGCAGAGCAGGAAGAAGGAGTATTGACAGAAGGAGCGGGGGTGAAACAAGGGGCGAGTGGTGGGTAACAATATAGATAAGTATAAGAAGGCGGTGAAAAAGAGACCTCATGACACCAATGCCCATTATCAACTGGGAGAGGCCTACAGGGAGAGAGACATGCTGGAGGAGGCAGTGGCGGAGTACAAGAAGGCCTTGATGCTTAACTTTACCCACTCAGAGGCCCGTCTGGGCCTTACCTCGGTTTATCTGAGGCTCGGGATGTTGGACGAGGCTATCACAGAATACAGGAAGATAGTGGATATTAACCCACAGTATGTGGACGCCTATTGTGGCCTTGGAACCCTCTATATCCAGAGGGGCCGACTAGACGATGCCTTAAATGCCCTTAGAAAGGCGATACAGGTCAGCCCATCTCATGCCCAGCCACACCACTTGCTGGGGCTTGTATACGAGAAGAGGGGTATGACAAAGGAGGCAAATGCAAAGTATAGTAAGGCCGAGGAGCTTGGGCTGAGCAGAGAGGGAATGTCCGCAGCCGAGATAAGCACCACAAGACCACCACCCTCGGTCGAGGATATTCAAAGGCTTGAGCACGACCTTGATAGAAAGACTGAAGAGGCAAAAAGGCTCAAGAAAAGGCTTGATTTAAGGAATAAAGAGATAAAAGAGGCAAAGACGTTGTTAAGGGATAAGATTAGAGAGTTGAACAAACTTAAAGGTATCCTTATATCAATGGAGGCAGAGAACACCAGGCTCAAAAAGGTTGCGGATGATA
>JBHIBD010000075.1:0-9784 GCA_046758865.1 Candidatus Brocadiales bacterium | reverse complement strand
TCGCAGGTTTGAGTCCTGCTGGGGGCGCCATATTCCAAGGAGAGATTATTTATGGATGAAGGGTTGAAGGAGCAGGCTGGTGCATGGTTTGAGAGGGGTGCCCACGATATAGAGACGGCGCAATTACTGCATGATAGGCAGGGTTACACGGACATAATCGCCTTCCACATACACCAGGCGGTGGAGAAGTATTTAAAGGGGTATCTAGTCTTTAACGACAAAAAGCCTCACGATACCCATGAACTGAAACTCCTTATAAAGGAAGCGGCAAAACTGGACCAAGGGCTTAGCGAGTATGTGGAGTTTTGCGATAGGGTTACCAGGTATTATGTCCAGGAGTGCTATCCTACAGGCCCACTTATTGAATACTCCTACCAAGAGCTTGCCAAGGACCTCGAAGAGGCCTGGAACCTTACCAACAGGATAAAGGAGATACTGTCCGGAAGCTAGGCCTGCGGTACTGTCTGCATTCCAGGCTGTCTCACGGGAGTAAACACACCTTAGCCGGACCATAACAGTCCTATAGCACATAGATTATAATAGCATCCAGAGGAGACCTTTCCACGTGATGCACCGGCCGCTCCTCTTTATCGTCCTTGCGTTCTCTTTGGGGATTTTTCTGGATTACTCCGTTCAGATACCCTTCCTTCTGCTGCTGGGTCTTACCACCGGTGTTCTAGTCTTCTGTTGGAGCGTCCTATTTGTATGGCGTTCAGGTCTCTTTTACATAGCAACCTGTCTGATGCTCGCATTCTGGGCAGGTGCTTCCTATCACCACGTGCGGTTCCACTCCTGTCCCGCAGACCATGTAGTAAACCTGGTCACAGAGGACAAGCGTTTGATGCGACTTCGTGGCGTTATTGTTGATATGCCCGTCAAGCGCCAGGTGCCCCCTCCTCCCCTACCCTGGCAGAAGGCAAAGATAAATAGGAGTAATACCCGCTTCCCACTCAGGGTGGAAGAGGTGGAGGGTGATACAGGGTGGCACAGAGTAGGGGGGGTGGTGCTGGTGAATATATATGGCACGGAGCTTCCCCAGTACAGGTATGGCCAGAGGGTGGAGGTCTTGGGGAATGTATTCATTCCCTATGGGTCGAGAAACCCAGGACAATTTGACTACCGGCGGTACCTCCAGAGACAGAGAACCAGCATACGTGTAGTAGCGAGTGTAGAGAATGCCAATAATGTGAGACTAATCGAAGAAGGTTGTGGCAACATTTTCTTCCGTGGGGTCTACGGTCTTAAGGAAAGGCTTGCTGAGGTCATCCGTTCATCTGCCCTTCCTGGCAGCGTTACCACCTTAGCTGGACTTGCCCTTGGCACTCGAGAGGAAATTCCCTGGGAGGTAATAGAAAATTTTAAAAGGACGGGCACCTTACACTTTCTAGCCATCAGTGGCTTACATGTGGGCATACTTGTCTTATCCATTTATCCCCTTTTACTTCTCCTTGGGGTTCCGAAGAGAATTGCCGTCCTTCTAATAATTGTCCTCACCAGTCTTTATGCCCTGCTAACAGGTTTGAAGCCACCGGTGCTCAGGGCCACACTGATGGTGATATTCATATTTGGCGCCTATCTGGTGAGGAGACAGTGGGACTTTGGCAGTGGGATTGCCGCCGCAGTGATGTCCATACTCATTTGGAACCCCTCTGACCTATTCAACGTGGGTTTTCAGCTGTCTGTGTCTGGAGTGTTGGGCATAGTCTACTTGAGTCCGAGGATAGAGTCCTTCTTCTGGGGCGATTCACTCCTCGTGGAGCGCCTTCAGGTAGAGGAGGAATATCCACAATTGTATCATAGACTGTGGCCATATCTGCGCGCAAGCCTCTGCATCTCGCTTGGGGCCTGGATCGCAACCTCACCGCTCATACTTTATTATTTCCACCGTGTTGTACCGCTGGGTGCACCGCTTAGCGTTATTATATTTCCGCTGATATGGACGATTACGGTGTGCGGGTTTGTTCTACTGCCGGTAGGTCTGTTTTCTCCTCTTCTAGCAAGTCCAGTTGCCTACGTGGCCCACGGTGCTGATATAGCAACAAAGGCCATAATCTCTATCGCCTCTTCCATTCCGGGATGCTCTTTTTATAGTCCGGCACCGTCCTGGCCGTGGCTTGTTGGGTTGTATGCACTAGCTATGCCGTTCATGTTAAGAGGAGTAACGAGGTTGCGGTTTGGTTACATCGCTTGTCTCTGTCTTCTTGTAGGTAATATATATCTCTATGGGCACATAATTGCTGGTGTATTGTCCAGGGGGGATAGTGCGCTTTGGCTTACGGGGTTAGATGTAGGGCATGGAAGCTGTACACTTATCCAGTTTCCTAATGGTAAGAACATACTTTATGACACTGGAAGACGGGGCTGGTCTGACGTGGGGAAAAGGGTCATTGCACCGTTTTTGTGGCACATGGGTATCAGGACGATCGATGCAGTAGTGATATCTCATGAGGATACAGACCACTATAATGGGTTGCCGTCCTTGATTGAAAGATTTCGTGTCCGTAAGGTCCTGGTAAATGAGCAGCTCTTTAACTCACCTCGTGCCAGGGGGCTGCTGGGATTTCTCGCCGTCAAGGATGTCCCCGTCGAGGTTATCGAAAAGGGGGCAGAGCTTGAAGGTCTGGGAGGGGCCGGGGTGAGGGTGCTGCATCCTCCCGGTGGCACTAGCCGGCTCTCTCATAACGACACCTCCTCTGTACTGATGATAGAATACGGTGGCAAAGGCGTCCTCCTCTGTGGCGACATAGAGAAGCGCGGTATAGAGACCCTACTCGATTCAGGGTATGACCTCAGGGCAGATGTTGTTCAAGCCCCGCACCATGGTGCCTTCATTAGCAATGTGGCGGACCTCTACACGGCTGCGAGGCCACGATACATACTGGTCAGTGCTGGCTCAACCAGGGATTTGTCTGCCCAAAGGCCAGAAGGGGGCCTAGTGCTACAGACACGCGAAATGGGGGCACTTTTTCTCAAGGTGGACAAGACGGGTATTAAGGCCTGGACCTATAAAGGTGGAGAAGTTGTAGACGACTAGAGAGGAAAGTCCCCTGACACCATGTTGTCATTCTGAGCGGAGCGAAGAATGACATTTGGGGTATTTTGCAGAGGTTTTAACTAATCAAAGCCCTTTCTTTCGATGTTAGCCTCGGATACCTGCTTTTCTATAAGTTTCTCTGTTTCCTCGTTAATGTAGTTCTCTTCTACCTGCTGCTTAACCTCCTCAAATTTTACATCCTTTGCCTCTTTCCTGTCGGTAACTTTTATGATGTGGAAGCCAAACTGCGTCTGTACGGGCTCGCTTACTTCTCCAACCTTCAGTTTGAAGGCCGCCTCGGCAAAGGGCTCCACCATTACCCCCTTCCTGGGGAAAAATCCCAGGTCACCGCCCTTTTGAGCGGATGGGCAATTTGAATATTTCTTGGCAAGTTCCGCAAAATCCGCACCGCCATCCAGTTGACCTTTTATGTCATGTATCTTATCAAATGCTGCGGCAAACTCCTTCTTCGTCTTAAGTGCCCTGGTGTCCAAAAGGATGTGACTGGCCCTCAACATCTCGCCACCATAAACACCCTTATTTGCATTAAAGTATTCCAGAAGTTTACTGTCATCAACCCTTTGGCTAAAATACCTCCTTAGCCCTATAGAGCTCTTTATCTCGTTCTTCAACTGTTCCATACTAGAGCCAAGGGTTGATAACAGGGTTTCCAGTGTCTGCCCGGCGGTGCGGGGGTTACTCTTTAGGCTCTCTCGTAAGTTATTTATGGTGTCTTCTACAACCTGCTCCTCCAGCTGGATCCCCTCTTTTTCGAGGAATTGTGCTACAACCAGTTGTATCACTATTTCATCGAGGATCTCGTTCTTGATGTCTGGTAGCAGGGCAGGGTCTATACCTTCATACCTTTTTAAACGCTTTTCAATCTCACTACTGTAAACATTCTCACCATTTACAATAGCCACAACCTTATCATCTTGAGCTTGTACAATAAAAGAATTTGTGGCAATCAAAAAAGCAGCAATGGATACTACAGGTATTATTGTAGATTTGCTCGTTGTCTTCACAGGAAACCCTTCCGTTTGTCTGAATGATAAATGAGTAAGTTTTCCGTTAACGGAACTTCTGTGGCACCCTAACAGTGCGGTCATAATAAGCAACATCACCACCTATTGATAGGTGTTAAACCTTGCTGTCCGATATTCTAAATATCTTAAATTAAAAGTCTGAACTGTCAAGAGAAATTAGAATACTACCTCCTATGTACACTGAACTTAGTTGCTGGTCACCATGTCCCTGAACAGTTCTCTACGTCCTCTGATGCTTGACAAATCTCCCCCACCCACATAAAATAGGGCGATTCTCAACTTACTTAAGACGAAAGGAAGGCATCTATGGCGATAAGAGTAGGCATAAACGGCTTTGGAAGGATTGGCAGGATTGTCTTTAGAGCCATGGCCCAGAGGCCTTCCATAGAAGTAGTCGCCATAAATGACCTGGCAGATGCTAAATCGCTTGCATTTCTCCTAAAATATGATTCTGTACACCGCAGGTTTCAGGGCACTGTAGAGGCAAAGGAAAATACCTTATCGGTCAACGGAAGGAATATCAGGCTTGTAAAGGAAAAAGACCCTTCAAAGCTTCCATGGAAAGACCTCGGAATCGATATAGTGATAGAATCCACCGGCATATTTACTAAGAGGGAGGCCTGTGAGAAGCACCTCCAGGCGGGTGCAAAAAAGGTAATCCTTTCCGCCCCACCAAAGGATAAATTAGACGCAGTAATCGTCCTCGGCGTAAACGACCAATCCCTAAAACCTGAACATAAAATTATCTCCAACGCCTCATGCACCACCAACTCCCTGGCCCCAATGGCAAAGGTGCTCAACGACAATTTTGGAATCGAAAAGGGCCTCATGACAACCATCCACGCATACACAAATGACCAGAGGGTGTCAGACTTCATACATAGCGACCTTCGTAGGGCCAGGGGTGCCGCGGTGAACATTATCCCCACCACCACCGGAGCTGCAAAGGCCATAGGGCAGGTGATACCTGAGCTTAACGGGAAGTTGGACGGTATAGCCATGAGGGTGCCTGTGGTGGACGGCTCCATAACAGACCTTGTGGCCATGCTGAAGAAGAAGGTTACCAAGGAAGAGGTAAACCAGGCCATGAAAAAGGCCGCACAGGGTGAACTAAAGGGTATCCTTGAATACTGCGACGAGCCCATTGTGTCTTCCGACATCATAGGAAACCCTTGCTCCTGTATCTTTGATTCCCTCTCCACCTACGTTATACAGGATAACCTTGTGAAGGTAATGGGGTGGTACGACAACGAGTGGGGATTCTCCCAGAGGATGGCAGAGTTGACGGAACTCTTTGCCAATCTATAAGATATGGAGAAACTCTTCATAAAAGACCTGGACGTAAAAAACAAGAAAGTACTGGTACGTGTGGACTACAACGTGCCCCTAGACGAACAGGGCAACATCACCAATGACACCCGTATCCGTGCAACCCTACCCACAATAAACTATCTCCTAGACGAAGGCGCAAAGGTAGTCCTTGCATCCCATCTGGGCAGACCAAAGGGAAAGCGCATACCCAACCTGAGCCTTCGCCCAGTGGTCAAGCGGCTGTCAAGGCTACTGGAAAAGGAGGTGGTCTTCGCAGAGGACTGCATAGGAGAGAAGGTAAAAGACATTATAGATAGGATGAAGCCCCGGGATGTGGTGCTGCTTGAGAATCTTAGGTTCCACACCGGGGAGAAAAAGAACGACCCGGAGTTTGCAGAGGCCCTAGGACACCTCTGTGATGTATTTATCCAGGACGCCTTTGGAAACTGCCACAGGAGCCATGCCTCTATGGTAGGCATTAACGAGTTTGTACCCATCTCGGCCGCAGGCTTCCTGGTAAAGAAGGAAATAGACTACTTTGAAAAGGCCATAAACAATCCCCTGCGTCCAGTGGTGGCCGTGCTTGGAGGAGGAAAGATATCGGGCAAGATAAAGATTATCAAGAACCTTGCCAAGCGGGTTGATAAGATAATTATCGGCGGCGCCATGGCCTTCGCCTTCCTGAAGGCCCAGGGTTACGAGATTGGTAAGTCCCTGTCGGCTGCAAATCTCTCAGCAACTACAAAGCCTGTGGAAAATGATATGCTAGAAGAGGTAAGGGACATCCTTAAAAAGGCCACCGCATCTGGCAAAAAATTCTATCTTCCAGTAGACTTTGTAGTCGCCGAGAGATTTGCGGCAGACGCAGAGACCAAGATAGTGACCTTCCAGGAGATACCCGCCAACTGGTACGGGCTTGACATCGGTCCGGCAAGCACCACCCTCTTCTCGGAGGCCATTAACAACGCAAAGACCATACTGTGGAACGGCCCCATGGGAGCATTTGAGATAGACGCCTTTAGCCGCGGCACCTACGCTATAGTAGAGGCCGTAGCCAAATCTCACGCACTCACCATAGTCGGTGGAGGCGACACAGACGTGGCACTGCACAAGGCTGGGGAAACTCATAGCGTATCATATATGTCAACTGGCGGTGGGGCCTTCCTAAAGCTTTTGGAGGGAAGTGAGCTCCCCGGCATCGCTGCCCTGACCGATAAGCAGGAACACGCGAAAAAGGCCCAAATGGCCGTGACCACCAAATAACTCTAAAAAAGGGCACAGCACACAATTGAAGATAAAAATAGCGGCCTCCATACTGGCAGCCAACCCCATGCGGCTGGAAGAAGACGTAAATAAGGTCCAGGACGCCGGCGTGGACCTAATCCATGTGGACATTATGGACGGCCACTTCGTGCCCAACTTGACCATCGGCCCATTCATAGTAGAAGGACTCAAGCACATCGCCAGGGTCCCAATGGGACTTCACTTGATGGTCGAACATCCCTCCCAATTCATAAGGCCCTTTAGAGAGGCGGCACGTAGGGGAGATTTCTTCGTTTTCCATATAGAATCCAAGGATGACCCCAGGGAGGTAATCCGCCTGGCCAAGGAGGCCGGGTTCCAGGCTGGCATCTCACTCAATCCCCCTACACACCCGGGAAGGGTGGAGGAACTTCTGGGAGAGGTGGACATGCTGTTGGTAATGTCCGTAAACCCTGGTTTTGCAGGCCAAAAGTTTATCCCTGAGGTATTGCCCAAGTTAAGGCACCTGAGGGACATAGCACCAGAGGGCCTAGACATAGAAATTGACGGAGGGATAACAGAAAAGAACGTGGTCCTCGCCGCCCAGGAGGGGGCAAACGTCATAGCGGCCGCATCTGCCATATTCAAATCACCCGACCCCTCTCAGGCCGTAGAAAACCTGCGGCGCCTCGCACAGGAAGGGTCCAAGTTGGCGGTAGAAAGGAGTTAGATGCTCAAGAAAAAAGGGGTAATAACCGATGGTCTCTGGATACGGTGTGCGGCGTGCAAGGGCCTTGTATACAAGAAGGCCATGGAGGAGAGGCTTGACGTCTGCCCCGAGTGCAACCACCACTTCCGTATTTCAGCCAGAAGGAGGATAAAAATAATCCTAGACGAGGGTTCTTTCGAGGAGCTCTGGGCAAATATGCTCCCGGTGGACCCACTAGAATTCACAGACCGCATCAGCTACAAGGAAAGGGTCGCATCGGAGCAGGAGAAGACCGGCCTGAAGGAGGCCGCCATCATGGGTCTGGGTCGGATAGGGGGCAAGGAGGTTGTATTCGGTGTCACCGACTCCAACTTCATCATGGGTAGCATGGGCTCGGTAATGGGAGAAAAAATCGCCAGAGCGGCAGAAAAAGCCACGGAGACAGGACTGCCCCTGATAATTGTATCAGGCTCCGGCGGAGGCGCAAGGATGCAGGAAGGGATGTTCTCTCTCATGCAGATGGCAAAGACCAGTGCAGCCATCTCTCGCCTCCACGACTCGGGTGGCATATTCATTTCAATCCTCACCGACCCTACTATGGGAGGCGTGATGGCAAGCTATGCATCCCAGGGAGACATAATCATAGCTGAGCCAGGGGCCTTGATCGGCTTTGCTGGCCCCAGGGTCATCCAGCAGACCATCAAAAAGACCCTTCCCCCTGGCTTTCAGTCGGCGGAGTTCCTTTTGGAACATGGCTTCCTGGATATGATAGTATCCAGGCAAGATATGAAAAAAGAGTTGGCCAAGATCGTTGATTACCTAAGCGGCCCGGTCGTTGAGACTGTGACGGAAGAAACAGTGGACCAACAGACAGATAATACCGTAGATTCCGAAGATTAACCGTTTGATTGCAAAAGTATAGGAGGTGTCTAACGAATGGCAAGACCTACAGAGGATATAAGAGAGCATCACAAGATGTTGGAGGAAAAACTTCACGGCTTCTTTCATGATATAGAGAGTCTGCAAAAATTCAGTGCCCGGGAGAGGGGGCAGCTCGACGATTTGATGAACTTCCTTAAAGAAGAACTCCTTCCCCATGCCGAGGGTGAGGAAAAGCACCTGTATGGAAAGGTTGCTGAACTAATGAACAACCCCCTGTTCACAAAGACCATGGAGATGGACCACCAATTCATAAAGCAGTACATAACCGAGTTGGAGACGGAGATAAACAACGTCTATAAAGAATCGGCTGACGTAACCATAAAAAAGATTCAAAAGACTGCAAGCAAACTTCAAGGCATCATGGAACCACACTTCCAGAAGGAAAACGATGTATACCTGCCCATCCTCGACGAAAAACTCTCAAAGGAACGGGTCGAGAAGGAGGTAATTGAGCCCATGCATGCATACGGTGGCAGCCATGAAGGTCACGGGCATGGGGGTCACGGACATGGGCATGAGGGCCACGGACACGGTCACGGGCATGGGCACAGCCACAGTCACGAAGGCCACGGACATGGTCACGGACACCACCACTAACCTTTAAACCCTTGAACCCTTAAACATTTAAGCCTTTAGCATATCTCACATTAAGGAGAAAAACATGCGACACATTCCCGCATGCATTGTGCTGGTGGTGCTAGCGAGCCTAACCCTCCTCTCACCCACGCCAGTTGCGCAAGGGAAAGACGCCATACAATGGCTAAAGGGGTCAAAAAATTTTGGCGTGGCCTCAGAAAAGGCAACGGATGAGAAGAAGTTCCTACTCCTTGACTTCTTCCATCCGCACTGAGGTGGATGCAAACGGCTGGATGCCGTGACGTACCCAGATGCAAGCGTGACGGAACTGATAAACGGGCACTTCATCCCCCTTAAACTGCACGTCGGTGAGGACGCAAAGCTTGCCGAGAGGTTTGAGGTCACCTGGACACCCACCATAATAGTGGCAGAAGCCGACGGCACCATCCATCACCGGTTCACAGGTTTCCTGCCCCCCGACGAGTACAGGGCACAGATTTGGTTCGGCATGGCCAAGACCGATTTTGATAAGGGAAACTATCTGGAGGCGAGCACCAAGTTTAAGGCGGTCGTTGCCCAATATCCAGACTGCGCCTGTGCGCCCGAGGCCCAATACTGGCTGGGGGTCTCGGAGTTTAAGCACACAGGCTCCGCCGATGCCCTGAGAGCAGCATGGCAAGAGCTCCTGAAAAAATACCCAGACAGCGTCTGGGCCACCAAGGTCAGCTTTATTAAAGAAAAATAGTCAGAGGCCTCACACCAACAATTCTCCTCCATTCAGCAATTGAAATCCCATCTGTTTTATGTATAATGCCCCATAATCCCACAACCTAAAATAAACAAAAATTCCCCAGTAGCTCAATGGTAGAGTAGGCGGCTGTTAACCGCTTGGTTGGAGGTTCGAGTCCTCCCTGGGGAGCCAAT
>JBHIBD010000074.1:0-10020 GCA_046758865.1 Candidatus Brocadiales bacterium | reverse complement strand
TCTGACACCGCCCACGAAGAGGGTATCTGCAACTTTGACGCCCGGCGGGAGAAGGAGATAGAAAGACAGTCGGACTGTCCCCCTGGTACGTTCACCATATTCACCCTCTACGAGATATTAATGAACAAAAGAAAGCAGTGCCAACTGGGTGGCATCCGAGTAACCTGCACCGAGGAGAGTAAGAGGGCCTCGTCCCCAGACAGCCCAATGCGCCTCTTTCATGTCGAGGCCACCTGTGAAGAGAGAGACGAGGATGTGCTCTTCTTAAATCATCACTGCACCACCCTGACCTGGGGTAATTACCCATACTACGCCCTCTACTTCGGTGCAGAGGTCAAGAGGCTTGCACAGATGCTAAGAAAAGACATTCTTGCACGGGATGACCTCATCGAACGCACAAAGGCAAAACTAAGGGAGAGAAACTGCCAGTACGAGGAGAAAATAAAGATAGTCGGTCATAGCATGGGGCACTGGGTGGTGTGGAAGGCCCTGCAGGACATAAACCTCCACAACCTGGGTCCAGTAATCACAGGTGCAGCTCCGGAGAAATCCGCCTGGGTGCCCTGGTTTCCGACGTTTCGCACCCCCGTAGGACAGGTTACAACCTACGGCAGGTATAAAGAAGAGACCCATATCACGGGTCACAGTTGTGTGTTTGACAGTAGTGACACGGACCTTCTCCTAGGCCCCCACTGCCCGCGCTAAGCGACTTTCGTCATTATATATTTTATTCTAACTCCTGAATCTTAAAGCTACATAGATGTATGAAAACCACCGAACTTTTCAGCTAATTTGAGCCTATGCATTTTACTTTCGCCGTAACTTTTTACTGCATCTATCGTCATCCAGATAGCCAAACCTAGTGCCACCAAAGGACCTGCGAAAATTGCAAAGAGCAACAGTGGCTCTGGTACATTCACCGTCTTCACCCGATACGAGATATTAATGAGCAAAGGTATGCCCACTACTGTAATCACTGATAGAGCTAGAGCAATAATTGCATTACGTCTATAATGCCTCTTTAGAAATATTAAATTCCCTAATCCAATTAACCAAGTGCACCAAGATATTGCAATCATTGCAGAAAGTCGGCCCTTACCGATGTTGGACGTATTCAATTTCATGAAATACAGAGGTTCTTCTTTGAAATATTCAAGGGTATCGTCGAAGGTTTTTTCATCAAAGTCTATAGAAAGAGCTAATTCTTTCAGCTCCTTCGGTGGAAGCTCTTTGTTCTTTTTTATAATTTGTAAGAGTTTTAAATGGACCATCATTCTGCCCCTTTCAAAGTGGCAGGTGCAGATGAGATTACTGCTTGTGAAATGCTCCCCCTTATCCCCTCAAAAACTTCATCACAAATATACCTCTAAATAAATAAATTTCAAGTCCTATGCTCAAGATAGGGTTGTAGACATCTTTTCTATGATTTTCGTTACCTGAAGATACATCTGCTCCCCGATGCTCTACTGCCCGCGCTAAAACTCTCCCCCAAATCATGTTGATTTCCTCTACCTGTGGCTTGGGCAATGCTTGCAATGACAAGTAACCCTGTTATTGTGCGGTGGATGCCGCACCCTTTGTCATCGCGAGGGGTGAAGCCCCGAAGCAATCTCTTTAACACACAGGAGATTGCTTCGCCTTCGGCTCGCAATGACATATTGGGGTTGATTTACTCACCAGGGCATTGTAAGATGCCCCCAAATTTCTTGCTATCACCCTGGAGCCCAGAGACATGCAGTACCACAAGTCAGGCTGGTCACCCCTTGCAATTACCTCCCTTGCCATGGGCGTGTTGTGCATTATTGTATTCTTCGTAAGGGTAAACATCGCCATCTTCGTAATCCAGATACTCCTGTCAATCGGCGCAATTATCACGGGCTTCTTCGCTATGAGGAGGACCCGTACCTATCCATTACGGGGCCACTACCTCGCCTACGCCGGCCTGGTGTGCGGTGCAAACGGCCTGTTCTGGGTCATCATAAACGCCATCTTCAGCCTGTTTAGGTAAGGTTACGACTAAGCCTGCTCATTTTAATATAAACGTACCCACCGCATACAACACAAAGAATATATACACCAGTGACGCCAGCCCTAGGAAGGTGGTGGAGATAATACCGGGCCTTGCGCCCTCGGGGAGAAAGCGGCGGTTTATTACCAATGTAAGCGGGCAGTACACGGCCATGGCCAGGCCACCAAAACAGGCGTTGCTTATTAATAGCACTAACGGCGGTATCTGAAAGAGCGCCAGCCCACACCCCACCACTATCCACGCCCCTGCAAAGAACATATACCAGAAGGATAAAGACCTCTTCTGCGCACGCGGAAAATTCACATAGATTAAATCAGAGATGGTCCTGGCCATACCGTCAATTATGGCCAACTGCGTGCTAAAGAGGGCGGCAAAGGAGACTATCAGGAATAAATAATGTCCCGGCCTGCCTGCAATAGCTTCTAAAATCCTCGACTGGGTGACCGCCACCTCAAAGCCCTTTGGCACAAGGCCCGCAGGATATAACGTGGCGGCAGCGGCAACAAAAAACAGCATAATGGTAAACGAGGTGATGAACCAGAAGGTGACGGCCTGCTCCAACCTGAAGTCCAGGAACCATGTTCGCCACCGCTCCAGATTCTCCCTGGTGGACTCAAATATAAACCCGGTCGATGGCACCGACTCTGCCTGGCCCCTTATGGGGTTTATTATCCTGCCCATCCTGGCACCCATTGCCATGCCCTTGTCCCGCAGGTAGTAGTTGAGGAAGATGTTACCCGTCCCACCCACGCCAGCAAAGACGAGCGCGGCAAAGAAATGGAACCTGTTAATACCCGGGTCAATAAACCCAAGATTAATCACGCCCCGCCCCACCCCCTTCCACGTGTCCGCATCACCGCACATCACGACACTTGCCGAAAGACCCGTTACGATAATGACGCACAGAACCAGCATGATTGCCTCCACCATCCTGTAGATATACTTGGCAAGAAACAGGGTGGCGGCAATGCCCAAGAATGTAAGCCAGGTCCAGACATAAATCTCACCGGGTCCCTCCGTGCCGACCACAAGGGCCTTTAGCGCACCACCTGAGGCAACGGCCCAGGCCGGGGCCAGGTGCTGTGCCGTGCTTATAAAGAGAAAGAAATAGACAAAGACCCCGGAAAGACGGGCAAAACCCGTGTATACACTCTCACCCGTGGCAAGGACGTAACGCCCCAGCTCTTGATTTACCCAGTACTGGAGAAACACCCCCAGCAAAGGGGCCCAGGCCATGGTCGGGCCGTACTCGGCCACTATAGTGGGCCACATTATAAGCTCGCCGCTCCCAATGGAGAGCCCGACAAGGACAGCACCCGGGCCTATGACACGGGCAACGCCTACGCCCTTGGCTGGCAGGTCTGCGGGTGATAGGGGGGCAAGTCTGTGCTCGGTTTCCATTGAAAACTTCAGTGTACCTGATGTACCATTAAGTTATGCATAGTAGGTGCATCATTTTAGCCGATATTAACGCCATCCATTAAATGAAATTTCCCAGATATATGCAGAAATTATACTATAAGGGCTATTGCCTGTACCTCTTTCCATAGTACTAATTTATAAAGTAGGGTCTAAACCACATAAGGTATTATCATAATGAGACATGCGCTTGTAATCCTAACAGCACTGGTACTATGCTCATGCGCCACTTATTATCCACCACCTGAGGCGTTTCCCCCGGATTACACCGGGCCTGCCATCATGGAAGGTAGCCCCTGGGCAACGGTGGTAGGCAGCGGCTCATGCCACTATATATTTGCAAAGGTGATGGACAAATACAGAAATCCACTGGCGGGCCAGACCGTAACTGCCGCCTTCGACTATGAGGATGAGTCCGTGGCTTACTTCTATGATAACGAGGCAGTAACGGACGAAAATGGAGTGGCAGAGTTCTTTTTGGTAGGGATAGGTTTTCCTGGATACACCACCGTCACCTTTACTTCAGGCGAGGCATCCACCAGCGTATACGTCTGGACGCGCGGCTACGGCCCGTTTGATTAATAGCGGTCTTGCGCACAGGATAGAACTGAAAGGTCAGCGAATGGGTACACTGTAGCGTGCCAGCTTGTCTGGCACGCTCAACGTGCGAGGTAAATCATGCCTCTGGCACGGTTTGACCGCTACATGAAGGGTCTCGTTAGGCCCGCGATGTGTATATTGTAGTGGCAGAGCTTACTCTGCAACTCAGGACAGTACTTTGCAGAGGTTTCTTACCGATAGGAAAGGTATCGGCCCTTAAGCCAGGAGATGAGCTCGGGGTCGTAGGGCAGGTTCAACCTGGGCCTCGGGCCGACCTTGAGCGGTTGGACGGGGATTGGCAGTTTGCCGATGGCCATATTGTATGCCCTCTCAACTATTGCCTTAAGTCCAACCACGTCCTCGAGGTTGTACCTGATGAGTGTATCCAGGGCGGCCAAGTCACCCCCTCTGTACTCATGCCAGAGTTTTACGGCCATGAAGCCGTCTACCTCCTGGAGGCTGCCCTCCCTACTAAGACCCAACCGCCTTTCCACTCCCTTGAGACCACCTGTGAGGCCCAACCTGTTGGTGACAAATCTAAGGTCGATGTGGGCAGTGGGCAGCTCTAGGTCTGGAAACTTCGCCTTTAGAAACGGAACGTCAAACTGTCTGCCATTATATGTAACAAGCATGGCATACCTTTTGGCGTGTCTTTTGATATACCCTGGAAAATCCAACAGGTTCTTCCCCCTCACAAACACCCTTGTCTCACGGCCGTCGTATGCGCCGATGACGGTGATGTCATTCCATCCGTGTGATATGCCCGTGGTCTCTATATCAAGAAAGATACAGCTATGGGAGAAGTCCAGGTACATCCGCCACAGCTCGCTGCTGGGGAGCCAACGGCCAAAGAACGCCGCATCACCCCTGGAAAGCGCACGCTGAGAACTTGACACATGGGAGCGAATACGATGTTCTAACCCAGGAGATAATGATAGCTCATTATTGGATGAAAAGTCATCCCAGGTTTTTACGCCACTATGCCACAGTCGGCGCTCTGTGACTTCTCCCACCCTGGGGACGTGTATAAACGTGTGCTTGAGCATGTGGAACTACTTTCTCACCTATAAGGGTCCATAGATTGATACAGGTTCTCGAGGCGTATCAGCTAGTATTTCCTTGGGGTCTAGTTATCCCTAATTTGGCCATCACACAACTACCCCTTTACAATCATTATTGCCCCTGCCATGCATTCGTCTCTAGCTTCAATAGCACAGCCCTCCAGCTCTGGGGGTATTGGGTCCAGCTTGACCACTGCCCGCTCATTATCAATGGCAAATACCTCAGGACACACATCAATACAGGTCTCGCAGCCGTTGCATCTCTCACGGTTAACCACTGCCCTGAGCCGTCCCTCAGCCAGGGCGCTTGCCCCCACGACGTAGGACACCAATAAGCACATAGAACCAACCACACCATACATAAGAAATCGCCGTCTTGATAGTCTCATCCTTCGTATACCTCACAGAAAATACGGACAGGTTTAAAAACCTGTCCCTACAAAAACGGCTTTACGTAGGGACAGATCATGCCATAGGCAGACCCGTCTTTGGCGGACAACTACAGACCCCACAGAGAAAAACCCGGTATCGCACCCTATCATAAGCTAACGCAGGGTGTGTTCCCTGGCCGACGTGTGCCTCTCGATATAAAGCAATCCGTCAGACATACTGTAATTATATGGGAAGGGTAAAATGGTACTGTTAACTTTGTCTAATATAGTAGCATGTAGCTGCTCAGCCTCCTCCAGACTCATGCCGCGCTCCACTTCATAGAAGTAGCCGAGGCTCAGGTCGTCCTTCTTTGGGGCCATAATCCGCCTAATCCCGAAACTGGCGGGGTCTCTGGTTATTGGTGAATGCTTCTCCATCTCAAACAGACATGGCAGGAAGGAGAACCCCAGTGACGAGACGAGTCTTTCGTTATCCAGTATAAAGTTCGCGCTCTCGAAGGCCTCCTCCGCCGTCTCGGTTGGGAAGCCCACAATGGTATATACATGGACGGCAATACCTTCTTCAAGACAGTCTTCCAAAATCCTCCTAATAACATCTCGTTTTGTGCCCTTTTTCATCAGGCCCAGCACCCTCTGCGAGTAGGATTCGAGTCCAAAGACCAGCTTAAGGCATCCCGCTGCCCTCATGCCGCTCACCAAATCCCTGCTCAGACCCTCCTCAAACCTCACCCCACCAATCCATTTTATATCTAATTTGGGCAACTCCCTCACCAATCTTTTAAGCGTTCCCACAGGTATACACTCATCAGCAAAGAAGAAGAAATTGGTATCATACCTCTCCTTTAAGGTCTGGATATCCCTAACCACCAGGTCTGCCTTTGGCCTGAAATGTTTGTGGTCGTAGTGGAGGTTGCAGAATGTGCACTTACCCCAGTAGCAGCCCCTGGAGGTCTGGACGGGAAGGACTCGCTTGGGGGAGTGGTATAATCCAAGAGGGAGGCCATCATAATCGGGTGTGGGCAAAGAACTTACGTCTTCTACATGAAACGGCTCGTTTATCCTCACGGACCCGTTTTCGCAGTAGATTAGATTGGGCACCTTGCTCAGCTCGCACCTGCCAGAAATTTGGTCTGCAAGCTCCAGGAGGGCATGCTCGCCCTCAAAGACCACAAAGCTGTCCACAAAGGAAAAAAATGTGTCCACCCCTTTTAACAGATTGTCAATCAGCTTTGTAAAGACGCTTCCACCAACGGTCACGTGGATGCCTCTATCTGCCTCCTTCACCAGCCTGGCCAGGGTAAGCCCTGGTATTAACTGTGAGGTGGATGTGATGGACAGGCCCACTATGTCGGGTCGAGGGTCAAGTATGGAGGACAAAAAATTCTCTCTAAATATACCGAGAAAGACGTTCTCATTTTCGTCCCGGATGGCGGACATTATGTCCGCGGATGAGTACACAGAGTATCTCATGTTGTTATCAAAATTTGTTATGGAAGATGGGTAGTACAGTGTGCCTATGGCCTCTAGATACTTATCAATAACCTTGAGGGCCTCCATATATTTCTCTATGTCATAGAAATCCTCTGACCTGAACACACCCTTTGCCCACTCCACACGCTCCGTAAGAAACGGCATAAGGTCTACAGCCTGCCTCATGAAGTTATACCTTTCGGGTTGCGTGGAGGCTGGGACCTTCACCAGGGCGGACCTCACTTCCTCACACATTGACAGCGCCTTTTCCTTCGACAGGAGAACCTCGAGAAATTCTATATTCAGGTCCCGCTGTGTAACGCCAACACCCTCTTTCCTTAAAAATGCCGTAAGCACCGGCAGGCTGAGGAACGGCTGGGATGGCAGCCAGGACGGGGGAAATATTAGAGATATTTTCACTACAGGAATTTCCTTTACCTATTCGAAATTGCGCGTGCAGTATATTGATACAAACTATTTTATAGTCTTCTATAAATAGCCTCAAGGGAAATAGTAGGCCCCCCATTATATGAGACACGAGGTGGTTATTTGCACAAAGAGGCCTAATCTGCTAGAATGCGGCTTTGAATAAAAGCCATCGGCTTCGGTGCATCGTTCCTTACGTCAATACCCCCAACAAGTTTTTGCTATATAAGACAATACGAGATCTCTGAAAAAGCTGTAGGGGCAGGTCCCCGTGTGATGCCAGAGGCACATCCGCCTATGGCGTGACCTGCCCAACGTGCGAGCAAGCTCGCACGCTACATTAAAATGCTCCGCCTAGGGCAGATGCAGGGTTTTCCAGATGTCTCAAAATAATAAAATGGGATCCACCAAAAGTCTCTCCACGTCCACGGCAGACAAGGCCTTTCAGGAGATTATCAAATTCATCGTAGGAGATGGCCGAGAAGGTGCCTGCAAGATAAACATCTCCAAACAATTTTGCCCCGAATCCGAAGCCGGTCTCCATGTACCCCAAAGCATAAACGCCGCCTTCTTGATTGTCTTATGTGGCAGCAAACATTCCCGCTCTGAGGCGGCCAGGGAATACTTGGAGGAGATGGAGAACAACCTCCTCTGGAATCGTATAGCCTCATTCTATAGAGAAGGCCTCTGTCTTTTGACAGATGAGTTCAAAGATTTTTGTACAAGTAGTGGCGGGGCTGAGGTAACAGAGATAATACAGATGATAAAAAGCAAAAATGCCTCACCCGACATGCTGCAAGAGGGCCTCTGGAAGCTATTCCATCCCGAGGCAGTGGGTATCTTAGAAAATAAAGAAGCCCAAACAAAATCCCTGAGGGAAAGACGCAAAATCTACATAAGTCGGCTAAATCCTGCACCCATCAAGGACGTGCCCGGTGAGGTCCTGTTTACTGCCAATGCACTCCTTACAGTCCCCCCTCCAGGAAAGAGCTTCGAAGAGCTAGACATAAAGCCAAACCTGAGGAGTGCCCTGGAGGAAGCTATGGTGGAAGGGCAGCATTTCTGGTACGACCATCCGGTGCAAATAGGAGTAGAACCTGAAAGAAACGAAATCCTTTACGGCCTCCGAAACCTCTCAGAGGCCCTCCTCTATGAGAAGAACCTGGAAAATGTAGAAAAGGACAAAGAGCTGACCTGTGTACTGTCTGCCTCCGTTACCCATGAAGGACTACATCCAATAGTGAAGGAATACATGGAATGGGAATTCCAAAAGACCCACGACCTACCCGGGCTTAAGGTCTACCTGTTTACAGAGGCAGATACGGGAAGGCTGATTCATGAGGTATTGGTCCCGGCAGCCCAGAAGTATTTCCCTGACATAGAAAATCCCGCCGTTCTCCTAAGGGAGGTAGTGGGTGTCGATGGTAGATATGGACGGCACTACAGCTTCCTTAAGGCAGTAGCTGCCCTCTGGCAGACCTTCATAGACCCCAGGCTCAGGGCCACATTCAAGATAGATCTAGACCAGGTCTTTCCCCAGGAGAACCTTCTAAAAGAGACAGGAAAGACCGCCTTCCACCACCTTATGTCACCACTATGGGGTGCAGAGGGTACAAACGTAGAGGGTAATCCCGTTTACTTGGGAATGATTGCCGGCGCACTTGTTAATGACCAAGACCTGAACCACTCCATCTTTACGCCTGACGTAAAATACCCATCACCGCCCTTCAAGGGCGAAGATACCGTCTTCTGCTGTAAGCTCCCACAGGCCCTCTCCACAGTCGCCGAGATGATGACAAGATACCCCGACAGAGATGTCGGAGTTGACGGCATCGGCTCATGCATCCACAGGATACATGTGACAGGTGGAACCAGCGGGATTCTTATAGACGCCTTGAGGAAATACCGCCCCTTTACCCCTGCATTTGTAGGAAGGGCAGAAGACCAGGCCTATCTCCTCTCCGTCCTGTTCTCGCAAGGGCAGGAGCCGGCCCTTCGTTACGCACATAAGGATGGGCTGTTTATGAGACACGATAAGGAGTCCTTTGCCGGCGATGCCGTGCGCGCTGCCGCCATAGGTAAGCTGGTGGGTGACTATCAAAGATTCTTGCTATTCTCCTACTATGCACGGTCGCTGCCGTGGGGTGTGGACCGTATCAAGAAAATTATAGATCCCTTTACAGGCAGCTTTGTAAGTCATCTCCCCTTGACCCTCGTGTATCTCCGCCTTTCACTCAAGGCCGCCTCCTTTTTTGCCTCAGACAGGGAAGAAGATGCACACAAGGGACTCGAAATTATGGAGCTTGGCTCCAGGAGACTAAGCGCCACCATACATGACCTCTCAGGCAAGGACGGAAGGAGTGTAAGAGAAAAATACGAGAAGGAGAAGAAGGCGTGGAACCTATATTACGACATCCTCGACCGTGTGGAAGCAGGCATTAAGTCCAATGACCCCTTTGCCCTGGACCTCAGAGAGAAGGCACGCCGGCTCATCGACGATACAAAGATGGCCACTGGATGAGCATGCGGACACTGTAGTGTAAAATAAGTGGAGACGAGGGGATTCGAACCCCCGACCTCGGCAATGCGAGTGCCGCGCTCTCCCAACTGAGCTACGTCCCCA
>JBHIBD010000073.1:0-10146 GCA_046758865.1 Candidatus Brocadiales bacterium | reverse complement strand
GGCTAGGGGAGGGTGTTATAAATAATTTCCTTACTATTCACCCCCACCCTAACCCTCCCCCGTCAAGGGGGAGGGAAGAACAGGTAGTCGTAGGGACAGACCTTTAGGCCTGTCCGCTTGAGGACTCAGCCGAACGGTCTCCGCACCAGACGTCTTTCTCCACGTCCGATACGGAGATCGGACGCTACAGAAAAATAATAAACGCAGGTCATGGTGCAGTGGTAAAGGTTATTATCGAGCCGTCACTGAAGGTTATGGTAAAGTTAACGTTGCCCATATCAACGCCCGGCCCCCCGCCGCCCGTCTGATTTGTTCTGAAATCATCAAGCGTTATCGTCACGGTCTCCCCCGCCGGGACTATTACAGTTGGGGCTGTTGTTGAAGGCTCTTCTACGCGCAATATCTCCAATACTGGGCCGCCGGCTCCCATGCCACTTATGGTCTGCGATGATGAAAATGTCTTTGTCTCTCCACTGCCCCCCCTAACCCCTCCACCGTCCACGCTGTAATCCCAGACCGTAGTGGCTCCCCAGAGAATCCCTTCGTAGTAGGCTATGGGGGAGGGCCATTCCGCCTTCAAACTGGTTACGGTTATGTTATTTTGCCCCAAGTTAGTGATATCAAATACCACGTCGCGGTTGCCACCACCAACTGCCTCGGCAGTGCCACTTACATAAGTTATCACGGTGGGACCGCCGCCGCCGGTTGCTACCTCTATACTCCTGACCCCGAATGGCACGTCTGAGAAGGAGTAGTTGCCGTTCACATCAGTCGTTGTGGATTTGGTAGTGAGCACCCCATTTTCAGGTGTATTGAGAGTCACTGATTTACCCTGTTGCCCAATGCCACCTGAATCAGTCACCTGGCCTGTGACGGTGGCGAATATCTCTCGCTTGAGAATCTCCACGAATCTGTCGTCAGAGGTACCCAGATTACCGTCTGCACCTTTACTGGTTATCTTGGCCGATACCACCTCGCCGTCTGAACGCGTGTATGGGGTGGTGGAATAATCATAGTCGCTTCCAAAGGCGTCCATTTTAAGACTGTCAAGGTGTTCCAATATAAGGGGCGGAATGTAGAGACCCTTCCAACCCGCTCCCACATCCTTGGTGCTATTAAAGACAAAGGCCGGCTGGGAGCCCTTTTTGTATAAGTCCTCAAGACTCGTGGGCAGGCTTCCCATATTGCCGATATAGCCGAAGTCCGCCCTGCCATCGTTAATGACAATCCGTGTATTTCCAGTAACGGACTGCTTGAGCTCCTCCAGCTTGTCCCGACTCATCCTCTCACGGCGGATATCAAGTAGCTGGGTGCTGAAGAGTACCGCTACACCGGCCGCGATGCCGAGCATGGCAAGCACTATTATGACAGTGAGGAAAGTAAACCCGTTCCTAGACCTTGCAGGTTGGGGATGGAGCTTCAATCCCATATGGGGCAGGTGCTCGGTTGGGATCTCTGGAAAACTCTGTGCAATTGTCATTCTGAGGGAGTGAAATGACCGAAGAATCTCCGAAATACTAGATTCTTCGCTTCGCTCAGAATGACACATGGTATTGGGACGACTTTTGCAGAGGTATCCGGTTACCTGAGTGGGCCAATTTTTCATGATATCTTTAGGCATTTTTGTTTTCTAATCTCGTCACACGTCCGATACGGAGATCGGACGCTACAAAAAATAATAAATACGGGGTCGGGCGCTACATGAGAAGGATAAACGCTACAACAAAATTCTTCTGTAGCGTCGGGTCTCCGTACCCGACGTCTTTCTCAGGTAAAGAGGCCTTGCCACTTGTAATCCTCCCTTCTACATACTATACCTTTTCTTAAAGGGTTATTTACAATGTATTCAGCTTTTTTCAAAATGTCCTCATCCTTTCGAACAATGTGTTCATAATAGTCCCGTTGCCACAATTTGTTTACTTCTATTTCGTCTCTGCACATGTAGGTGGTGTACTTCTTGAAATCCCTAACCCATGTTCTCAAATCCTTGGGTTTCTCCCCACCGTGGACAAGTACGTGGAGATGGTCGGGCATTATGCAATAAGCAAGCAGGTGATACTGCCCTTGTTTGCAAGCGGATTTTAGAGAAGCCAATATTTTTGAACATACTCTGTCATTAGAGAAATATTTCTCTTTGTTGCTGGCACAGAGGGTCAGAAAATAGGCCCTGTATGGTTCAGAGTAGTTAAATAACTTTAAGCGAAGGGAACGGCCCTTTCCAAAGGTTTTATATGTATTTTGTTTGTTTTTCATGATCTTAAATACAATCTTTATAGCGTCGGGTCTCTGCACCCGACGTCTTTCTTCACGTCCGATGCGGAGATCGGACGCTACAAAAAATAATAAATACGGGGGTCGGGCGCTACAAGGAGAAGAGCAAGCGCTCCCCTGACCCCTCCCATCAAGGGAGGGGAAAAAGTGTTTTGTAGCGTCGGTCTCCGCACCTGATGTCTATTGCTCAGCTCTCTTTAATTGGGGTAAATCTTACCACGGAACCGTCACTAAATGTTATCTTAAATGGTATCCCCGTCATATCCACGATGTTAGCAATGCCTGATGCCACATCCCTGAAGTTCCGCAGTTCTATGGTAACGCTACCACCCGCAGCGAGCCTCATTATTACTATGTCCGGTGTCTCCACCCTGTTGGCCTGAACACGCGCCAGATACGGTTTCTTGGCTACAGTGCTTCTCGATACGGTAACGGGGGCAAAAGTGACAATGGTGCCGCTCCCTGGCCTGGTGGTGATATAGGTAAAGACGGTTACGCTGTTTATTAACACCTCCTCGTAATAGGCGGTAGGACTTATCGTATATTCCGCCGTTATGGATGATATGGCGATGTCATTCCCAGAGAAATTCTCTATCTGGAATATCACGTCATCTCTATCCGATGTCAAGGTCTCAGCCGTGGCAGGCTTGTAGAGTAACTTGGGGTCTATGGTAACGGTACGGTCCCCTATGGGGATGTCTGTGAATTCATAGAGTCCCTCATCATCCGTTGTATCCGATGCAGTAGTTAGGTTGCCACCAGAGGGATAGTTTATGGTCACTGCAACACCTGTAACACCGTTGCCCGATTTGTCCTTGACATAACCGGCCATGTCAGAACGCACTTCCGGCTCCAGTAACTGGACGCTCAGGTCGTCTGACGTGCCTGAGGTGCGGTCAGGGCCTGCGCTGGTAATCGTGGCCAGATAATCTACCCCAAGGTCTGTGTTTGTACCGGGGGTGGTAGAATAGGAGTACTCGGTGCCCCACGGGTCGAGTTTAAAATCGCCGCCGAATTTCTCCATGATATAGGGCCCGTTCCACCCGGCGCCCATTTTCTTGGTGGTGTCGAACGAAAAAGCGGGCAGGGTGCCTATCGTCTTCAGCCGGTCCAGGCTGGCAGGTACATTGCCTATATCACCCACAAAACCGAAGGTGAATTCCTCGCCGTGTTTCGTAGCCCTTGCCTCACCTATAATGGCCTTTTTTATAGTATCAAGCTCCCCCCTGGCCGCCTGCTCCCGGCGGGCACCTATCATCTTTATGGTAAGTGGTGTCATGGCCCCTGCAATTGCGGCGACTATCCCTATGACCACAATTATCTCTATGAGGGTAAAACCGCCTTTTTTATTCACATACAGAGACCTCTGCAAACTAGAGACAGCGCTGTCATTGCGAGCGAAGCGAAGCAATCTCATGTTTTTTAGTGCAAACCACTTACGAGATTGCTTCGTCGCTTTCGCTCCTCGCAATGACTGCTTTGTCTTGCATTTTTCAGAGGTCTCATACATCATAATTTCCTTGTAGCGTCGGGACTCTACACCCGGCGTTTATTTCATGCGTCTGATACGGAGTTAGGACGCCACAATAACTCACCTATAGTGAAACCGTCGTAAAACTGACAACCGACTCGTCACTCAACCCCTCGTTAAATGTGACTGTAAAAGAAACTCCAGTCATATCGACATTAGCTGCGCTGCCTGTCTGTGCATCCATGAATTCATTCATCTCAATCAGTATACTGGCTCCCCCACCCAGGGTGCCAATGGTTATATCGCCCACCTCTGTTGCAGGCGACTGGACTTGTATCGGCACGGTGTTTGGGCCCTCAATACCGCCACCCACTGTTTGTGCAGTAAAGGTCGCCGCGTCCCCACTTCCAAGCCTCGGAGAAGAGCTGTTATAAACCGTGGTTCCCCCTACTATTAGTGTTGTGTAAAAGGCTTGGGGGGATGAAGAATATACTGCCTTGTATGAGGTTATGTTTATGTCAGAATTGGAGCAATTCGTAACAGTGAATTTTACGTCCCGGTCCTGTGTACCAACTGCCAAGGCACTGTTTGCTTCAATGACGAGCCTGGGTTCTACTGTAACGCTTCGGTTGCCGTAGGGGATGTCATCAAATGTGTAAAAACCTGCGGAGTCTGTCGTCGTGCTTGTGGAAACAAGTGTACCGTTGTTGGGGTAGTTCATGGTGACGGTGGCACCACTCACACCGTCGCCTTCTTCGGTTTTTATGACGCCAGAGACCTTCGATTTTACCTGGCTGCTGAAGAAGTCCAGGCTGAGGTCATCAGACGTGGCCGAGGTGCCGTCCTTTCCCTTACTCCTAATCCTTCCCTCCACCGTTGCTCCTGTAGTGGAATCTGTGAAGGGTGTGGTGGTGTAATCATAGTCATTTCCAAAGGCGTCCGTCTTCAGGGTTTCAATATGTTCCACAATCTTTGGGTCGATATATGGTCCGTCCCAGCCGGCCCCTACCTTCTTTGTGGTGTTAAAGCTGAAGGCAGACTGTCCGCCCTTCTTGTAGAGGTCCTCTATGCTTGTAGGGAGGTTGCCCATGTCGCCCACGTATCCAAACTGTGCCCTCGCCTCGTAGATGGTTATTACCGGGTTTCCAGTCACGGCTATCCTGAGCCTGTCCAGTTCATCAATGGTCTGTGTCTCTCGCTTTTTGTTCATTAATTGTATGGTAAGGGGGATCATGGTCCCCAGTAATATACCGAGTGCTGCCAGTATTATAATGACATCAATGAGTGTAAACCCGTTTCCAGAACATTTCATCTTCGGTTTCCCTTACACAGCGTCCGATATGGAACGGTACGTCGGTTGCGGAGAACGGACGCTGCATCTACGCCCTCTTTTTGTAGCGTCTGGTCTCCGTACCAGACGTCTTCCTTCTCTTCATGCCGATGGCGAAAACACCACCTTGGAGCCGTCGCTAAAGGTTATTACAAATCTTACGCCTGCCATGTTTATCTTGGTTCCTCCAACACTCGGATTGTCAACAAAATTTCTCATCTCTATTGTTATGCTCCCCCCCTTACTCGCACCGCTTCCAATATCCAGGTCTTCTACCCGCGTCAGGGGTGACTGGACGCGGGCGGGGAAGGTCTTACCCGTGGTGACCGCACCGCTGCCCGGGATAACTATGGCCGAGAACGTCACCGTGTCACCACTCGCAAGCCTCGAAGTTGCGTTATCGTAGACTGTGATTCCTCCTATATCCAACCGCTCATAATATGCGGCTGGTACTATGGTGTATTCCGCCTTAAAGGAGGTGATGGAAATGTCATTTGCAGAGAGGTTCGTTATCTTGAACCTGACGCGATCCATGTCTTTGCCGAACACTTCCGCACTATCGGCGGCATATACGAGCCATGGCTCCACGGTTATGCTTCGGTTTCCGTAAGGGATATTCGTGAACTGGTAGTGGCCGGTTGAGTCTGAAGTGGTCGCTGCCGTGACCAGTGTGCCGCCAGAGGCGTAGTTCATCTTTACCGTTACCGAAGGTACCCTGTTTCCCTGCTCGTCTACCACAATGCCATGTACTGTAGAGAAGGCCTCGGGCTCGTAAGTATAGGCGTTCAGGTCATCTCCTCCACCAGTGGTGCCGTCTGATCCCTTGCTGGTAATACTTGCCAATACGGTTACACCAACAGTGGTGTCTGTGAACGGTGTTGTGCTATAGGTGTATTCATTTCCATAGGCATCCAGCTTCAGGCTGGCAAGATTCTCGACGAGCGACGGGTCTATGTAGGGCCCCTTCCAGCCGGCGCCGGTCTGTTTTGTGGCATCGTAGGCAAAGGCAGGCTGGGTGCCTTTTTGGTACAGGTCTTCTATCTGGGTGGGAATGCTGCCCATGTCGCCTATGTATCCGAAGTCGGTCCTTACCTCTTTAGTTATTATCACTGGGTTGCCTAGAATTCCCTTCTTTAGCTCTTTGAGCTCGGCAATAGTATCCCCTTCCCTCTGGGTGTGCAGGGTCATGAAGACCAGTGGCGTTATGGTGGCCCCGAGTATGCCGACAATGGCCAGGACCGTTATAATCTCTATCAGGGTAAAACCAGATTTTGAGGTGATTTTATATCTCATCCTAATTTAATGCATGATGATAGCTTATCAACACCTTTCATGGATTGATTTTAGGTTGCTCAATTTTATATTTCAATTATTTCTTCGTCCTATATGGCAGGTCTGAAGACCTGCATCCTGCGGTCCCATGGTATGGCGCACACTGATGGCGTACGTCACCTACCCTACAAATTTTGTAGCTAGGCCACAAAAGACGTAGCTTGGGGACGTTTAGAGGAAAAGGCGGTAGAACAGTGCCTGTGTAAAGGTAAAGGGCCTTCCCTCAACGTCCTTTGTAAATTTAGTATTGTAAAGGCGCTACGGAGACACTGAGAATCTCATATTCTATCCGTATTGGCCCCTCAGTGATATACCGGAATCCTTGTAAAGCCTTAAAATAAAATAGTGCAATGTGGATGCCATGAGGCCTCTGAAAGACTGTTTTTGCAGAGGAGCCATTGTGCTTAACAGACTCGGGGGCTAGCTTTTTCATGACATCATACGATTGCGCTCCGCAAGATAATGGGAAATTTGTACTTGACAGATGGTTTCTCATTAGGTAAATTTCGCTTAACCTCTTATGCTTACCAACTTAGAGGCACAAGGGGCCAGAGAGGTGCGTCAAGTGAAAGGCGAGAGTTTTCTGCAAAATCTTCCCATATTACGGCTGATTGTAGGGATGGCCATCCTCCTTATCACATTGCCGGAGGTGGCAATGCCCCATGAGGGAGGGGCGTTCGCCATTGATGTCTGCACTGACAACCCTTACACTGACCACCACTGTCCCGTCAATACATCTGAGCCGACTCACCATTGTCCCCAGTGTTGCGTCCTTTCCCACAGCTTTACAAACGAAACCAGCCAAAATCTTTCCTTCTCTGTGTCTGATGACTGCGGGGCGGCGGTGGTGTTTGAACGCATCGCCCTCAGCAACCTCTTACCAGATACCATATTTCACCCACCTGAGAATCTTTAGGCCAAATTATCTATTAACCTGAAGACTCACTGTTGAACCATCTTCCACAGGGGTAATGTCGGGATACGGTAAGCCTGTGTAGATTCCGTATCACCGGCCTAAAATCTCTTTTAAATCTCATCTAAAGGAGTCAAAAAGTGTCACATAAGGTGAAAACAGGGCTTATTTTATTGTTTGCCTTTTTTCTGATAGCTATGGCGCATCCGGGGGAATCAGCGGGCGCCCAGGCTATAACACTCGAACAGGCCGTCAGCATGGCCCTGGAGAATAACCGTGAACTCGCTGCCTTCAGAAAGAGGCTAGATGAGGCAAGGGGTGACCTGACGAAGGCCTCCTTGATTGTGCCATCCAATCCTGTAATCGGGAGCTTTGTTGATAACAGATATAACACCAGGGACAACGTGGTCCACAATGATTATGAGATAAACCTGTCTCAAGAGGTCCAGATATTTGGCCAGAGGGGAAAGGGCATATCCGTAGCCAAGAAAAATATTGAGAAGGTAAGGGCCGATATTGAGACCCTAGAGTGGGAAATCACCTCAAGGGTGAAAGGAAATTTCTATGAGGTGCTGGCCCTCAAACGGGTGTTAGAACTCAGGGACATTATCCAGAGGCTTTTCGACAAGCTCTTGAAGGCCTTTCGCACAAAGTACGAGGCTGGTGCGGCCACGATTCTGGAAGTAAACAGCATAGAGATACAACATGCAAAGGCAAAAAATGATTACCTCAATGCCAGGAGCAAATATCTGTCCAGTCTATCGAACGTAAGACTCCTACTGGGGCTTTCCTCTGACTACCCTTTGGATATAACAGGGGAGCTGAAGTACACGAAAGTCCAGGTAGAACTGCATGAGCTCATGGAAACGGCCCAAAAACACAGACCGGACCTCAAGGCCCTGGAGCTGGAAGAGGAGAGGATAAAACGCAAGATAAATCTAATAAAGTCACAGAGGATACCCAACCCCATACTCTCTGGTTTTGTGGCAAGGGAGGACGGCTTTAATCGGATAGCGGGTGGGGCCATATCTATCCCGCTGCCTATTATAGATAGAAAGCAGGCAGAGCTGCAGGGGGCCCGTGCCCAACGAGATGCGGCACGGATAAATATAGAGGGAAAGGTCTTACAGATAAGACAGGAACTAGAAAGCGCCTACCAGACCTTTCTCTCTGCTCAGAATGGTCTGGGTGTGTATGAGGGAATCCTTTCGGAGGTGGAGGACAGCCTTGAACTTAATGAACTCACCTATCTAGAAGGTAAGGTGAGTTTTATTGAGTTCCTCCTCCTGCAAAATAACCTCTTAGAGGCAAAGGTGTCTTATCTTGAGGCCCTCTTGGGCCACTACAAGGCCCTTGTGGAGTTAGAGAGGGCGTCGTTTACCAGCATAATAAAGTAAAGGCAATAATATTATGACGATACCAAAATTTCTTCTTGCACTAATTTTCACGCTAATAGTTGCTTCCAGCCTCTCTTGTGACCTGTTCAAGACCGAGGAAGCAGAGTCGAAAGACGCTGTTGAGGAAGGGCTTGAGAAAAAGGTACACAAGGTACCTATAAAGCACGCGAATGAAGAGCAACACGAAGGCGTCATCAAGATAAGCAAGGAAAGTCACGACATCCTGGGTATTGAGACAGTAAAGATAACCCCCCAGACCCCCGAAAGATACATCCGTGCCACCGCAGAGATACAGTTTAACGCCAACCGGGTCTTTCACGTAGGGCCACGGGTGCCTAGCAGGGTGGTAGCCGTATTTGCCGACCTTGGAGACGAGGTGAAAGAGGGTCAGAGACTTGCCCTGCTCGACAGCGTGGAGCTAGGTAATGCCGTCTCGGAATATTTCGCCAGCAAGACCAGAGTGTCAGTAAACAAGGCCAACTATGAGAGGGAGAAAATGCTCTGGGAAAAGAAGGTCTCCTCTGAGAGGGAGATGTTGAATGCCAAGTCGGCCTACCTCCAGGCAAAGGCAGAGTACGAGGCTGCGGAGAATAAACTACACCTATTCGGCCTGAAGGAAGAGGATGTACTGGCCCTGAAATCTCAGACCCACTCCATCACTACCTTTCCACTGCTCTCCCCATTTGACGGAACGGTAGTAGAAAAGCACATAGCCCTTGGAGAGATGCAGGACATGTCGGCCCATCTCTTTACCATTGCCGACCTGCAGGTGCTCTGGATTATCCTGGACATATACGAAAAAGACCTTGCCAAGATAAGCATCGGGCAAGAGGTAAAGGTCTCAGTATCAGCCTACCCTGACACCTATTTCCATAGCCATATTACCTACATAAGCGACGTAATAGACGAGCGCACCCGCACAGTAAAGGTACGGGTGGAGGTTGATAACAGTGAAAGAAAGCTGAAGCCCGGCATGTTTGTTACTGCAAAGATAATCATGGGAGAGACCGTTCCAGGCCACAAAAGACTTATTATACCCAGCTCCGCCATCGAGAGCTACGAGGGCAAGAAAACGGTCTTCGTGGCCCTCGGCAACTACGCCTATAAGATGAAAGAGGTGTTTGTAGGGAGAGAATTTGACGGACAGGTGGAGGTCCTGGAAGGTTTAAATGAAGGGGATGAAGTAGTCACCAAGGGAAGCTTCTACCTGAAGTCAGAGATTCAGAAGAAAATGCTTGAGCACGGCCATGCCGACTAAGGGAGAGTTATGCAAGAGTTATCTCAATACCATGTGTCATTCTAAGCAAAGCGAAGTCACGCCAAAGGCGGATTCGCCTGGGCGAAAATCTGGTGAGCACACAGGAGATTGCTTCGGGACTCTGTCCCTCGCAATGACAGAATGGCCGGGCGAAGGTCCAGTCACAGGCAGAGG